>NZ_JBFTPF010000018.1:0-104651 GCF_056398345.1 Paenibacillus sp. 01T442
AGGTTACCTACGTGTTACTCACCCGTCCGCCGCTAGCTTACCCCGAAGGATAAACCCGCTCGACTTGCATGTATTAGGCACGCCGCCAGCGTTCGTCCTGAGCCAGGATCAAACTCTCCATAATAGAAAAGCTGAAATGCTCATTTTGATGCTAGCGAGATTTTGCAATCTCTTTTATAGTCGATTGCCCGACTGTGCTTACTCACTCGTTGTTCAGTTTTCAAAGATCAATTATTTCCTTATCAATCCTTCGCCCCTCAAAGGCGACTTGATCAATATACCACATCGGCCTACTCGATTGCAAGAAGTTTTTTTAAATTTCTTTCGTTCTTTCGTTCGACCGCCGAAGCGACAAGGAGTAATATAACAAATACCTGAAAGGATTGCAAGTTTTATTTACAATATAAAAAAAACCTCCACTCTCAGCGAGTGAAGGTTGACTAGAGTATTTTAAATATGGCCGATCACATCTTGAATGAATAGATTTCTTTCGACGGTTAAGTTAACGATTGTACCATTGACATTAACCCATGGTCTTGTAGGATGTGAGCGATCAGAGAACACGATCTCGCCTACACGGTTGTCACTTAGTTTCACAAGTGTTCCGTTACTAATTTGCGTAGATTTGTTCATAAAGACTTGAACGAGTGTAGGATCTACTTTACCGAAGGATTCGTTCAACAACTGCTCTAATACTACATAGGGCGACAGAGCACCTTTGTAATAACGCTCATTTGTCATCGCGTTATAGATATCAGCAATAGCAACAATTTTGGCATACATATGAATCTTATCTGACTTTACACCGAGCGGATAGCCTGAACCATCTTCTCTTTCATGATGTTGAAGGGCTGTTAATTTCACACCTTCATTAATGCCAGACATATTCTTAAGAATCTGGTAGCCAATCAGTGTATGTTGCTTAATCTCGTCCATTTCTGAAGCATTTAAAGGCGTCTTCTTCTCCAGAAGTGTGCGATCCACTTTGCTGGTACCAATATCGTGAAGTAAACCTGCCATTGCAATTTGAAGTAAATCCTTCTGCGGAAGACCTGCCCATTTTGCTAAGGAGTACGAGGCTAAGCTCACTAAAATGCTTTTATGATAAATATACTCATGTAGATTCCGATTCTTAGGTGTGAAGGTGAGCACTTTATAAGCATCAATATGTCGAATTAGCGTTTCGAGACCTGTCCGTATTTCTAAAATAGGAAGCTGTTGTCCGCCATTAGCAAGAAGAAAAACTCTCTTCAGCAGTTTCACCATATTATGATATTCCACATAAAACGGATGAACAGCCTCAACTTCTTTCACTTTGGGCTCTTCACTCACTTGCTCCACTTCATTGCCGTTCTTAACTTCAATATAAACAGAAGGAATGAGAAATGCTTTCAGAATTTCGAGTTCTCTCTCCTGAATGATTCTTCCTTTGTGAAAAAGCGTATTGCCCATCTTGGTTATTACAATATCGCCTAATCTTTCACCATATTTTAATTGCGAAACGGCTACTGTCGGCACGGTCATTCACTCACCTTACTATTTCGTATACTTCTTATTGTAAAGTAAAAGGGATGGGTTTGTAAGCCCCATCCCTACATTTTATTCTTCTGACTCTGTTGCTTCTGCTGACTCTTCCCAGTCGCCGTCATCCTCAGACTCGTTCTGTTCTTCATTCTTCTGAACGCGAGCCAACGTCCCTACTTCGTCATCTTCACGTATGTTAATCAGACGAACACCTTGCGTATTACGACCCATAACAGAAATGCCGTCCATGCTTGTACGTATGACAGTACCCGATGCGGAAATAATCATCAGATCCTCATCTTCTTGCACCACTTTAAGACCGACAATCGGACCGTTCTTCTCCGTGACATTTAAAGTTTTGATCCCTTTACCGCCACGTGATTGAATCCGATACTCGGAAACAGGTGTCCGTTTACCGAAGCCTTTGGATGTTACGATTAGTACACTATTATCTTCATGAACAACGTCCATATCGATGACAGCATCTTCATCATCCAAGTGAATACCTTTTACTCCCGTAGCCGATCTGCCCATTGAACGCACATCACTCTCTGGGAAGTGAATGGACATTCCTAGCTTGGTCCCCATAATAATGCCCTGGTTACCGTCCGTAAGCTTCACACCAATGAGATCATCATCTTCTCGTAAATTAATGGCGATTAAACCGCCTTTACGAATGTTTGAATAATCATCAATTGGTGTTTTCTTAACAACCCCTTGCTTAGTTGCAAAGAACAGATACTGCTCTGTTTCAAAGCTTTCAACAGGAATGACCGCATTGACGGTTTCCCCTTGTTCGATTTGAATCAAGTTAATAATTGGTGTTCCACGAGCTGTACGGCTCAAATCTGGAATCTCATAAGCTTTCAAACGATAGACTTTACCTTTATTCGTAAAGAACATCAGATAATGATGTGTATTCGTTACGAACAAATGTTCCACGAAGTCATTATCTTTCGTATCCATACCGACGACACCACGTCCTCCACGCTTCTGGTTCCGATACGTCGTAACCGGTAGGCGCTTAATGTAGCCAGTGTGCGTTATCGTAATAACGACATCTTCACGTGGGATAAGGTCTTCATCTTCAATGCTTTCTTCACCAACTGTAATCTCAGAACGTCGGTCATCACCGAACTTTTCTTTAATTTCATTCAGTTCTTCGCTAATGATCGCAAGAATCAGCTGCTCATCGGCAAGAATCGCTTTAAGCTCAGCAATTCTCTTCATGAGTTCCACATATTCCGCTTCAATCTTCTCACGTTCCAAACCAGTCAAACGCTGTAAACGCATATCAAGAATGGCTTGTGCTTGATCCAGGCTCAGACTAAATGTCGTCATGAGTCCTTCTCTCGCCTCATCCGTTGTACGAGAAGAGCGAATTAATGCAATAACTTGATCCAGGTGATCAAGTGCAATACGTAAACCTTCTAAAATGTGCGCTCTAGCTTCCGCTTTACGCAAATCAAATTCGGTTCTACGACGAATGACTTCTTGTTGATGTTTAAGATAATAATGCAGCATCTCACGAAGATTCAAAACTTTTGGTTCTCCGTTGACGAGAGCGAGCATAATGATTCCAAAATTGGATTGCATGGCTGTCTGTTTGAACAAGTTGTTCAGAACAACGTTAGGATTAACATCGCGTCGCAGCTCAATAACCACACGCATCCCGTTGCGGTCTGACTCATCTCGAAGATCTGTGATTCCGTCGATCTTCTTCTCGCGCACAAGCTCAGCGATTTTCTCTACTAATCTTGCTTTATTTACTTGATAAGGCAGCTCATTCACAATGATTCTAGCCTTATTATTATTCTCTTCAATGACCGTTCTAGCTCTCATCGTAACGGAGCCTCTACCTGTGGTATAGGCTGATCTGATACCTTCGCGTCCAAGAATGAATCCGGCCGTTGGGAAATCAGGTCCTTTGATCGCTTGCATTAATTCCATAGGCGTGACATCTGGATTCTCAATCATCATCTGAATACCCTCGATAACCTCTCTTAGGTTATGTGGAGGAATATTCGTTGCCATACCTACGGCGATCCCTGAACTACCGTTAACGAGTAAGTTCGGGAAACGAGAAGGGAGAACGACGGGCTCATTTTCTTCGCCATCGTAGTTTGGTTTATAATCGATTGTCTCTCGGTTAATATCACGAAGAAGCTCCATAGCAATCTTCGACAAACGAGCCTCGGTATAACGCATGGCTGCTGCCATATCACCGTCGATGGATCCAAAGTTCCCATGCCCATCAACCAGCATATAACGCAGGGAGAAATCTTGTGCCATCCGAACCATGGTTTCGTAAACAGCGGTATCACCATGTGGATGATATTTACCGATAACTTCACCAACGATTCTCGCTGATTTCTTATGTGGCTTATCTGGAGACATACCTAGTTCAGACATCGCAAACAAGATACGGCGATGAACCGGCTTCAGACCGTCTCTAACATCTGGCAGTGCGCGACTGACAATGATACTCATCGCATAGTCTAAGAAGGATGTACGCATTTCGGTCGAAATGTCAATTTCTTTGACTTGCGAATGTAATTCTTCGCTCATGAATGTTCCTCCTGAAAGCTTACATCGTTTGCAACGTCACGGACGACGTTAGATATCTAAATTTTTCACGTATTTCGCATGTTCCTCGATAAAATCACGTCTAGGCTCTACATTATCGCCCATCAATGAATCAAAGAGTGTATCTGCTTCTATAGCATCTTCGATCGTCACTTGCAGAAGTGTACGGCTTTCCGGATCCATAGTTGTTTCCCAAAGCTGCCCCGGATTCATCTCGCCAAGTCCTTTGTAACGTTGGACATTGACTTTCACGCCTTCACCAAACTCTTGCATAATGATTTCACGTTGCTTCTCGTTATACGCATATCGAATCGTTTTATTACGCTCAAGCTTAAAGAGTGGTGGTTGTGCAATATACACATAGCCAGTCTCAATTAGTTTTTTCATGTAACGGTATAAGAAGGTAAGCAGCAAGGTACGAATATGCGCACCATCCACATCTGCATCCGTCATGAGGATAATTTTGTGATAACGTGCTTTGGTAATATCAAAATCATCGCTGATTCCTGTCCCGAAAGCTGTAATCATAGCACGGATTTCAGTATTGGATAAGATACGATCCAAGCGTGCTTTCTCTACATTCAAAATTTTACCACGCAGAGGCAGAATCGCTTGAAAGTGACGATCACGTCCTTGCTTAGCTGAACCACCTGCAGAGTCACCTTCTACAATGTAAATCTCACTGATTGAAGCGTCTTTGGAAGAGCAATCTGCTAGTTTACCTGGCAGGGCACTAACTTCAAGCGCACTTTTGCGGCGAGTCAATTCTCTAGCTTTACGCGCAGCTTCTCTGGCTCTAGCAGCTTGAATACCTTTTTCAAGGATTTTGCGAGCTACGGCTGGGTTCTCTTCCAGGAATTCTTGCAGTTTCTCTGCGAAAAGGGATTCCACAATACCACGAACTTCACTGTTACCAAGTTTCGTCTTCGTTTGACCTTCGAACTGAGGCTCTGGAATTTTCACGGAAATAATCGCAGCAAGACCCTCGCGCACGTCATCCCCAGAAAGATTCGAGTCGCTTTCTTTGATCGAATTATTTTTACGGGCGTAGTCATTCAGGATCCGCGTCAGTGCGCTCTTGAATCCTGATTCATGCGTTCCACCCTCGTGTGTGTTGATATTGTTAGCAAAAGAGTAAATGTTTTCGGTATAGCTATCGTTGTACTGTAGTGCAATCTCGATCGAAATATTGTCTTTAGCACCTTCAACATAGATCGGCAATTCATTGACGACTTCACGGTTGCGATTTAAATGCTGTACAAAGGACACAATACCGCCTTCGTACATATGCGTTGCCACCGTATCCGTACGCTCATCTATTAAGTTAATCTCGATGCCTTTATTCAAGAAAGCAAGTTCGCGAATTCTGGATTGCAGCGTATCGAAATCATATTCTGTCGTTTCTTTGAAAATCTCTGGATCCGGTTGGAACGTAACTGTCGTACCTGTTTCTTCCGTTTCTCCGATGATTTTCACATCATATTGAGGCACACCGCGGCGATATTCTTGTTGATGAATTTGGCCTTCACGCTTAACTTGAACCAAAAGCAGCTCTGACAACGCATTTACAACAGAGATACCAACCCCGTGAAGTCCGCCTGAAACTTTATAACCAGAATCGTCCCCACCGAATTTCCCACCAGCATGAAGCACGGTAAGAACAACTTCGAGTGTCGGTCTTTTCAGTTTGGCATTCTCACCGACAGGAATCCCACGTCCGTTATCGATAACGGATATGCTATTATTTTTATGGACAATCACATCGATCTTTGTACAAAAACCGGCCAGGGCTTCATCGATACTGTTATCTACAGCTTCCCAAACGAGATGGTGCAGTCCTCGGGCACTGGTTGAACCAATATACATACCCGGTCTTTTGCGAACGGCTTCTAAACCTTCCAGAACCTGAATCTGACTGTCATCGTACGCATTTTGATTCACAGACATGCTACTCTTCACCTGCTTTTTTATATTAAAAGAAGTTAATTCGTCAATAACTGATTAGCTCTTTTCTTGAGCGTGGTTGAGGAAATGGGGGAATAGTAGACTTTACTTTTGGTAACGACTAGTGATTTGCAATCTTCCTCACCAATTTGCTCCGTTCTTTTATCCTTTAATGCTTGTTGAATGAATTGCTTTGATATTTTGGATGACTTCTCAATCGAAATATCAAATATAGCAATCAATTCAGACGCTCTAATGATTTTCTCTCCACCCAAATGAATAAACATGCTTCTCAGCTCCTGCCGCTTACATTTCCTTTCAAAACATGAAACACGGAAGCATGATCCAGTTGGTCCAAATGAACACTCTCTAGACCTGTTGTCGTAATAAACGTTTGGACTTTCTGCTGAAACGTGCGAATTAACTGTGTCTGTCTATATTCATCCAGTTCCGATAGGACATCATCTAGCAATAGCAGAGGATACTCGCCAACTTCTTCATGAATGAGCTCAATTTCTGCTAGCTTGAGTGATAGCGCGGTTGTACGCTGCTGGCCTTGGGAACCGTACGTTTGGACTTCTTTGTCATTTATGAAAAAGAGAAGATCGTCACGATGAGGGCCTACTAAAGTTACGCCTCTTCGGAATTCCTGATCTTTCACCAAAGATAACTTTATCATAAATTGGTTTAATAAAACAGATTCATCTTCAAATGGCTCCATGTCAAAAGAAGGGGAGTAGCGAATCACTAACGATTCACTGTCGTTCGTTATCCCTCTGTGGATATTCTCCGCCCATTTTTGAAGCTTCTTTATGAAGTTTTGACGCTTTTTCATAATTTTAACACCATACTGTGCTAATTGTTCATTCCAGATGTCTAACATGGCATCAGGTGTGCTTTTTCCGGGGTAATTTTGCTTTAAATAATTATTTCGTTGCACCAAGATTTTCTGATACTGAGATAAGTCGTGAATATAGGAGGGCTGTACTTGGCCGATTTCCATATCAAGAAAACGTCGTCTTATGCCAGGTGTTCCTTTGACGATCTCTAAATCCTCCGGCGCAAACATCACAACGTTCAGTGCACCAATAAAATTACTGAGTTTTTTCTGCTCAAGACCATTAATCTTCGCTTTTTTCCCCTTTGAAGAGATGGAGAGATCCAACTTACAGTTCCCGTACAATTTCTGAATCTCAGCATGCAGTAGTGTTTGCTCACCGTTCCAGCCAATCAGTTCTTTGTCCTGGTGGGTACGATGTGATTTGGTCATTGCCATCACGTAGATGGATTCCAGCAAGTTCGTTTTACCTTGTGCGTTGGGCCCAACGAAAATATTCACGTTATTCGATGTTGTTAATTCAACATGATCGTAATTTCTATAATGACTGAGTACGAGTTTGTTCAGAAACATGGCCGATCATCCCCCTGGTTATTTCGATCAGGAGCTTATGACCTCGAATTGTCCAAAACCTTCTACCTTGACGATATCCTGCGGCACAAGTTTCCGACCTCTGCGATTTTCAGCTTGCCCGTTCACTTCGATTTTGGTTTCCACAACAAAAAATTTAGCTTGTCCACCTGTGGATATACAGTCCGATAATTTCAGAAACTGACCAAGTGTAATATATGCAGTGTTGATAACTATTTGTTTCATACGAGCGCTCCCTTAATTCGTTGTTCGATATGGCAAAATTAACTGCAAAATATTCGTCGAATCTTGCGGTTTCATAATGATCGGCTGCATAGCTCCCGTAAATCCAATTTGAATAAATTCGGAGTCGAGTACCTTCAGTGCATCCAACATATATTTGGAGTTAAACGAAATCTTAAGTAAATCACCAACAATATGCTGCAGGGCAATTTGTTCGGTTACTTTACCTAGCTCGGAGGAGCTGGATGAGATTTCGATGGTTTTGTCTTCAAGCATCATCATTTTAACAATATTCGTTTTGTCTTCTTTGGAGAGAAGGTAGGCACGATCGATCGCTTCTGCCAATTCTTTCGTTGGAACAACCATTTCCGTTTGAAAGGATTGCGGAATTAGCTTAGACGTATCTGGGTAAGTGCCATCTAAAATACGCGAATAAAATAAAATGTTTTGAATTTTGAATAAAACCTGGTTGTCCGCAATAACTATATCTATAAGGGTGTTTTGATCAGGCAAAATTTTGCTTAACTCATTCAGTGTACGTCCTGAAATAACGATATTAGGCAGGTTTTGTGCTTGTTCGTTATCAACGGTGACTTCTCTACTTGCCAGGCGATGACGATCGCATGCGATAAATTTCAACTTATCACCTGTAATGTTCCAAAGAACCCCTGTAAGAATAGGCGTGGATTCATTGGTTGATACGGCATAGGACGTTTGTTTAATCATTGTTTTAAGCAAATCACTTGGAAGGCGAAGCATTTTGCTTTCTTCGATTTCAGGAAGCAGTGGATACTCATCTGGGTCTAAGCCCATGATTTGAATTTCGGAAGAACCTGAACGAATAATCGTTTGGAAGTTGGCTTTTACTTCAATTTCGATTAGCTGTGCTGGCAGCTTGCGAATGATTTCAACGAAAAATTTAGCGGGAAGGACAACACTCCCAGCTTGAATAAGTTCAATAATTTTAATTGTGCTGTTTTCACTTGCTGTAAAGCTTTGAATAGAAATGTCGGTGTCACTAGCTGTTAGCGTAACACCGCTTAAGGTTGCATCTATTTTGATCCCTGTAAGAATGGGTATCGTTGTTCGAGAGGATATGGCTTTGGAAACGTGACCAATGGATTCGATTAAATGGTCTTTTAGGATAGTTAATTTCATGACTTCACTCCTGCAGTTCTTTTTTTACGGTGCGTTAGCATAATCATTATATAATAACATTCTTTATTAGTAATAGCAGTAGGGGCTCTGGATATGTGGATATGTGGATGAACCTGAGATAGAGCAAGCCTATCCACATGTGAATAGATTGTGCATAGGCTTATGGAAAAAGTGATGTTATTAAGAGGGGTTTTTGATGCGTTCCGTTAAGTTATGGACAATCTTATATAATTCTTGATCCACTTTGAGCTGCTGCACAATTTTCTCATGCGCATGTATGACAGTCGTATGATCACGACCCCCAAAATTATCTCCGATTTTCGGCAATGAGAAGTCTGTGAGCTCCCGTGCAAGGTACATGGCTACTTGCCTTGGGAAAGCCACGGCTTTCGTTCGTTTACGAGCTTTGAAATCCTCGAGCTTTAAGCCATAGAATTCTCCAACTCGCGCTTGAATATCCTGTATCGTAATGACTCTTGGTCGGTTTGATGGGATGATATCCTTCAACGCTTCAGCCGTTAAATGAACGCTAATATCTTGATTAATAAGGGACGAGTACGCGACAACGCGTATTAAAGCACCCTCCAGTTCTCGGATATTCGTATCAATTTGGTTCGCGATATAGATCATGGCCTCATTCGGAATCTCTAGATTCTCGGCTTTAGCCTTTTTGCGTAAAATAGCGATACGTGTTTCGAGATCTGGCGGTTGAATATCTGTGATAAGTCCCCATTCAAATCGTGAGCGTAACCGATCTTCAAGGGTTGGAATCTCTTTGGGCGGGCGGTCACTTGAGATAATAATTTGTTTTCCTTCCTCATGAAGCGCGTTAAATGTGTGGAAAAACTCTTCCTGTGTTCCTTCTTTCCCCGCAAGGAATTGAATATCATCGATGAGCAGTACATCAATGGTTCGATACTTGTTACGAAAGCCTTCCCCGCGGTTATCACGGACTGCATTGATAAATTCATTCGTAAACTTTTCGGAGGATATATATAGAACCCGAGAGCCAGGGTTATGTTCGAGTACATAATGTCCGATCGCATGCATGAGATGAGTTTTACCTAGTCCAACACCCCCATATAAAAAGAGGGGATTATACGCTTTCGCCGGCGCTTCAGCTACGGCGAGGGAAGCAGCGTGAGCAAAACGATTGCCAGATCCGATAACGAAGGTATCAAATGTGTACCTAGCGTTCATCATACTTGTAAAGTTTTCTTCACCAGCAACAATGGCTGGACCTTTGGGAGGAATGACAACGGGTTGAATGGCTTGCATCGATTGTGACTTCTGATCTTCAGTTTCGATGATGAATTTAACGGATACATGCTTTCCCGTAAAATCGTAGATTGTTCCTTCGATTAGTTTCGTGTATCTACTCTCAAGCCACTCCTGCGCAAAATTATTAGGTGCGCAAATAATGACTGTTGAATCGTTGAATACAGTGGCCTTCGTCGATTTGAGCCAGGTGTCAAAACTTGGTTTACTGAGCTTCGTTTGAATAATCGTTAAAATTTGTTGCCAAAGGTCCGTAGAATGGCCTTCCACAGTACTTCACTCCTTTTGAATCAAACATGTGGCATAGGCCAGGGGAAACTTGGTTATGATTTATGAATAAAACGTGAAAATAAACAACTCACGTTGGAATCTTGAAGAATTGGTAGTTAGCATGTAGTGTGCCCAAATATCGTCTAAAAGAATCTAGTGTCTGGTGGGGTCAAAAAAGGATGACTTTTGTCGGTTTTATCCACATTACTAAGGATCCGCAGAAATGACTTATTCTTGTAGAGGGAAGTTTGTGCACATTATTATCCACAGGGTGTTGATAACTCGGAGGATTAGTGGTGTATATCCACAGCAGAAACATTACTATCTTAACAAAAGATACCTTGTTAATCAACGGATTGTTTCGTATTATCCACAATAACAACAACTTGTGGGTAGAAATTGTTCACAACACAAGATATTGTTGATATTCTGTTGATTTTCGACAAAGTTTGTTCTTTCTCGTCAAAACTTTATGCACAGCTTATTCTTTTTGTCGTTCTCGAGGTATTCTGCCATCTAAATACTGCACACTTGGGTAGGTTGACTTTCTTCTGTGAAAATGATTTAATGAGTAGTAGAAATTTTGTAGGATGGATATCCTCAGCCAGGTAGGGAGGTGCTATAGATGGGTCCAACATTTAACCCGAATACGAGAAAGCGTAAGAAGAACCATGGTTTCCGTAAAAGAATGAGCACGAAGAACGGTCGTAAAGTTCTACAAGCTCGTCGTCTTAAAGGAAGAAAAGTTCTTAGCGCGTAAGAAGAGGCTCCGAAAGGGGCTTTTTTTTTTGCATTTTGTTGTTCGGTTTACATCGAGCTGGTTTTGTTAAAACTAGATTAGATATGTAGTGTTCTTTCAACTAATGAATGTGATCTGTCTGGAGTGTACATGGGTGTGGAGAAACAATATCGGTTAACAAAAAGAGAAGACTTTAGTAAGGTGTATCGCTATGGCAAATCGATGGCCAATCAGCAATTCGTTCTATACTATTTGCCGCAGCCGAAAGCAGAAGATTTTCGTTTCGGTGTATCGGTTTCCAAGAAAATTGGAAATGCCGTTGTACGTAATCGTTTGAGAAGAATGATGAAAGAAATTATTCGGTTGAAAAAAGAAAACATGACGCCTCAATATGATTACATTCTGCTAGCTAGAAAACCTGTTGTTGATATGGCTTACGCAGACATGGAGAAGAGTATCTGGCATGTCATTCGTAAAGCTTCTTTATATAAAAAAAATGACGCCACAAAAAAGTGACGCAATATTTCCTTGCGGACTGAAGATGTGTTATAGTTTATCTTGGAAAAGACATTTAGGAGGATCTCATTTTGACTCGTCGAATTTATATGCTAGTAGCACTGTCTTCGGTGATTTTACTTTTGTCCGGATGTAGCCCGTCAAGTGCAGCATCAGCGCCAATCGACCCGAACACGGCTAATTTTTTCACTAAGTACTTTACGTACCCGCTTTCAAAAACGCTTGACTGGTTCGCCGATCATCTATGGGGTCAATATGGATTATCCATCTTGGTTGTTACACTGATTATTCGATTGATTATTTTGCCGCTTACGCTTAAGCAATACAAAAGCTCCAAACGGATGCAGGATCTGCAGCCTGAAATGAAAAAGCTTAAAGAGAAATATAAAGATGATGCGAAAAAGCAACAAGAAGAAACGATGAAACTATTTCAACAAAATGGTGTAAATCCGTTAGCTGGTTGTTTTCCAATCATTGTCCAAATGCCAATTCTAATCGCACTTTATCAAGCGATTATGCGTAATCAAGAAATTCATGAGCACACGTTCCTATGGTTGAATCTTGGTAAGCCGGATCACCTTTACATCTTACCGTTGATTGCCGCGGCTACGACGTTCATTCAACAAATGTTTATGTCTTCCCAGATGAATCAACAAATGAAAAGCTTGATGTACATTTTCCCGGTCATGATTTTCGTTATGTCCATGAATTTTGCGTCGGCACTTCCGCTTTACTGGATTTACGGTAACATTTTCACAATCGTTCAGTCTTATTTCATCTATGGTGCTCCTGGTTCACAAAAAAAGCCTGGATCTCAAAATAATAAGGGTGGCCTGTCGAAATGAAGAAAATCGTGGTGACTGGAAAGACAATTGAACTAGCAGTTAAATCTGGTCTAGATCAATGGCAAGTTTCGGAGGATCGTGTACAAATTCATATTTTGGAACAGCCCTCACGAGGGTTGTTCGGGTTTATTGGCTCCAGAGTTGCGAAGGTTGAGCTCGAATTGATACCCGATCCACTTGAGGAAGCGATAGCTTTCTTACAAGATATGTTCGAAGCGATGCAAATTTCCATCACCATAGATACACATAAAGATCGTGAAGGCTATATCTTAAACATGAGTGGCTCGGAATTAGGTATTTTGATCGGAAAAAGAGGACAAACACTGGATGCGCTTCAGTATTTAGTCAATATTGTTGGTAATCGATATGCGAATTCTCATTTCCGTATCATCTTAGATGCGGAAAATTTCCGTGATCGACGGAAGAAAACGTTGGAAGAGCTGGCGTTAAGACTAGCTAATCGCGTGATCAAGTCGAAAAAAGAAGTTATTTTGGAGCCAATGAATTCGCAAGAACGTAAAATTATTCATGCGGAATTACAAGGGCACCCAGTTATCAAAACGTACAGTAAAGGCGAAGAACCGAATCGTCGGGTTGTCATCGCTGTTAAATAACACAGATCGCAATGACTGGGTTCATATGTCATTGCTTTTTCTTTAAGATGAGGTAAATTCGAGGTGCAAATACTATGTTAAATGATACGATTGCTGCTATTTCTACACCGCTTGGTGAGGGTGGGATAGCGGTTATTCGTGTGAGCGGCGAGGATTCTGTCACATACGTTGAACGTATTTTCCGCTCCAAAACGAAATTATCTGTTGCTGACACGCATACGGTACATTATGGATTCATTATAGAACCTGCTTCCGCCGAAAAGGTAGAGGAGGTTCTAGTTACGTTAATGAAAGCTCCGCGATCCTTCACTATGGAGGATGTTGTTGAAATTAGTTGTCACGGTGGGATTGTCTCCGTTAAGAAAGTACTTGATTTACTGCTAATACAAGGGGTTCGCTTAGCTGAGCCAGGTGAGTTTACGAAGCGAGCTTTCTTGAATGGTCGTATTGACTTAACGCAAGCAGAAGCGGTTATAGATTTAATTCGGGCTAAATCCGATCGAGCATTCAAGGTAGCTTTGAAGCAAGTGGAAGGCAATTTATCGAAACAGATTAAGCATTTACGATACATTCTGGTGGAGTTAATGGCTCATGTTGAAGTGAATATTGATTACCCGGAACATGATGTAGAGGAAATGACAAATGCATTCATCAAGACGAAGTGTGATACGGTCATGTTAGATATTGATCGTTTATTGGTGACCGCAGAACAAGGTAAAATATTGCGCGAGGGCATTGAGACGGCCATTGTCGGCAAACCTAATGTTGGGAAGTCTTCCTTGTTGAATGAATTAGCCCAAGAGAATCGGGCCATTGTTACGGATATTCCAGGAACTACGCGAGATGTCATTGAGGAGTTCGTTAATATTGGCGGTATCCCATTGAAGCTGCTTGATACAGCTGGTATTCGTGAAACTTCGGATATTGTCGAACAGATTGGTGTGGAGCGCTCTAAGACTGCCTTAGCCGAGGCTGATCTCATTTTACTGGTACTGAATAGTAACGATGAGCTTCAACTCGACGAGATTGCGTTGATGAAGCAGTTAGCGGATAAACAAACGATCGTTATTTTGAATAAGATTGATTTGGATCGCAAATTAGATGTGGAACAGGTACTCAGTTATTTCCCGCATGAGCGTATTGTGGAACTGTCCCTGATTGAGAATAAAGGTATTGAGGATTTGGAAAAAGCGATCGCGGCGATTTTCTTTGAAGGAAAGCTCGAATCCAGTGATTTAACATATGTGAGTAATGTTCGTCATATTTCTTTGTTGAAGCAGGCTAAGCGTTCCTTGCAGGATGCGTTGGATGCCAATGAACAATATGTGCCGATTGATATGATTCAAATTGATATCCGGGCTGCTTGGGAGCAGCTAGGGGAGATTATCGGAGATTCTGTAGGGGAATCCTTAATCGATCAAATTTTTACACAATTCTGCTTAGGAAAATGAAAATCGACAGCATTTGCGTTTTCATAAAAGAGGGAGGGACGTTTCTATGGGATATCACGCAGGGAATTATGACGTTATCGTTATCGGTGCCGGACATGCAGGTTGCGAGGCAGCATTAGCTTCAGCTCGCATGGGTTGTAATACGTTGTTATTAACGATCAATTTGGACATGGTTGCTTTCATGCCTTGTAACCCATCTATCGGTGGTCCAGCGAAAGGACACGTTGTTCGTGAGATCGACGCGCTTGGCGGTGAGATGGGTCGCAATATTGATAAAACTTACATTCAACTTCGTATGTTGAATACAGGTAAGGGACCAGCTGTTCATGCGCTGCGCGCTCAAGCCGATAAATTTTCGTATCAGCACAAAATGAAAGAAACGATTGAAGCTACACCTAATTTGACACTCCGTCAAGGAATGGCAGAGGAGCTTATCGTTGAGAATGGTGTTTGCAAAGGTTTGATTACAAAGACAGGCGCTGAGTATTATGCAAAATCTGTCGTTTTGACCACCGGTACGTATTTGCGCGGTAAGGTCATCATGGGCGAACTGATGTACGAGAGCGGGCCCAATAATCAACAACCCTCGGTTAAATTATCGGAGTCCTTGCGTAAGCTAGGCTTTGACTTAGTTCGATTTAAAACAGGAACGCCACCGCGCGTTCATGGAGATACGATTGATTTTAGCAAAACAGAAATTCAGCCTGGCGATGAGCAACCAAAGTTTTTCTCGTTCGAAACGAAGTATGGTTCCAATCATAATCAACAATTGCCTTGCTGGTTAACTTATACGTC
This sequence comes from Paenibacillus sp. 01T442, assembly GCF_056398345.1. NCBI lineage: Bacteria > Bacillati > Bacillota > Bacilli > Caryophanales > Paenibacillaceae > Paenibacillus > Paenibacillus sp. 01T442. The sequence continues at coordinate 15,372 of NZ_JBFTPF010000018.1, forward strand.
TGCAGAAACTCACCAAATTATTAATGATAATCTCCATCGCGCTCCGATGTTCTCTGGTGCTATCGAAGGGACTGGACCGAGGTATTGTCCTTCTATAGAAGATAAAATTGTTCGTTTCGCTGATAAGGCAAAGCATCAAATCTTCCTAGAGCCAGAAGGTCACAGTACGTCGGAGTATTATGTTCAAGGTCTTTCTACGAGTATGCCGGAAGATGTGCAGTTGGGGATTTTACGTTCCATACCGGGGTTAGAAAAAGTTGAAATGATGCGTACCGGCTATGCGATCGAATACGATGCAGTTGTACCTACACAATTGAAGCCATCGTTGGAGACAAAGTTGGTTAGCGGACTTTTCACAGCTGGACAAATCAACGGAACATCAGGCTACGAAGAGGCTGCTGGTCAAGGGGTTATGGCTGGAATTAATGCCGCGCGTAAAGTACAAGAGAAGGAAGCAATTGTATTGGATCGTTCGGAAGGATATATCGGAGTTCTTATTGATGATCTTGTGACCAAGGGAACTAGTGAGCCGTACCGCTTACTAACTTCACGCGCAGAATATCGCTTGTTGCTTCGTCATGATAATGCTGATCTCCGCTTGACGCCGATTGGTCATGAAATTGGATTAATTTCTGAAGAACGCTATGCGAGATTTTCGAACAAAAAATCGCTAGTAGAGCAAGAAATTGAACGTTTATCTGAAGTGAAGGTGAGACCTGAGCCTCACGTTCAAGAATTGCTTCGAAGCTTGGAAAGCGTGGAATTGACGAATTCGGTACCAGCGATTTCCTTACTGCGTCGTCCGGAGATTGAATATAAACATATTGAGCAAATGACGATGTCTCCTTTTGACTTAGATGAAGATATGAAGGAGCAAGTTGGTATTCAAGTGAAATATGCTGGTTATATTGAAAAGCAAAGCAATCAAGTTGATCGTTTGCGAAAAATGGAAAAGAAGAAGATTCCGGATGATATTGAGTATAGCGAGATCCATGGAATTGCCACAGAGGCGAAACAGAAGCTCGCGAAAATCCGTCCAATCTCAATTGGCCAAGCATCTCGGATTAGCGGGGTTACACCTTCGGATATTTCGATCTTGCTTGTTTATCTCGAACATTACAATAGAGTCATAGCGGCTAGAGGTTAAAGATATGGATGCTATACAGCAACAATTCGCAGAGTTATTAGCCCAAGAGAACATCACTCTTTCTACGGAACAGTTAGCTCAGTTTGAACAGTACTACAAGACTCTTGTAGAGTGGAATGAGAAAATGAATTTAACAGGTATCACAGAGAGAGACCAAGTGTATCTTAAACATTTCTATGATTCTCTTTCTGTGGCTTTCAATTACGATATGGGGAAGGTTAAATCTCTTGCTGATATCGGTTCAGGCGCTGGATTCCCAAGCATACCTCTTAAAATTGCATTTCCTCATCTTCAAGTTACCATTGTTGATTCCTTGAATAAACGGATTTTATTCTTAAATGAAATTGTTTCTCAACTTGCTCTAATGGAGATGGATTGTGTGCACGGTAGGGCAGAGGATATTGCTAGGCTTCCTCGCTATCGTGATCACTTTGACCTCGTTACAGCTAGAGCTGTTGCGAAACTGCAAGTGCTGAATGAGTTCTGTCTTCCTTTTGCCAAGAGTGGTGGAACTTTCATTGCGATGAAGGGTTCCGAAGTGGATGATGAGATTAAAGATTCTTCTTTTAGTTTAGTAGAGCTGCGAGGGAAAGTTACGAAGGTTAATCGCATGATTTTGCCCATCGAAGAATCTGTAAGACATTTTGTAGAGATTAAGAAGACAGCTGCTACACCAGCTAAATATCCTAGGAAAGCGGGGATCCCTTTAAAGGAACCACTTTTCAAATGATAGAATTGTTTCACGTGAAACATTTGCCAGCTTACCTATTGTAGAGAAGGATTATGGCCTTCGATGGAGAATACCTATATAAGGTGAAAGCCCGTCATATACTGGCTTCGCCTTACCTTTTATTTGTGATGTTGTGGTTGGATATTCGCAATTGATAGATTAAATTTACTAGAATCAGACAGCATGAATGACATCGTCTCGGAATGGCGAAAAGATCTTTGCACCTTGTACAGGGCGTTGTATCCGTTTATTGAAACTGTACTGATCGCTTAAACTACGGGAAGAGTTGGTGGTAAGTTTTCCTATGAAAGAACAAATATCGAAGCTATTTGGCCTTGCAGATCGTTCGACGACGGATGAGGTCAAAAACATACCCGTAAATAGTATTATTCCAAGTCCCTATCAGCCAAGAACGTTATTCGATGATGATCGTATTGATGAATTATGCCAAACCATTCGAACACATGGTATTATTCAACCGATCGTTGTTCGAGTCAAAAATAATACATTTGAATTAATTGCTGGCGAACGACGCTTGCGTGCTGTTAAAAAGTTAGGTCTTGATACAATTCCAGCTATTGTTCGGGATTTCAACGATTCACAAGCGGCATCTATTGCGCTAATTGAAAATCTGCAGCGTGAAGGACTTACTGCGATTGAAGAGGCGGCAGCTTATCACCAGTTGATCGAGATGCATGATCTCACGCAGGAAAGCCTTGCACAGCGTTTGGGCAAAAGCCAATCCACAATCGCCAATAAGATTCGTTTATTGCAATTATGCGAACCTGTCAAAATGGCATTGATGGAGCGCAAGATTACGGAACGCCATGCACGAGCTTTACTAGCTCTGGATCAAGAAGAGCAACAGGTGAAATTGTTAGAAGAAATCATAACCAAAGAATTAAACGTAAAACAAACGGAGATTAAAATTAGTTTCCTAAAGGAAGCAGCCAAGCTTAAGAAGACACGCCGTGTATCTTTTACGAAAGATGTTAGGCTTGCTCTGAATACAATTCGACAATCCGTTGAGATGGTATCAAGCTCGGGATTACATATTAATACCTCAGAACAAGATCATGAAGATCATTACGAAATTATAATTAAGATTCCTAAGCGATAATTTAGGCATTACTGCTACCTAAAACGGCGCAAGCCGTTTTTTTTGCATCTAATGGCACGAATCTATCAAATATTCATAAGGTAACTGGTTGATAGATATGGTAAGATAGTACTACTGCTTGTTAAATAGCATTATGGAACATAAGCGATAGAGGTGAAATGGTTTTGTCTAAAATTATTGCAATAACGAATCAGAAGGGTGGCGTCGGCAAGACGACGACTTCTGTGAATCTAGGCGCTTCATTAGCTTCGCTTGGTAAACGCGTCCTTTTGGTTGATATTGACCCTCAAGGGAACACAACAAGTGGTATTGGTGTGAATAAAGCTGATGTAACAAATTGCATTTATGATGTATTGATTAATGACGTACATCCGAAAGATGCAACAGTTGAAACAAATGTACCGAATCTTAAAATTGTACCGGCAACGATTCAATTGGCTGGTGCAGAAATTGAATTGGTTCCAACCATTTCAAGAGAAGTTCGATTAAAGAAGTCACTTCAACTTGTCAAACACTTATATGATTATATTTTGATAGATTGCCCTCCATCACTTGGCCTTTTAACGATCAATTCTTTAACTGCCGCGGATTCCGTAATCATTCCTATTCAATGTGAATACTACGCATTAGAAGGTTTAAGCCAACTTCTGAACACGGTGCGATTGGTGCAAAAGCATTTAAATACAGGACTTCAAATTGAAGGTGTCCTATTGACGATGTTTGATGCAAGAACGAACTTAGGTATTCAGGTCATTGAAGAAGTTAAAAAGTACTTCCAAACAAAGGTTTATCAAACGATTATTCCTCGTAATGTACGTTTGAGTGAAGCGCCGAGTCATGGGCAATCCATTATTACGTATGATCCTAGATCAAAGGGCGCGGAAGTTTATTTAGAACTTGCTAAGGAAGTGATCTCAGTATGACCAAAGGCCTCTCTAAAGGTTTAGGTAAAGGATTAGACGCATTAATTACGTCCTTGCATATTGATGAGAGCGATAAAGTCATTCAGATTCCACTGGCTCAATTGAGAGCCAATCCGTATCAGCCTAGAAAGCATTTTAATGAAGATAGTATTAAGGAACTTTCAGAATCGATCAAAGAGCATGGCGTCATTCAGCCTATCATTGTTCGGAAGGTACTTAAGGGCTACGAGATCATTGCGGGCGAACGTCGTTTCCGTGCATCACAAGTTGCTGGAACGCCAACCATTCCAGCTGTAGAAAGAATTCTCTCTGATCAACAGGTAATGGAAATCGCATTGATCGAGAACGTGCAACGTGAGGATCTTAATGCGCTGGAGATCGCTTTTGCATATCAAGGCATCATTGATCAGTTCTCATTAACACAAGAAGAACTTTCAGCGAAGGTTGGTAAGAGTAGATCTCATATTGCCAATTTCCTAAGATTGCTTTCCCTGCCTGAATCGATTAAACAATATGTTTCACGTGGAACATTATCCATGGGTCATGCGAGAGCAATTGTTGGTGTGAAGGACGATAAGATTAAGAAAGAACTTGCAGAGTCAACGATCTCTAAACAATGGAGTGTTAGAGAACTTGAAGAAGCAATTAAGATGCTAGAAGAACCACCTGGCCCTGAAAAGGAAAAGGCAAAACAAAAAGAAAAAAATAGAGATCCGTATATCAATCAAGCAGAAGAGCAATTGCGAGACATTTATCGGACATCCGTGAAAATTAAGAGTCAGCAGGATAAAGGCAAGATCGAGTTGCTCTACTATTCAAAAGACGATCTCAACCGACTGCTAGAATTATTGCAAGGTAAAATCTCTTAGAAATTGCTAGCGTACCTATGGAGGCTGTCTGTTCATTAATTGTGAACGGACTGTCTCCTATGTTTTTCTTTCGAACAGAAGGAACAAACTAAGGTATGCTATATTTTTGACCATATATAATTGAATAAGGTATTTTTAAGTAATGCAGGTAGAGTAGGGACTTCTCGAAAGGGGCTGGACATATGAAAGACGTTATGTATTTCGACCAAGCAGCATCCTCGTGGCCGAAGCCGCCATCCGTGATGGATGCGATGATGCAATGCATGCAGGAGTATGCAGCGAATCCTGGTAGAGGCAGCCATCAAATGGCTGTGAAGGCAAGCCGCACATTGTTCGAAACGAGAAAGAATCTAGCCAAGTTATTCGGTGTCAGAAACCCTAACGATATTTCATTCGCATTAAATACGACACATGCACTAAACCAAGCGATCAAAGGCTTTGTAAAGCCGGGCGATCATGTAATCTGTACGAATGTTGAACACAATTCGGTGAGAAGACCGCTAGAATATTTAAAAGCCTCAGTTGGCGTCGAGCTTACCTATTTGCAACACGATGAGCAGGGGAATATGCAAATCAATGATTTGAAAGAAGCGTTTCGCGCGAATACGACACTCGTTGTGGTGAATCACAGTTCCAATTTACTTGGCACCATTATGCCAATTGGAGAAATTGGAGAGCTCTGCAGAAGCCGCGGCGTGAAGCTGCTTGTAGACGCGGCTCAGAGCGCCGGTGTTCTGCCTATTCATGTCGTTGATATGAATATCGACATGCTCGCCTTCCCAGGCCACAAGGGGCTCCTGGGGCCTCAAGGAACGGGTGGATTATACATCCATCCGGACATTGATTTGGAACCGTTGCTGCATGGTGGGACGGGCAGTCAGTCGGAGGCCATCCACCAGCCGACAGTACGGCCAGATCGCTATGAAGCAGGGACGCAGAACACACCAGGCATCGCTGGATTGAATGAAGGTGTGAAATTCGTCCTAGCGGAAACCGTGGACAAGATTCATGCGAAAGAGTGGGCACATACCCAGCAATTAATGGAAGAGCTACTGGGAATTGAAGGAGTTACGATTCTAGGGCCAAAGCTTGGACAAAATAAAACAGGAATCGTTTCCTTTAACATTCAAAATGTGGATTCATCGGAGGTTGCTTTTATCCTCGACCATTCGTTTCAAATTGCCGTGCGAGCGGGTTATCATTGTACACCGCTTGCACATGAAGTTGCCGGTACGTTGGCCAAGGGAGCAGTACGGTCGAGCATCGGGTATTTTACCACGGACGAAGAGGTAACGGCACTCATTGAAGCTGTCAAAGAGATTCAAGCGCAATATGCGAAGTAGAAAGAGGGATAAGGCATGGGGGAACTGTTTGGCTTGAATGCAGAATACGTGATGTTAGTTTGTTTCGCATTCATTCTTGTGTTATTGGTTATGGTCATCATTATTTCAATTCGATTGTCATCCTTGCGGAAACGATATAACCGGATGATCAATGGTACAAGCGCTGAGAATATGGAACAATTACTTATTGAGATGCAGAACTCCTTGAACGAGCAAAAGGCCGAATCCGTTAAGGCTTCGACCCAAATATCTGGTATTCATCAGTCCATGAAGAAGATGACATCGAACATCAAAGTTCGTCGCTACAATGCATTTAATGAAGGTGGTAGTGATCTCAGTTTCTCGTTGGCGATGCTGAACGAAGAGCAAGATGGTGTGATCATTACAGGAATACATAGTCGAGAGCAAATGTATGTATATGCGAAGCCGGTCGCAAAGGGGCAATCCAGTTACACGTTAAGCCCAGAAGAAAAGGAAACACTTACTCAAACTTTAAAGCAGTCGTAGCACTCGGTGCAAAGGATTGCGTCCGTCTGATCGAAGCGTAGAGGGCATCACCAATGACGGTAGCCATATTCATGACGAGGCTGAGCCGCGTATTTTGCAAGACGAAGTATTCCATGAAGCCGCCAACATTCACGATACCAGTTACATGAATATCACCAACAGGAGGCAGATCTTTATTGACACCGGCACCTGGCTTAAGTGGTCCATGCGCGACTTGAATGCAGCCGACACTGGCAACTTGCCCTAAACAAGCATCAACCGCGACGATGAAAGGGTTCTGAAATTGCTTGTGAATGGTTTCAACGGTTTCGGCTAAGTTCATCGCGTGGACAGGCTCATCCAAGGTACCAAACAAATGAAGATTGCGGAGTGTGGTCGTACGATTAAGATGGGAGCCAACGAGAGGACCGAGCGCATCCCCTGTAGAACGATCCGTTCCTACGCAAATGACGACGATAGGTTGATAGGTTGGTAGTTTACTAAAAATCGATTGCAAATGCTTGGCGAGCAGATGAGGTGTATTGGAATCGGTATGTTGAATTTTCAAAGGTTCTTGCACTGGGGTTTTATCGCCGTCGAATCCGAAATGGAATTTCATGATATCCCTCCAAAGTAGTAAATCTTTTTTACTAGTATATGGAGAGAGAGGTACATTTATACGTAGAGAGGAGAGCTTTCTCTGGAATTTTCTATCATGTTGCTAGCTTTCGATTCTACCCAACAAGCACTAAGAGCTGAGATGCTGCTAGAATACGCGGATATTGAGATCGATATCAGGCCTACGCCGAAAGAGATTACAGCAGGATGCGCTCTTTCTATTGAATTTCCAGGAGCAGATCTTGTGCGAGTTCAAGAGATTATAGAGAGCGAGAATGTTGAGATTAGAGGCATTTATTTTAAAAAAGAAGATGGATATGGTACCATAGTAGAAAAGTAAGGAGGCTTACTAGTGTCTTTTGAAACACAATATTTCGAAGATTTGATGCATTGGATTCGGGAGCATATCAGTAAACCTGAAATCATTGCCTCAATATTCTGGATCACTATCAAAATTGTACTTATCTATGTCATTGCTAGAGTTATTATCAAAATTGCTGACAAAACTATCGCTCACATGGTAATTGCGAGAGAGAAGTCACCACTTAAAATTGATAGACGAAGATCGAATACCATTTCAATTCTCGTACATAATCTTATTGCCTATACGGTAAATCTAGTTGCTATCATGTTGATCCTCGGTCAAGTAGGATTGAATTTAGGCCCCTTACTAGCGGGTGCAGGTGTTCTTGGATTGGCGATAGGTTTCGGAGCACAGAGTTTGGTGAAGGATGWCATTACAGGGTTCTTTATTATATTCGAAGATCAATTTGGTGTTGGTGATGTCATTCAAATTGACCAGTTCAAAGGGACCGTTGAGGAAATTGGTATTCGTGTGACTCGGATCAAAAGTTGGACCGGTGAGGTTCACATCATCCCTAACGGAAACATCAAGCAAGTGACGAACTTTTCCACCTATAATTCGATTGCTATCGTCGATGTATCTATCGCTTATGACGCTGACATTGATCGTGCGATGGTTTTATTAAATGAAGTTGTTGCTGAAGTGCATGAGCGCACAGAGAATATCGTTAAAGCGCCACAGGTGCTAGGTGTGCAAATGATTGGAAACACGGATTTGAAGATACGAGTTATTGCAGAATGTAAGCCGAACAAACAAGGGGAAGTCGGGCGAATTCTAAATGCAGAGATTAAGAAGTATTTAGATACCCATGGCATTAAACAGGAAAAGGTGGAGGGGAACTAAGATGGAGAAGAAGGAATACCAACTTGGCGACGTTGTACAGATGAAAAAGCCCCATCCATGCGGTACAAATGAAATGGAAATTATTCGAATGGGGATGGACATCCGGATTAAATGTGTGGGCTGTAAGCACAGCGTCTTAGTGCCGAGAACGAAGTTCGAAAGCAAGCTCAAAAAAATATTGCGCAGCAATGCGGCAGCAGAGGAAGAGTCCAATTAGCTTTTCCATAAATATTAGTAAAACACTTGCGAGAGACAGACTTTTTTGATACAATAAGTCCTGTTCTCATTTTCTTGGAAAGGTACCCAAGTGGTCCAAGGGGGCTGACTCGAAATCAGTTAGGCGTCGCGAGGCGTGCGTGGGTTCGACTCCCACTCTTTCCGTACTAGAACACACCAGATGAAAGCCGTTTATATCCTTCGGGGATATGGGCGGCTTTTTTATTGTCCTGTTTCGAGATCGTGATAATGGTTTATATGAAGAGAAGGGATAAAAAGTAAAGATCCGAAGCAACCTAACAGTTAGGTTATGGCAAATAGTTACGTAGGAGGACGAGATAAATGAATAAATGGATACTATCCCTAGCAATGYTTGCTGTAGTGGCCTCAGGCTGCTCTAAGAAGGATGATACGTCGACAGTTAGTCCATCAGCAGGTGTGACGGTACAGCCCTCAGCAGGGGCTTCAGCGACGCCTAGTGGGACGAGTGCAGGAGGCGCTGTAACAGCGACACCTACATCTACACCAAAGGGAACAACAGGTGGCGGAGCAGCAGAGACACCTTCCACGTTAACGAAGGAACAAGTGGAGAAAATCACGTTGACGAGTACCTACGATGATTTGGTTAAGCAGACGGGATCCAAAGGGAAGCTAGTGAAAGAGGAGAATGGCAAACGGACCTATGAATTTGCGATCTCTAATCAAGCAGGGTATTATGCGGAAATCGTCTATTTTAACGATGGGAAGATTTCAGAGAAGCGTGTGTTCCAGAAGTAGGGGATTTAAGTAGTAAAGATGACGATGTGGATGTAAAAGAATGTAGAAGAAAGGAACACCTCTCCATAAAGCTGGAGGGGTGTTCCTTTCTTTTCATATAGTAGACCTACATCCTCTTGCCGCCCTTTTTGTGCCATTTGCGATTATGATTGCTTGTTGCTGGAAAGGTGTCACCTTTGCGGAGGGTAACTGTCTTGGGATTGTTAATCCCCATATGGAAGGCGTTCTCGCCAATTTCCATATATTCACCGTCGTTAGGAACATGATCGCCTTCATTAAAATGTGTCCATTCACCCACGATTGAATCACCTCTTTGTAAGAATAACAATCATAATTAGAATGCCCGCAAGAGAGGGAAGCATGTACCTGATGAGCTTCCAGCTTCCACCTGTGCGAAGCGTGTGATAAAAACTTGTAATTTGCCGCATGATTTGCTATAGTATTCAGGTGCGAGTTTTGAATAAGAATCCTCGCTCCTTGCTCCTTCGCTTGCCTAGCAAGTTAGAATAGGAGCCGCTTAGTCCAAAAGGAGGTGAAATACATGCGCAAATATGAATTGATGTACATCATTCGTACTGACGTTGAGCAAGAAGTTGTTCAATCTACGGTAGAAAAATTTCAAGGCATCATCTCGAACGGTGGGGGAGAAATCTCCAAACATGACCTGATGGGTAAACGCCGTCTTGCGTATGAGATCAAGAAGTTCCGTGACGGGCACTACGTGCTTGTACACTTCAACGCAGAACCTGCTGTTGTAACTGAACTTGATCGCGTACTTAAGATTTCGGACGAAGTTATTCGTCACTTAATCGTAAACGACGTAGCTTAATCAATGCCAGTATTTTCGTCAGGAGGGTTATTCCATGTTGAACCGTGTCATTCTTATCGGTCGATTGACCAGAGATCCAGAACTTCGTTATACACCTGCTGGGGTAGCAGTTACCCAATTCACACTTGCTGTAGACCGTCCTTTCACGAGCGGTGGCTCGAAAGAACGTGAAGCGGACTTTATCAATATCGTCACGTGGAGGCAGCTTGCCGAAACATGCGCGAATTACTTGCGTAAGGGTCGTTTAACAGCAGTTGAAGGACGCATTCAAGTGCGTAACTACGACAACAATGAAGGAAAACGTGTTTACGTGACCGAAATTATTGCCGACAATGTACGTTTCCTTGAATCTAGCGGCGGCGGAAATCGCGAAGAGGGCGGATCATCTAATGCAAACGCGAATGCAGGCTACGGCGGCGGAAGCGGAAGCAGCAATCGTGGCGGTGGATCGCGCGAGCAGCAGGATCCTTTCATAGATGACGGGAAACCGATCGATATTTCCGATGATGATTTGCCATTTTAAACGTAGAAAGGACTGAAGAGACACAATGGCTTTCCAAAAAAGAGACAATAATGGTGATGATCGTGCTGATCGCAAATTTGCTCCTCGTGGCAAAGGCGGTAAAGGCAAACGCCGTAAGGTTTGTTACTTCACTGTAAACAAAATCAAGCATATTGATTATAAAGATATCGAGACTCTTAAAAAGTTCATCAGTGAGCGCGGGAAGATTCTTCCTAGACGTGTAACTGGAACTTCCGCTAAGTACCAACGTGCTTTGACGATCGCTATCAAGCGTTCCCGTACAATCGCGTTGCTTCCTTACACAACGGAATAGGTTTCGGAATAAAGAGCAATCGGGCAACCGGTTGCTCTTTTTATTTATATTGAGAAGCGAGCCCGCGGGGGCTCGCTTTTTTGGCGTTAGCTTTCTTTTGCCGCAGCCAGACTCGAGGACTCTAGATTAATAATAACTATAAATCTAGCTAATATTCTGCTTACATACAACCTGCATACTAAGGATAAGAACAAGCTTTCACCAATAGAAGGGAGATAGGAAACCATGCAAACTGTACAGCTTGATGAAAAGAAGAACGTAACGATCTTTGAGGATCAGCTAGTGACCACAGAGAAACGCCCTTGGTTTGGGAGCATGCCTAGTCAACTGGGAKAAGACTTTTCGTTTGTTGTGATGGGGGACCGTTGCGGGATGGCGACGGAGGGGGTTTTTGAGAAGGCGCTGGACATGGTGAAGGATTTGAAGCCTGATTTTGTCTTGGCGGTTGGTGATTTGATCGAAGGCTATTGGAATAACGCCGCGGACACACATAAGGAATGGGATGACATTGACGGCAAAATTGCAGCGATGGGACTACCTTTTCTTCCGGTCATCGGCAATCACGACTATGGCAATCTAACGATGGCAGAGGTATGGCGCGAGCGCAGAGGCTTGGACTACTACGCGTTTCGTGTAGGGGATACACTCTTCCTTTCTTTAAATACGGAGCATACACCGGATGAGTTCTCCGATGCATTTATCGACATCATCAAACGGATAACAGCGGACGTGAAACGCGAACCTGAACGCGCCAATGAACACATGAGTGCTTTTGTTGATGAACTGAAAGGGCAACTCACACCTGAGGAACTACAAGGTTTAGGCAAGATCAAGCTGAGTTTGGGCGAGGAGCAACTTGCTTACTTTAGACGCGTACTGGCCAACAATGCAGATGTAAAATGGACGTTCGTCAACATGCATAAGCCAGGTTGGAAATCAGAAAACGAAGAATACCAAGAGCTCATTCAGATGCTTGGGAAACGCTCCTACACCATTTTTGCTGGGCATTTGCATGCGATGGAGTATTCTCGAAAAGGTAATGCAGAGTTCATACAGCTAGGTAGAACAGGTGGTCTTGCACATGGGGATGGCACGAATCCTAGTGACGAGAATGTCGTGTTATGGGTCACCATGCGCGGAGGAATGCCTACATATCGCGTTATTCATCTGGATGGTGTCAATGATTTAACAGCTTATCAGCCTCATCAACACGTTCACGGGGAGAGTGTCTAACATGACGACGAAAGAACCGATCTTTTTCATACAATTAACGGATATTCACATCAGCACACCAGGAAAGAAACCATTGTTCGGCCTCGAAATGTCAGATAAGCTGCGCGCTGCTTGTGCGGAAATTCGCACCTTGGAGGCGAAACCATCCTTCGTAGTGATTAGTGGTGATTTGACACATGATGGCAATTTGGAAGACTATCGTTTCCTCAAAAAGCTGATAGATGAACAAGTAGAACTTCTCGGAATTCCGATTCATGTCGCGCTGGGCAACCATGATTTCCGCGAGCCATTTCGCGAAGGTTTCTTAGAGGAAGAGCCATCGAACGAGTCCTATTACTATAGCTTTATGGCCGATGGCCTCCGTATCGTGATGTTAAATACACAAGTACCAGGAACCCATGGCGGTAGACTCGATGACGTACAACTCGCCTGGCTAAAGCGAGTGCTAGCTGAGCCGGCACCATCTGGAACGATTATTGTGCACCATCATCCGGTTGTGAAGACACCTACGGTAATAATGGATGATCATCTATTGGAAAACCCGCAGGACCTGGCAAACGTCATCGAAGGAACGGACGTGATTGGCTTATTGTCGGGGCACATTCATTATCATAATGTCGGTGTTTTTAATGGTATTTTGTGTGCAGCCGCAGATGGACTTGCCTTCGGTCTGGATCCTTCAGCTTCGACGAACATGCGATTCATCGATAGATCTGGTTACAACATGATCACGGTGAAGAACGGACAAATGATCGTACAACCCATGACCCTACCTGGTGAACAACGCTTGCTCTATGAAATGAATGTATCCAAGATTCATGCTGAGGCCTAATCCTATCCATAGATCGATAATAAGAAGGAGCTGTGACATGTCACGAACCAAAACAAAGATCATGATGTTGCTTTCATTAACTGCACTGGTAACAGCAGCCTGTGGAAATGGCAAGGAGAGTGCATCAACTGGGCCAGTTACGATTTCTTTCTATAGCTACAACTTAGCGATCGCTAGTCAAAAGGAAGGCACGCAGCAACTGATTACGGAATTCGAGGCAGCTCATCCGAACATTAAGATCGATGCGATTCCGGTTACTTCAACGGAAATTAATACGAAGGTACAAGCTGATATCGCGGCGGGTTCGCGACCTGACGTTGCACAGCTCGTATTTGATGGTTTGGACTATGCTGTTCAGAACTACAATGCGAAGGCATTGGAAGATATTGTGCCTGCTGACGAGCTGAAGAAGAATTTCGAAGGCTTCTCTCCGAATGGACTGAAATTAGGTCAACTGAGGGGCAAAACATATGGACTTCCTTTTACATTCAGTACACCGGTCTTATTTTATAATGCAAAGCTATTCAAGGATGCGGGTCTTGACCCAGAAAACCCTCCTAAAACGTGGGAGGAAGTGAAGACCTATGCCCTACAGATCGCAGCCAAAACGAAAGCTTCTGGTGTGCATTTAGGTGGTGCAGCCGGAGCGGACTGGATTGTTCAGGCCTTGATCGGCAGTAACGGCGGCAAGGTGCTATCAGATGACCGCAAAACGATCCAGTTCGGTGAACCTGCAGCGATTGGCGCAATCAAGATGTGGCAGGATCTCGTTCAAAGTGGCGCAAGCGACAAGATGAACGACACGGAAGTGATCCAAGCGTTCAGCGAATCGAAGGTTGGGATGCTGCTGTATACAAGCGCATTACAGAGCGCCTTGCTTAGCGCCTCTAAAGCTGGAGGCTGGGATCTGAAAGCTGTCCAGATGCCATCATTCGGAAGTAAACCTACAACACCAGTGAACTCAGGAAGTGCCTTGTTCGTGTTATCTGATGATAAAGCGAAACAGCAGGCAGCTTGGGAATTCCTCAAGTTTGTCACTAGTGAGCGGGGCTACACGATCATTACGTCCAAAATCGGGTACCTGCCGCTTCGCCCAGCTATTGTGGAAGATCCGAAGTATTTGAAGGACTGGGTGGCAGCCAATCCGTTGGTGAAACCCAATCTAGACCAGCTTACTCGCTTGCAGCCTTGGGTATCCTATCCAGGCTCGAAATGGAGCCAAATAGAGACGATTTTGCTTGAAGGCGTGCAGAAGTCGATTCAGAGTTCGGGTGATACCACGTCCATCATGCAGGATGCTCAGAAACGTGCACAATCACTAATGCCATAATGGGTGTAAAGACAGGAGGTAGTCATTTCCTTCTGTCTTCTGCCATGAATCGGTCATTCGATGATCGCCGAGAGACCGTTCTAGACATACAGGAGGGATACCATGAATAGCAATGCAATCACGAGGACAGTTTCTAAGGCTCGTCCGAAGTCGGTGCAGCAGGTAAAAAGACCGTTCCCCTATAAAAAGTTGATCCCTTATTTATATTTGTTGCCGGTGATGATTTCGATTGGCTTCTGGATCTATCGTCCTTTAATCGAGACCTTTCAGCTCAGCTTCTACGAGTGGAACATGCTGCCGACATCCCCGAAGGAATTCATGGGATTAGATAACTTTGAGAAGCTAGTTACCCTTCCCGAGATGAGTAGAGCCTTATTGAACACCCTGTTTTACACGGTGGGCGTTATGCCATTTTCGCTACTTTTGCCGCTACTGATTGCGATTGCCACGGACAACATTGGGCAGCGTACTCGCAATGCGTACCGAGCGTTAATTTTTGTACCCATGATTATGGCACCTGTTGCGGTATCAGCCGTTTGGAACTGGATTATGAATCCAATGGGCGGTATTCTCAATAAAACGTTGCAGGCTGTGTTGCACATTCAGGAACCGATACGCTTCTTCTCCGATGAGCGGTGGGCGATCTGGTCGATCACGTTCATCACGGGTTGGAAGCTGCTCAGCTTCAGTACGTTGATTTTCTCCGCAGCGATGACCGGTATTAGCAAAGATTATATAGAAGCCGCTAGAATCGATCGGGCGAATCGTTGGCAGATCATTTGGTACGTTTTGCTGCCATTGTTGTCGCCAACGATAATGTTTATGGCGATGCTAAGCACGTTGTTTGCAGCAGAATGGAGCTTCTCCTATGTCAATGTATTGACGCAGGGAGGACCGTTAAATTCAACAACAAACATTTATTACTTGCTATGGACGTACGGGTTCAAAACGTTCTCCGTAGGTTGGAGCTCAGCAGCCGCTGTGTGCGTGTTTATTGGTTCTGGACTTATTTCATTAGGCTTCATGAAACTCTCGAAAAAGCTCTCGTTTTACGACAACTAAAGGAGGATCAGCATGAAGAATCCGCGATTGAATGGATCCCGCAGCGCAACCGTCGGTAAGCATACCGTGTTGATATTGCTTAGCTTTCTTGCGATTTTCCCATTCTACTGGATGTTAAACACATCCTTTAAGCCAGCAGGTGAAGTGTACTCCACGTCACTGCTTCCCTCGCACTGGACGTTCGACAACTATGTGCAGGCATGGCACGCCATTCCTATGGCCCGTATGATGACGAACTCGATTATTGTTGCTGTTAGTCAAACAGCAGCCCAATTGCTCACGAGCATTCTGGCGGCTTATGCGTTCACGCGCTGGGATTTTCGCGGTAAAGGTTTCTTCTACGGCTTAATTTCATTGACATGGCTAGTTCCGTTTCAGGTCATCATGATTCCTAACTATGTGGTCATTAGCGGTTGGGGGCTGCGAAATTCCTTGATGGGGTTAATCATCCCTAACATCGTGTCAGCATTCGCGGTGCTCCAGCTGTACAACACCTTCAAATCGTTCCCGCGAACGTTAATTGAAGCAGCTCATTTGGACGGGGCAACCGACTGGAGCGTGTTGTGGCGAACGATTTTCCCGAATTTACGTGCATCGATTGCCTCTATAGGCGTGCTACTATTCATTTCCTCATGGAATGACTACTTCTGGCCGTTACTGGTCACAAACAAACCGGAGCATGCCACGCTCCAAATCGGGTTGCAGTCGTTTATGTCCACAGACGCTAATCTGTGGGGCCCGATGATGGCGGCGACAACCATGGCAAGCTTGCCGATTCTTCTGCTTTATTTTATTCTACAGCGTCAAATTATCGATTCGTTCGTCAAAGGCGGTTTGCGTTAATGAGTTCATTATTTACACAGCAACGACATCTTCTTCAAACAAAAAGCGAGGCCAAACCATCGCTAGAAAAGAAAGCCTACCAAGAAATTCGGAATCACATTATTCATGCGAATTATTTGCCTGGCACCCTTTTATCAGAGAATGAATTGGCGGATCAACTGAACATGAGTCGAACGCCGATTCGGGCGGCTATTTCCTTACTGGAGCAAGAAGGATTCGTGGAGTCGATAAGGGGCCGGGGCGTTTTTGTTAAAAATATTTCGTTCAAAGAGTTTTGTGACATGTTTGAAGTATTGGTTTCTATGCAGATTTATGCATTCGATGTTGCTGATAAGCGAGGACTTTCCTTCGATTTGACGTCGTTACGAGGCCATCTGGATCGTCAAATTCAAGCGGCGGATGACGGTGATCACTGGCTCTATTATGAAAGTTCGCTGCTATTTATTGAGACGATTCTAACTACAGTTCACAATCAGAACATGATGCAGATTCTGGAACAAATAAAAGGTAAATATATGTGCAAAGTTGTTTCCTATCGAACAATGAATCCGCAGTCTCTATCCAATCCGAGACAGGGGAGAAGGATCAACTCCCGCATCTATGAGGCTTTTAAGCAAGGGAACATCCAAGATGCGAAAGAAGCGATCTATGAAGCGAATGAGATTTTGCATCAGCAATTGAAGCAATTCGATATTTGACTTACACCAAATTTGAATAGAGGCGGATGAATAACCATGACAACACATATGGCCAATGAGCAGCGCGTTCTACAGGTTGAAGGCGCATATAACTTGCGTGATCTAGGAGGGTACAAGACGAAGGACGGGCGAATGACGCGTTGGGGCGTACTGTTCCGCGCGGATGGCTTGCACAAACTTAGTACGGATAGCCAACAAGATTTGGTGAACAGAGGTGTACGGACGATTATTGATTTGCGAAATGCGCATGAGCTTGTGGAGAGTAAGAACGTGTTCGCAGATTCCGAGCAAGTGAGCTATCATAATGTAAGTTTGATCAATCCAGCGACATCGAGTCTGACACAAATTCGCAATCTAGGTGATTTATATATTAACTTGCTTGAAACTTCGCAAACCGAGTTGTTACGTGTTTTCAGTTTGCTTGCTGAGGGAGCCATCCACGGAAGTCTCTTCCATTGCGCGGCAGGTAAAGACCGTACTGGTGTCGTTTCAGCCCTCTTGTTAGATCTTGCAAATGTTCCACATGAAACAATTTTGGAAGACTATGTGCTAACGAATGCCTGTATTACGCCAATCATGGATGAATTGCGTAAGGGGAAACCTGTGAATGTGCCTGATGAAGTGTATGAGAGCTTCTTAGGTTGTGACCCCGCTTATATGGCGGCATTGCTATCCCACTTGGAGCTTCGGTACGGCAATGCGGAACGCTATTTACTAACGATTGGTGTAACGGAAGGGCAGATTCTAGCGTTGAAGGAGCAGTTAATTACAAATTGAGGGAGTAATCTAGATTCCCAATCTCGAGGCATTTTTCCTAAAAGAATACAATTCCCCAACAAGGCAGCTATCCAGATCAGCTGTCTTTTTCTATGGCATCGGAGAGCTCGATTAGAGGCTTTCTTTTCTAGTACCTATTTGTGGTATAATTGATCAATATCGTTTCTGCTGATATGAGGAGTGATGACGGTTGCTGAATAGGGATAAAGAAGTTGACCTAGCCAGACGGGCCAAAGTCATTGAGTGGCTCAAAACAGAAGTCGTAGATCATGTAGCTCACTTGCTCAAAGGCATGTGGGAAGGTAGTCATGTAAAAATGGTCGATGGATTAGCCAGTTTGATTTCGAGTGGCTATATTTTAGGCCGAAGACTGGGGATTTCTTATCGCAGTTTGGACGAAGCTATTGTTGAGAAAATGAAGAAGCACCGCCAAGAGGGCCATCAACTTGAGGACTGGTACGGCGACATTTCATCGCTCGAAGAACATTTACGTAAGAGGTGAGCCCGGTTGGGGAATCGAAGTTGGCAGAGTGTCATTTGGAGCGTTGTTATGATTATTTCATTGCTATCGCTGATGACACCATTTATTATTTTTACATGTAGTTTTCTGTTGGTACCCGTTCTAATGCTTTACGTCAAAACAAGTACGAAGCGCTTCGTCATAAGTTATGTACTCAGTCTGCTCGTTGTCTACATACTTACCCAGTGGATAGGTCTCTATTTAATAACAATTGCGTTGTTCATATTACCACCAGTGTTAGTGATGGGGAACCTGTACAAACGCAAAGCGGCAGCAAGATCCGTATTAACAGCGGGTATCGTTACCGTCTTGGCTGAGTCATTATTAAGCCTGCTTCTAGGCTTTGCTTTAGGTCTTGACCCGGTGACTAAGTTCAAGCAATTCATGATAGATAGTATTGCAACGATGCCGAGTAGCATTCAGGAGATTTTACCTAAAGATCAGGACTGGTACGTTGGATTCATCGTGCAAGTGATACCGTTGTATTTGATTTTCGTGGCGTTGTTTATTACCTTTGTGACACATGGCGTAACGCGGTGGTTTTTGAACAAAACAGGAGAAGGTATTCCTGGTTTGCGCCCAATGCGAGAGTGGAAGCTGCAAAGATCACTTGTCTGGATTTATTTAGTGGCTTTTGTTTTAGATTTATTCTCAAAGCCTGATTCAAGTTCACTCATTTCAACACTGCTGATGAATGCGATGCCGTTGTTAATGCTCGTATTTGCAGTTCAAGCGATAGGCTTTCTGTTCTTTGTGGCGCATGCAAATAAGTGGAAACCGATCCTGCCAATTGTGGCCATTATCATCCTCATCTTTATGCCGCCACTATTTATTGTGTATAGCTTATTAGGGGTATTTGATGTTGCGTTTCCAATCCGTGAACGGTTCAAGAAAAATTTATAGGATTAGGAGCTAGTTCGAATGCCGAAGTTCCTTTTGAAGCGGTGGCACGGTCAACATATTGTGTGGATGTTCGTTCTGCTCATCGCCTTGACAGCCATTATCTATATGTTCAAATGGTGGCTTGGCCTAACGGCTCTCTTACTCTGCGGAGTAATGGCGTATTTCACGCTGCAAGCGGAGACAGCTTTTCGTCGAGAATTGAATACGTACGTCGGAACGATAACTCATCGGGTGAAAAAAGCCGGCAATGAAGTCATGAGCGGGCTGCCCATCGGCATTATTTTATATAATGAAGAGAAGCGCATAGAGTGGCACAATCCTTTTGTAGCGAAAATGCTAGGGCAAGACTCGGTGATTGGTGAGTCGCTCTTTGATTATTTCCCCGATCTCAAGAATAAGAAAGACAAGGCCGAAACACTCGAGCTTAAAGTTGGCCAATTTATTTATCAAGTCTGGTCCAAACCCGAGGAGAGACTCCTCTATCTGCGTGAAATTACGGAGCAAGCCATGCTAGCGAAGAAATACGAAGATAGTAAAACGGCGATTGGTATCGTTATGATGGATAATTTGGAAGAGGCGACACAGGGACTGGATGATCAGACACGAAGCCTTATGCTGGCCAAGGTCACTGGTGAAATTACCGAGTGGGCTCAGAAGAATCAGCTGTATTTACGTCGGACTTCATCAGACCGCTTCCTAATCTTGATGGATCAGAAGGCATTGCGCCAGTTAGAACAAACACGTTTTGAACTTCTAGACGATGTTCGCGATCTTACGATTGAGAATAAGCTGCCTCTAACGCTTAGTATCGGGATCGCATCTGGTGCTGAACAACTCACTGAACTTGGTCAAATGGCACAAATGGGGCTGGACATGTCGCTCGGCCGCGGTGGTGACCAGGTAACGGTGAAGGTTGGACAGCGATTGTCTTTCTACGGTGGGAGAACGAACGCGGTCGAGAAACGTACGCGAGTTAGAGCTCGGGTGATCTCGCATGCACTGCGTGATCTGATGAAAGATAGTGATAAAGTCATCATCATGGGCCATCGATTTGCAGATATGGATTCCATCGGCGCGGCGATTGGTGTGCTCAAGGCTGTCCAAGTCGTCGGCAAAGAAGGCTATATTGTACTAGAAGGCGTGAATCCAGCCATTCAGAAGGTGATGGAGACGATTTCCGCTGATGAGCGGCTGCATCGTTGGTTCATTACGCCTGAGCAGGGTATGCAGATTACGACGCAGCGAACACTTGCCGTGGTCGTGGATACGCACAAGGCATCCATGGTCGCTGAACCTAAGCTGCTACAGCTGACAAACAGGGTCGTGGTGGTCGATCATCACCGTAGGAGTGAGGAGTTCATCCATGATGCTACACTCGTCTATATGGAGCCCTACGCGTCCTCTACGTGTGAGCTAGTGACCGAGCTGCTGCAGTACATCAACGAGAAGCTATCGATGGAGGTTCTAGAGGCCACGATGCTGCTCGCAGGAATTGTTGTAGATACGAAGAGCTTTAGTCTTCGGACTGGGGCAAGAACCTTCGAAGCCGCGTCGTACCTGCGACGCAATGGGGCAGATTCCGCTCTCATTCAGAAGTTGATGAAGGAAGATTTGGATTCTTATATTGAGCGCTCCGAGATTATAAAGCACACAGAAACCATCTATGAACACGTGGCTCTGGCAGTTGCTGAGCCATCACGTAAATATTCTCAGTTGATGATCGCGCAAGTTGCTGATACATTGTTAAATATGACGAATATTATGGCTTCCTTCGTAATTGCCGAACGACCGGATGGATTAATTGGGATCAGCGCGAGATCGCTCGGCCAAATGAACGTCCAAGTCGTGATGGAGCGTCTGGGCGGCGGCGGGCATTTGACCAATGCAGCGACACAAACAGAGGGCACATTAGAAGAAGCAACGAACCGCTTAAAACAAGTACTAGCCGATATGCAGGAAGAGGAGGGACTTTTCGAATGAAAGTAATTTTACTCAAAGACGTTAAAGGCCAAGGTAAGAAGGGCGAAGTGAAAGAAGTATCCGAAGGGTACGCACAGAATTTCCTAATCGCACAAGGACTTGCAGCTCCAGCTACTCAGGGCACAGTCAAAGTGTTAGATAATCAAAAGAAAGCCGAGCAGCGCCGCAAGGACCAAGAGAAGGCAGATGCGCAGGCGTTAGGCGAGAAGCTTAGTGAAATGACCGTTCAAATTAAAGCGAAGTCTGGTGAAGGCGGCCGTTTGTTCGGAGCCATTCCTAGTAAGCAGATTGCAGAAGTACTTGAGAAGCAGTATAAAATCGTAATTGATAAGCGTAAAATCGTTCTGGAAGAGCCGATTCGTACCCTAGGCGTAACGAAAGTTCCAGTTAAGCTGCATGCAGAAGTAACAGCTAGTTTGAACGTTCAAGTAACGGAAGAGAAGTAAGTTTCAGCCACATAGGATATGAAGATTTGAATAGCAAGCAGTAGAACGAGAGTCCCTGATGGGGCTCTTCTCTCTTGTAGACATAAACCAGCTAGTAAACTATCAATTGTGAAAATGAAAGGCGGGCACAGTAGCATGAGCAACGGAGATAATATGTTTGTGGATCGTGTTCCGCCTCAAAATATAGAAGCTGAGCAAGCCGTCCTCGGTGCGATTCTGATTAATGCGGATGCCTTGATCACTGCGATGGAGCGAATAACTAGCGATGATTTCTATCGCGGCGCTCATCAGCGCATTTTCGAGGCGATCGTTGAGCTCGCAGAGGATCAAGAGCCTGTCGATCTTATTACACTAACAGCGCTTCTCCAAAACAAGCAGCAGCTTGAGGAGATCGGCGGTGTGACGTATTTATCGGAGCTGGCGAATGCAGTGCCAACTGCTGCCAACATCGACTACTACGCGGCGATTGTTGAAGAGAAGTCGATGCTTCGTCGTTTGATCCGGACCGCGACGCAGATCGTCACCAATGGCTATGCCAATGAGGATAATGTTGGGGCGATGCTCAGTGAGGCGGAGGCGAAGATCCTCGAGATTTCGCAGCGTCGCAGTTCCAGCGGTTTCGTCGTTATTCGCGACGTGCTGATGGAAGTGTTCGAGAAGGTTGAAAACCTCTACTCGAACAAGGGCGGGTCAACGGGAATCCCTTCGGGCTTCATTGACCTCGACAAGATGACGTCTGGCTTCCAGCGTTCAGACTTAGTCATTCTGGCCGCCCGACCTTCTGTTGGTAAAACCGCGTTCGCCCTGAACGTGGCGCAGAATGTCGGCGTTCGGGC
The DNA here is from genome assembly GCF_056398345.1 of Paenibacillus sp. 01T442. NCBI lineage: Bacteria > Bacillati > Bacillota > Bacilli > Caryophanales > Paenibacillaceae > Paenibacillus > Paenibacillus sp. 01T442. Next base: position 37,933 of record NZ_JBFTPF010000018.1, read on the forward strand.
CAAAGAGACCGTCGCGATCTTCTCGCTCGAGATGGGTGCCGCGCAGCTCGTACAACGTATGATCTGCGCCGAGGCCAACGTCGATGCGAACCGCATGCGGACGGGTTATCTCGAAGGCGACGACTGGGAGAAGCTGACGATGGCGATTGGTGCCTTGTCAGAGGCGAATATTTATATCGACGATACCCCGACGATTACGGTCGCGGATATTCGTGCAAAATGCCGTCGTTTGCAGCAGGAGAAGGGGCTCGGCATGATCCTCATCGACTACTTACAGCTGATTGCGGGCCGGGGCGGTAAGGGTGGCGACAACCGTCAGCAGGAGGTCTCTGAGATCTCCCGTACGCTGAAGCAGATTGCCCGTGAGCTGAATGTACCGGTCATCGCGCTCTCGCAGCTGAGCCGGGGCGTTGAGCAGCGTCAGGACAAGCGTCCAATGATGTCTGACCTTCGGGAATCCGGTTCCATTGAGCAAGATGCCGACATCGTAGCGTTCCTCTACCGGGACGATTACTACGATAAGGAGTCCGAGAAGAAGAACATTATCGAGATTATTATTGCTAAGCAGCGGAATGGTCCCGTAGGTACCGTCGAGCTGGCCTTCCTGAAGCAATTCAATAAATTCGTGAATATGGATCGCAGTCATCAAGAAGCAGCAGCCGCGCAGTATTGACGGCTGTTTTTTGTTGTTAGAGGGTGGTATTCCGGCGGATGAGCAATTCCACTTCCACTTCCTCTCCCATCTCTCAAAAATGCAAAAAGACAACCTTTTTCACTGATTTATGGTTGGTATTGGTAAATGCGTGCAAATAGGCTACCTTTTTAACATAGTTCAAGATAATCTCTTGAAATTGATGAAAATTGATGCCTATTTGCATCAATTTCCATTATCGGAGGGGAAAATCATTCGAAAAGTGCTCTTTTGCATGTTTGACAGGGGTAGAGGACTTGAACACGAGAGTTCATAGACAATCAACAACCTTGCTCCATCGGCAATACATTTGTTGCCACCACTAGCTCGCTACATTACTCCACAGTCTCCTCCTCCTTTACATTACCCCACTTTTCTGCACGTTTTTCTCGTTATCCGCACTACTCTCCAGTTACAATCCATAACACTCATAACTCTCCAATTACACTCATTACTGTCCTATTACTCACTACTCATATTATTGGGGGGGGAGTGTCGGGGCAGGGGAGCGTTCGATGCGCTGTAAGGATGAAAAACATCACTACAGTAGGAGTTACGCGGCAATAGTGATGAAAAATATCGCTACAGCTGAGTTTCAGGTCGGATTTGTCGGTTACGTAGGCAGTAAGCATGAAAACCATCACTACTGCAGACGAAATCCGAGAAATTGTCACAATAGTGATGAAAAACATCGTTACATCTGAGTTTCAGGTAGGATTTGTCGGTTACGTAGGCAGTAAGCGTGAAAAACATCACTAAAGTCGGCGGAATCCGAGAAAGCACCGCAATAATGATGAAAAACATCGTTACAGCTGAGTATCAGGTCGAATGCGTCGGTTACAGACACTGTAAGATTGAAAATGGACCTCTGTCAAGAAAGTAGACACCTGTTAAGTGAATTAACTAACTTTTTTGTAATAGTTTTCTTCAAATTTAACTGGTGAAAGGTAACCTAAAGAACCATGGATTCTTTTACGATTGTAAAAAAGTTCAATGTACTCGAACATATCTTGTTGTGCTTGGACTTTGGTCAAAAATCTCGTACAGTAAATAAACTCTTTCTTTAGCACGCTGTGAAAAGATTCGATGCAAGCATTGTCATAACAGTTGCCTTTCCGACTCATGCTAGCTCGCATATGGTATTTCTTAAGTCTTGCGCGGTATTCTTCTGATGCATATTGTGAACCACGATCGGAGTGATGCAGCAGTCCCTTAGGCGGTTTTTGAGCCTCATAGGCTTGATCTAAGGCAGCCAAAACTAAGTCGGTCGTCATACGGTCTCCGAGCTTCCAACCTACAATTTTACGTGTATATATGTCTAAAACACTAGCAAGATACAAACGGCCTTGACGGCACGGAACGTAGGTAATATCCGTGACCCAGACTTTGTTTGGCGCCGTTGTTTGGAAGTTTTGATTCAGCACGTTAGGCGCAATGGGAGAATCGTGCTTGGAATCAGTTGTTTGAACTCGAAACTTCCTGGATACACAGGAGCGAAGTCCAGCAGCTTTCATGAGTTTTCCTACCAAACGCTCTGATACCGTCCAGCCTTCACGCTGCAAAGTCTCTGTGATTTTAGGACTTCCATACCGTCCAAAATGGTCATGGAAGATGAATGTAATTCGTGCTAATAGAGCTGCTCTGCGCTTCTGGTAGCTGTTCATTAAGGCTTTTCCGTGCAACCATTTGTAATAACCACTCCGGGACACCTCAAGTGTCTGGCACATCTTCTCCACTGAAAATTCAGAGCGATGATCTTCAATGAACTGGAACCTTAGTTCCTTGGTCTGCTGAAGATGTGCACGGCCTTTTTTACAATCGCTAGTTCTTCTTCAGCTTCAGTTATCCGGCGATCTTTCTCTGCGAGTTCACGTTCCTTCTCCTTTAAGAGCTGCTCCAATTGACGAATTTTCTCTGGACTCGCAAGGGACTCACTTTCAAATTGACGGTACTTCGCTACCCATTGATGAAGAGTTCCCGCTGGAATGTTTAGCTCCTCAGCGATTTCCGCCACCGTTTTCGTTTGTTCTTGGATAAATCTCACCGTTTGTTGTTTAAATTCATCATTGTACCTTTGCCGTTGTTCACCCATTGTGAACACCTCCTCGTTATGTCTATTATCTTAAATTTGTTAACGAGGTGTCCACTTTTTATTCTAGTTGCAAAATCATCACTACAGTAAGCGGAATCCGAGAAAGCACCGCAATAGTGATGAAAAACACCGTTACAGCTGAGGTCTGCGTTTTTCTCCAGCAACAGACATAAAAAATGCCCTCAAGAGGAATCTTATGGGGAACAGAATGCATGTGAAACTGGCAAAGACAGAGGTTTCCCTTCTTTAAGCGGCAGCAATGAAATAGTTTGCGTAAATTCCGAACAATTATACAGACACCCCTATAATCGTTCGTTTTTCATTGACTTTGGCAAGGGGGACTGCTAAACTAAAGACGGTGAAAAAACCTTGATCGACAAGCCGGCCCCAGGCAGGTAACTCGAAATAAGGTCGTTTTTTCATGCCGAAGGGTAGGTTTCCTTCCTGCAGATCACTGCCGAAAGAGACCCAGTATTCCTTTGCGGTGAGTAAGTGAGAGTTAGCTCTCTTGTCTGTTGCCGCGTGTAGCAGTGAATAGAGGTAGTTGCATCACCAGAATCGCCAGAGAGAAAGTGCAATGGACGCTGAACGCTTTAGCGCTTTAATGAAGTCCAACTTTCCTCTGTGGTCTTACAGCCATAACGGCTCATTATGGGTGACTAGTCACCGTACGGAGGTAAGTGCATATGTCAACGGTTGTTGTTGTCGGTACGCAATGGGGAGATGAAGGGAAAGGTAAAATCACGGATTTCTTAGCGGAATCTGCTGAGGTTGTTGCGCGTTACCAAGGTGGTAACAATGCAGGCCATACGATCATTATCAGCGGGAAAAAGTACAAGCTGACGATGATTCCTTCCGGTATTTTTTACAGAGATAAAGCTTGTGTGATCGGGAATGGGATGGTTATTAATCCGGCTGCACTCATTGAAGAAATTAATTACATTCATGATAATGGTTTTACAACAACGAACCTGAATATCAGTGATCGCGCGCATGTCATTATGCCGTATCATTTGGTGCTTGATGGTCTGGAAGAAGATCGCAAAGGTGATAGCAAAATCGGTACGACCCGCAAAGGGATCGGCCCTTGTTATATGGATAAAGCAGCACGTAACGGGATTCGTATCGCGGATTTGATGGATGCAGAAGAGTTCGAATTGAAGCTTCGTCGTATCGTTGCTGAGAAAAACGTATTGATCGAGCAAGTCTACGGTTCGACAGGTCTTGATGTGGAGCCAATCCTCAGAGAGTACCTTGCGTATGCAGAAATCATTCGTCCATACGTGAAGGATACGTCCGTTATCTTGAACGAATATATCGACCAAGGTCGCAGAGTGTTGTTCGAAGGCGCGCAAGGCGTTATGTTGGATATCGACCAAGGGACATACCCGTATGTTACTTCTTCCAACCCAACAGCTGGCGGTGTGTGTATCGGTTCAGGCGTAGGCCCAACGAAGATTCACAACATCATCGGTGTGGCTAAAGCCTATACGACACGTGTCGGAGACGGTCCTTTCCCAACGGAATTGGACAATGAAATCGGTGCTTGGATTCGTGAAAAAGGCTTCGAATACGGTACAGTAACGGGTCGCCCTCGTCGTGTTGGCTGGTTCGACAGTGTTGTTGTGCGTCACGCAAGACGCGTTAGCGGCATCACGGGCTTGTCCTTGAACTCCATTGACGTTCTGACAGGTCTAGAAACGGTCAAAATTTGCACAGGCTACATGTACCGCGGTGAGTTGATTGAGCACTACCCAGCGAGCTTGAAAGCTATCTCCGAGTGTGAAGCGGTATACGAAGAGCTTCCAGGTTGGACAGAAGATGTTTCTGAAGCTCGTACGTTGAGTGATTTGCCAGAGAACGCAAGACACTATGTAGAGCGTGTATCTCAGCTTACAGGCATCCCGATCGCGATCTTCTCCGTAGGCCGTAACCGTGAACAAACGAATTTGGTTCGTCCTATCTACGCTTAAATCATAGATAACCTAAACAATCCTCTAGGCTGCTCTCGCAGCTTAGGGGATTTTTCTTTTTGCCTACAGGGATATAATGGCAGGGTTTTCGTCCATACTGGGAGGAGAAGGATATCTAGCTGTAAGCAATGTTAGGAGTGATATAAATCGTATGAAACTATTAACTTGGTTAAGTAAAATCGTCATAAGTACCGTCCTTATTACATCAATTACGATGTTTACAACATGGTACGTGGTGAACATGTACGTGGAGGATATATTTCGACAATATCAGCTACCAGCGATGGGTAAAAAGATTCAATTTGGTGAATTTGCGTCAAGATTGGCGGGAGAGCTGAATATAGTTAAGGGGAAAGACGAGGGGAAGAAGGCTGCAGTAGAAGTAACCCCAACAACGAAGCCTTCGCCAACTCCTAGTCGGGGCTCGTCAGGGGCCTTTCCAAGCCCGAGTTCAAGTCCAAATCCGAATGATCAACAACCTGTGGGCGGAATTAGTTCGTCAAGCCGCGGTGTAGACACATCGACTGTGAATCAAGACGATGCGGTAGCCGTGATGGGAAGCGCTCGAACGGAGGAGAGCGAGAAGAAGGATCTTGTTATGTCCACAGAGGATTTTGCGAAAAAGAAAGAAGCCCTCTCAAGCGATGATAAAATGAAAATATTTTCACTTGTTGTCGCTAAGCTCCCGCAGACCGAGGTGCAGACACTATCCGCGATCCTGGAAGATGGGATTACTACGCAAGAACTTGATGAAGTAAACGCGACACTTAAGAAGTATTTGAGTGACAAAGAGCTATCACAATTAACAGATATATTAAATAAGTACTAGGCTCAGGGGAAGTTGCTGACCAATGGATCTCAATCCGTAGCTTCCCTTCTAAGTTTCATGCCTTTTCGTCATTTCTCTTAACTTGCAGGCAAAACAGTTGGGATTTCGAACAAAAAAATAGACTTTTAGCGACTTCTTTTGGTGGTGGACACGAATCTATCACATGGTGATCGAGTATTTTGTTGAAATAGGCACGGAAAGTGTGTTAAATTTAACAAAAGAAAGATAGCATAATGGATATTATGTCTAATCAAGGTTTATTTATGTATCTACGAGTGTTTACTCTAGGGATGCAAAACCGTTCAAAGGGAGAAGATCATGACAGGTTTCAGGGGAATGCGTTTTGTCATGGATCTCGTTAAGAGATTCACGCCTAAGCGAGAAAGCTTGACCGGAAATGAATCATTATCAGACAAGCAGCTAGAGGAAGTTCAACCAGCCGATGTTCAGACATCCACGACACTAACGGTAATCAAACGACATAAATGGTCTCTTGCAGTAGGCGTAGGTGTTATTGCACTTACGGGAGCGATTACGTTCACCGGACATCAGTATGTAGAAGCTGGCATGGATGAAGTGTATCATGTGATGCTTAACAACCAAGAAGTGGGTATCGTAAGCGATAATAAGATAATTGATGAATATAAGAAGAACAAACCGTTAGATGTTCAGAAGAATTTCCCAGATGTTCATGTCGTACTCAAAACAGACGGAATCACCTACACGTCTGAAAGGGCTTACAATATGAAAACGGACGATTCTGCTGTTATTTCCTCGTTGGATCAATTACTCATACCGCAACCTGTGGGTGTGGCACTGAAAGTGGATGGCAAGACGATAGCGATTGTGAAGGATCAGGCAACAGCCGATCAAATTCTAAATCAAGTCAGCGAACCATTTACACCTAAAGGGAAAAATAGCGAAAAAGTAGCTGCCTTATCTACCGGTCTAGGTGAGGATATCTCAACAGCACCATCTGAGCTTGAAAAGGTGGAATTCGTTCAAAAGGTCGAAAAAGAGGAAGTGCCTATCGATCCAACGGATTTAGCTAAGCCAGAGGATGTCGTGAAGACCCTGCAAACTGGGGATGTTGCACCAGCGAAGTACACCGTTGTTGAAGGTGACTGCGTTTCTTGTATTGCGAAGAAATTAGGCATCACCAAGCAATTTATTTATGATAATAACCCAGGGCTTCAAGATGATAAGCTTAAAATTGGGAATCAGTTGGAAGTTACCGTGCTGAAGCCAACGCTTTCTGTGAAAACGACGGAGAAAATCGTAAAGAATCAAGAGATTCAGTATGATACCGAGTATGTGAAAGACGATTCGATGCGCTTAGGCGTCGTCCAACCGATTTCGCCAGGAAAGAATGGGCTTAAGAAAGTAACCATTCAAGTAACGAAGGTCGATGGTTTAATGACCGAAGAGCAAGTCGTAAATGAAGAAATCATTGATCAGCCCGTCACTGCCAAGGTGAAAAAAGGGACAAAAGTTATTAAAGGTGAAGGTACAGGGAAGTTCGCATGGCCTGTTATTTCTCCTAGTATCTCAAGTACATTCGGTTATCGTTGGGGCAAATTACATAAGGGCATCGACATCACAGGTAACAGAAATATTATGGCAGCAGATAACGGCAAAGTCATCGAAACGGGCTACAAGTCAGATTACGGCAATTATATTATTATTAACCACTTGAATGGATATGAAACACTATATGGACATTTAAGCCAAATTACTACGAAGTCAGGCACCATCGTCGAAAAGGGCGAAAAAATTGGAATTATGGGGAGCACAGGCGACTCTACTGGTGTGCATTTGCATTTTGAAATACACAGCAGCGGTAACTTGGAAAATCCTTTGAAATATTTGAACCGTTAAGATGAGATAAGAGGCAAGGTCGATCCGAACAACTCGGGGGGCCTTGTCTCTTTTTCAATCAATGTATGTTAAAATGAAGAAGAGTATGTAGGAAATTACTGTCTGAAAAACGGATCTAACTCTGGCAGTTGCACGCGTTCAGGCGTGTCAGCGTCAGTTACTTTATAGTAGGCGGTGGTCGTATGTTTGGGAAAATTCTCGTGGTGGATGACGAACAACCAATTGCAGATATTTTGAAGTTTAACCTAGAGAAAGAGGGCTATCAGGTCATCTGTGCGTACGATGGTGGAAGCGCTGTAGAGCTTGCGTTCTCGGAACAGCCGGATCTCATCCTGCTCGATCTCATGCTGCCTGTGAAGGATGGCATGGATGTATGCCGTGAGGTGCGCTCTAAGCTCAATACGCCGATTATTATGCTGACAGCGAAGGATACAGAGCTGGACAAGGTCTTGGGCTTAGAGATGGGCGCAGACGACTATGTGACGAAGCCATTCGGCACCAGGGAGCTGCTCGCCCGTGTGAAGGCGCATCTGCGCAGACAGACGAAGGTGCAAACGGCACCGAACGAGCCGGAGGCACAGCGGAATGGGATGCGCATTCATGCGCTTTTTATCGATAACGACATGTACATGGTTTACAAGGATGGAACACCCCTTGATCTGACACATCGGGAGTTCGAGCTCATTCAATATTTGGCCAAAAACTCCGGCAAAGTAATGACTCGTGAGCACCTGCTGCAAGCGGTGTGGGGCTTTGAATATTTCGGCGACGTACGAACTGTCGATGTGACGATTCGCCGCCTGCGCGAGAAGCTGGAGACGGATCCAAGTCGTCCAGAATATATCATGACGCGCAGGGGTCTCGGCTATTTGATGCGCAGTCCGAAAGCCGGAGGCTTCTAAACATGAAGGGCATCCGCTTCTTTCAATCGATTCAAGCGAAGCTAATTATTATTTATGTTCTGCTGATTCTGATCGCGATGCAGCTCATTGGGGTGTATTTCTATAAGACGGTAGAAACATATTTTAAGAATGATTTCCTAGCATCCCGCAATAGTCAGGTCACGCTGCTTGCTGGCTTCGTTGAATCGTATTTGACGGGGGATCAGGAGAGCAAGAATGCGACAGAGGGTAAGAAAACCTACGCGGATTTGAATGAATTCGTGAGCAATCTTTTTTCCATTAATAATGCGGAAATTCAAATCATTGATGCGAATGGTAACGTGATTAGCACGTCGGTCGCGAGTCATTTGAAGCAAAAAAATACACAGCCAGAAGTCATTCGTGCCTTGCAAGGGATTAAGGATAATCAACGGATCTTCACGGACGAGGATGGGTATCGGAAGGTTATTATCGCAAAGCCAGTCGGCAGCGGGGCCCGTGTCTTAGGGGCGGTGTACATCATCGCCTCCATGGAAGATGTGTACAAGACGATTCGTTCGATTAACCGAATTCTCATTTCGGCGACGTTGATTGCGCTGGGGTTAACTGCTTTATTAGGTGTTCTCTTAACGAGCACGATTACGAACCCTATTAAAGAGATTACGAAGCAGGCAACAGCTGTAGCTGAGGGGAATTTTGATCAACAGGTCATCATTCAAGGGACCGACGAGATCGGTCAGCTGGGGCAGACCTTTAATTTCATGATGAATCGACTGAAAGAGGCGCTCTCGCTCAATGAAGAAGAGAAGGAGAAGCTAGCGTCCATTCTAACGAATATGAATGACGGCGTTATTGCTACGGATGATAGAGGACAAGTAATCGTATTGAATCGCCGGGCGAAGCAGATCTTGCAAGTGGAAGAGGAAACAACGCTGGGATTGGATATATCCGAAGTCATCGGGATTCCGATAGATACGATCCGCGGCTTAGTGACGGGGCAAGTCAATACGACGCTGCTGGATATTCAGCTGCCAGATGACGAGGATGAAAAGCTGTCGGTTCGTATTACGTTTACGCCGATTCATAAGCGTGGTGAGGGCCAGCACGGGATCATTGCGGTGCTGCAGGACGTAACGGATCAGGAGAAGCTGGAGCAAGCCAGACGAGAGTTCGTGGCTAACGTCTCTCATGAGCTGCGCACGCCGCTGACGACGATCAAGAGCTACCTCGAGGCGCTCGATGACGGAGCGATTGAAGAGCCGCAGCTGGCGTCACGCTTCATCAGCGTGACGCGCAGCGAAACCGAGCGGATGATCCGCTTGGTGACGGATCTCTTGCATCTCTCGCGACTAGATTCGAAACAGTCGATGATGAGCAAGTCCTCGACGCTCGTCAGCGAGATGCTGGAGGAGGTCGCGGACCGGTTTTCTTTTCAGCTGCAGCAACGGAAAATTCAAATTATGTTACACGTGGAATATGGCGTAACGAGTCTCTTGCTTGATCGTGATAAAATTGATCAGGTGCTCGATAATTTGGTATCCAATGCGATTAAATATACCGGCGACGAAGGTACGATTCGCTTGGAAGCTCGCAAGATTGATAAAGAGATACTGGAAATATCCGTACAAGATAACGGAATGGGGATTCCGAAGAAAGACCTTTCGCGGATTTTCGATCGTTTCTATCGCGTAGATAAAGCACGCTCTCGCAACATGGGAGGCACAGGATTAGGTCTGTCCATTGCCCGGGAAATAGTGAAAGCACATGGTGGAACAATTGCATTAGAGTCAGAGTTGGGTCAAGGAACACGCGTCCTATTTACATTGCCAATTAGGCAGGAAGAGGAGGGGGAAGTATGATAGAGAGTCTGAAATCGGTCTTGCTCGTTCTATTGATTGGAACAAGCTTGTATCAGAGCTTTATCCTAGCTTCATATAGTCCTCCGAAGATTGAGCCCATTAAGCAAAGCAACTATGTGCAGACAGAAACGCTCGGTAAGCAAGCGGAGCTAGCTGATATGCTATTTCCTGATCAACTCATCATTCACCTAGGAAATCAACAGCATTCCGTGTTGTACCCAAGCAATTACTACTACACCAGATTGCTGGATAATATTAAGCAACGTAGCTTCAGAGGCTTCCGTAAGACGTCCATGTATCTCGTCAATGTGAATTGGGAAGAAGTTCGGACCAAGCAGCTGGGCGTGGAGATTCGATTCAGGGAAGGAATTCCCTTCACCATTCTTCAGCAGCTGTTCCGAATTGAAGGTGAAATTCCCGTTGAGAATGATAAAATTACGAAGATTTGGATCTACTCCAAGGGGACAAATGATGAGGTTCGTGCGTTCTTCTTCACGGATTCGCCAGGTGTTGGTTATGAAGTCATTGGAGCGGATTTCACGAGCAAGGACGTTGAGAATTTCGTGGCCTACGGGGAACCAAGCAATTTATATAAGACCACGAATAGCGGAGATTATTATCTACCGTTGAAGACGCTGCATCTACCTAGCTATACATTTACTTATACGCAGCTTACGGCGGATCAATTGAAGCAAAGCTTGTTCGTAGACCCCGGCATTACACGCTATCTGAAAGAACGGGATGGCTCGGAGATCTACACGGATAGCAAGCGCGGTTTCCAACTGAATCGAGACCAGCGGTGGGTGACGTATTTCGATCCGGTAGCACCAGCGGCTAGTAAAACCGAGGTGTTGGAAGATTTGATGGCTGGCATTAAATTTATCAATCAACATATTGGTTGGGATGGGAAATATATGGTAGCCCGCACGCCAGAAAAGCAGTTGGACAACCAGACCTTCATATTCCGCCAGTACTATGAATCACTTCCGATTGTGACCGCACAGCCAGAAGGCTTTGGAACGATGAATATGCAAGTACAGAAAGGTGTTATTTCAGGATTCGAACGATCGATGGTGATTCCCGATCTGAAGTCGGGGCAACGCAAGGAGAATGAGTTGATGTCGGGCGAAGCCATAGAGCAACGATTACAGTATTATCAACGTCGATCCAGCATCGTTTCTATATTCCCAGCGTATCGTCCGGTTATTATGGAGAAGACATTAACATTAACGAGTACGTGGGCAATCGAGCTGCGTGACGGAACCTATGATTTTATTGAATAGACAGGATGACAAGGAAGGGTTGGTGAGATTATGAATTGGAGTAGGGCCAAGTCGATTTTGATCGCTTCATTTTTACTGTTGAATATGATTCTCGGCTTCCAGCTGTGGTCCACCAATCGTTCCAATCAGACTGGCGTATCCTTGGATCCATCTAGTACTGTGGAGGATTTGAACCGTGCGCTCCGCAACAAAAATATTCGGCTTGCGGACGAGCTTCCAACGGATCCGCCTAAGTTGAAAGTCATCACGGTGAAATATGATGATAGTATTAAGCCAGGCGAGGAGAGAACGCTCAAAACGCCACTTTACATGAGTGCACTGCTAGGTAAAGGCGCAAGCAAAGAGGTTCAGTCGCTGTCGGAGATTCCAAACTTTACGATGTATCAGCTAGACTCAGCGATTAGTCGAGACGGAATCTATGTATTTTCCCAATTGTATAGCAAGATTCCACTATTTGATGTGATGGTCGAGCTGAATGAGAAAAATGGAGAAATTACCAGTTACCGTCAAGCTTTCGTTGAAGTAGAATCAGAGGTAGAACAGACGGAGCAGAAGATGATTTCGGCCCAATTAGCGGTCCGCAGCTTAGTGGACAATTATTTAAGCGATGGCTCTATTATTACCGAGGTTCGGTTGGGGTATCACGGACAACCTTATAACTCGCAAACACAGCCGATGTATCCGCACTGGCGCATAACGATTGATAACGGAGATATTTATTATTTACAAGCTTTCAATGGCGCGGTGGAGAAGGGGGCAGCACTTACCCCATTTGGCTTGAAGGTTGATGGAGAGACATCCACTGGTTCTCCAGCTCCAGGTGCAAAGAACACACCGAAGAAGTAACACTAGCAAGGAATAACCAACTGGCACACAGGTAGGCATAGAGGAGTAGGGAAGATGGGAATTCGATTTACGGTGTTATCAAGTGGTTCAACGGGGAATGCAACAGTTGTCGATAACGGTGAAGTTAAGCTGCTGATTGACGTAGGCTTCAGTGCGAAGAAGATGGAGCTGCTCATGAAGGAGCGGGAGCTCGCCGCGAGTAGTATTGACGGTATTCTCGTCACGCACGAGCATTCTGATCATATTAAGGGACTCGGTGCGTTCGCTCGGAAATATGATGTGCCGATATACGCCAATGAAAAGACGTGGGTTGAGTTAGATCGCCAAATTGGCGTGATCGCCGAAGGCAACAAGCGTGTGATGGATACAGGCGGCGTAGAGGAGTTCGGCTCATTGAAGGTGGAATCCTTCGGGATATCTCATGATGCGGCGGAGCCGGTGGGTTACGTCTTTTATGAAGGCGAACAGAAATTAAGTGTCGTAACGGATCTCGGGTATATGAGCGAAAAAGTGAAAGAAAAGATCTCGGATTCGGATGCCTTGGTTCTCGAAACCAATCATGATGTGGACATGCTGCGCGTGGGGCATTATCCATGGAGCATTAAGCGACGTATTCTCGGAGACAAGGGACATTTATCCAACGAAGCCGCAGGGGAAGCGCTCTGTGATATCATGACGAATAAGACGAAATCTGTCTATATGGCGCACCTTAGCCGTGATCATAACTTAATGGATTTGGCCAGGCTAACCGTGAATAACATAGTACAGGAGCGAGCGCCTGAGGCGAAACAGCTGCGGCTGATGGATACATATTTTGACCGTTCTACGAAATGGGATGTATTGGATTCGGAGTAAGTGCAGCGTCGAGTTCCTGGGACTTGAGCTGGATTTCTTGCGCGGTAATAAGACCTTTATCAATCAAGACCTGAATAAGAGATGAGAGAACGAGCGATTGGTGATAGTGGCTTTCCTTAAGGTCAGCAAGCTTGCCGATCATATTAATTTCTTCAAAATGGGATGGAATACGGTTCATAGTGGCATTCTCCTTTAAATAAGGTCTAGTGAGAAAAATTTCTATCGAAGCCTATGTGGAAAAATTTCGTAACACTCTAGTAATTCGGTGAGAGATTTGGTTTACTATTATTGTAGGCAAGAAGCGAGCGAAACATTCCTATATTTTGTGAAAAAACAATCGCAGGGTGATGTCTTCGTGACCCCATCCATGGATTGAAATAAAGCAAGGCGAGTGAGCTTCAAACCCCGTCAGCGAGGAGGGACCTGAAATGAGTTTGTTTGATGATGATTTTTATTCGACCAAAAGGTCCAGAAGGCGCGAGCCGGTCTGGCGTCCCAAAGGGACAGGGAATTTCACGAGTTTCACAAGCTTCGCTGGTCGAAGACGGTATGTAGCCCTCATCGCAGGACTCATTGGGGCACTAGGCATGCTCATCATGGTAGGAATTGTCCACGCTATTGGAGGAAGTAACTCATCAGGAAACGCACTTGCGATTCCTGTGGTAGCCAAAGCGGATGTGCATCCGATGAATAGCAATGACTCGGTTGTTGCAGCGACGGAGAGAATAAAACCAGCCGTAGTCAGTGTCATCTCTTCGAAGAAGGACGATGCGGGGCAGGAAACAGGCATTGGTATCGGGTCAGGTGTCATGTTCGCACGCAGCGGTGATAAAGTTCGCATTGTGACGAATAGCCATGTTGTGGAGAATGGAAACCAGTTCGAAATCGTGAACTTCGAAGGCGAGCATCGCAAAGCTACGTTGGTTGGCCGCGATCGGATTACCGATTTGGCTGTACTAGAGGCAGATGGCAAAGATGTGAAAATACTTGCTGAGTTTGGCGATTCCGATAAGCTAAGAGCGGGCGAGATGGCGATAGCCGTGGGTAATCCGCTAGGCCTTGGCTTCTCACCAACCGTGACGCAAGGCATCGTTTCTTCACCGAAGCGGACGATACCTGTCTCACTTTCACGCGAAGGTACCGACTATGACTGGGAAATGGACGTCATCCAAACGGATGCCGCGATTAATCAAGGCAACAGCGGAGGACCGCTGGTCAATATCGAAGGCAAAGTGATCGGCATCAATTCGATGAAGATTTCGGACACAGGCGTTGAAGGTTTAGGCTTTGCGATTCCCATTAATAGTGTGACACCGATTATTGATAGTCTCATCAAGGACCACAAGGTGAAACGACCGTTGATTGGGGTGTCGACGCAGGAGCTGCAAGCTTTTAAGGGGACGGATGTATTAAAGCTGCCTGCGGATGTCAAAACTGGAGTTATTGTCTTCGACGTCTCTGGCCCTGCGAAAGAAGCGGGACTGAAGGCTCAGGATGTTATCGTGCAGCTGGACGATCGCAAGATTGAGAGCACGATTGGGCTGAGGAAGTACCTTTACAATGAAAAGAAAATCGGCGATAAGATCAACGTGGTGTACTATCGCGGCGGGAAGAAGCTGACGACGGTGCTGACGCTGGTTGAGGCGACGGATAAGTAGTGGAAGTGTAAGTGCAAGAACTAGTGCAAGAACTAGTGCAAGAACTAGTGATAGAATAGAAATCTACAGAGCCGCCAGCGGATGAGAGGTACTAAACATGCATGTCGTTTGTAAAGATCATGTGGAAATAGCCATAGATGAATTTGTTGATGAGTATGAGGAAGCGCCAGACGTGGTGGATTTGCAGAAAACCCACTTCGCCCACTGGGCACCGCCTGAGCACTGCGAGCATTGCCAGTCATTATCACGTTTTCTTATCGTATGAGGGAGGCCTAAGGGCCTCTTTTTTCTGTGCAGAATTTATAAGTTTTGGGGTAAGTGCAGATTACCTTATGGAAAAGCAGACCATTGAGGGAGGGGAAGTCGGAACCGCCCCAAATAAACACACTAATGTTATTGGTTTTCTTGCATAAGCTCGATAAAATGCTGGGCTGCTTTGGATACATGGCGATCCTTCAGCCATATTAATCCGGTTGCTAATTTGAGCTGACTGTCTGCGATTTCATAAGCTTGGAACGCATATTCGCGATGCAATTTAACAATGGACTCGGGTACAATCGTTGTTGCATCCCCAGAGGATACCCAGTCCAATAGCGTGACCATATCGGAACATTCCCCGATTACGTTAGGCTGCAAACCGCGTTCGTTGAATTGATCGATGATACTATGATACAACCCAAGACCCTCTGTACTAGGCAAAATGAGCGGATAACGTTGAATATCAGCGTAAGTGAATGCCTGTGATTCCGACGCGAAGGATTTAGCTGTAACGAAATAAAAAGGTTCAGATTGCAGCTGGATGACTTCAAAATCACTTAATTCCATCGGGAGCCGGATGATAGCAAGCTCGATGGTGTGTTCTCGAATAAGCCGAAGCAGCTGCGCGGATTCATTCTGTTGTATTTTATACGTAACCTCTGGGTAGCGGGTTTTAAAAATACGCAGCAATTGCGGCAGTTGGGCCGAGGACAACGTGTTAACGCCTATTCGTAACTTGCCGCGCGTACCCTTGCCGATCTCTTTTACATCATTCTCCGCTTCCTCTATAAGCTTCGTTAAATGTAGGGCGTGCTTATATAAGGCCTGTCCGGCTTCGGTCAGCTCGATGACTTTACCTGTTCGTAGAATAAGCTCGACGCCGAGCTCTTGCTCCATGAGCTTCAACTGTTGTCCTAGCGGGGGCTGCGTCATGTGCAATCTTTGGGCGGCAGCCGTAATTTGCTTCTCTTCAGCGATTGCGATGAAATAGCGAAGTTGGCGAATATCCATCGTAGTGACGATTCCTTTCCAAACGATAAAAGTATGAAAACCAAAGGATATAGATATTTTTCGTATGCTTATCAATATGATACCATAGAACCGGACAGAAAAGGGGGAGCCTTTATGCTTCGGAAGTATCATTCCAATCCATATTTACATGTTCTACAATGGTTTATTTTTATGACCGCTAGTTCCGTGGCACTTCCTATCGTAATTGGTGGTCTTTTTCATTTGTCTCAGGACGAAATTGCCTCGTTGATGCAGCGTACATTTTTCGTAGTCGGGCTCAGTTCAATGCTGCAAGCAGTACTCGGGCATCGATTTCCGATCGTGGATGGTCCAGCGGGATCATGGGTAAGCGTGTTTGTCATGATGGCCGGTATCTCCGCGAACCAAGGTCACACGGCCAAAGAAGCGCTGCAGGTTCTAGAAGGCGGGCTGCTAATGGCCGGTGTGCTGTTGTTTTTACTGGGCATAACAGGCCTCTTTTATAAACTCCTTAATCTATTTACACCACTCGTGACGAATTTATTCTTGTTCATCTTGTCTTTGCAGCTGAGTGGTGTGTTTCTGAAAGGCATGTTCGGCTTGAAAGCAGGGCAAGGGGTCGTAGATTATGGAACGGTTCTGATCTCGTTAGCGGTATTCGGTGGCGTGGTGTTCCTGAATGTGAAAGGGAAAGGATGGACGCGTAACTATGCCGTACTGCTAGGGATTACCGGCGGTTGGGTGCTTCAAGCATTGGCTGTCGGAGGGGTCTCTAGTGCTGGCTCGGCCTCCGGTGCATGGATCAAACTTCCCGATATATGGGCATGGGGATTCCCCCAGTTGAATCCAGGCATGGCTTTAACAGCCGCGCTATTTACGCTGATCCTTGTTTCAAATCTTGTTGCCGCTATTACAGCGGCTCAGCAGGCTGTCCCGAGGAAGGAACTCCCTAGCAAGAATGTCTACAACCGGGCTAGCCTAATTGCAGGCGTATCTCACGGACTTTCGGCTTTATTTTCCGCTGTCGGTGTCGTTTCGCTTCCGGTTACGGCGAGTTTTATCAGAATGACGGGGCAAACGAGAAGAATGCCGTTCATCATCGCTTGCTTGGCGCTCTCGGCAATTGCTCTTGTCCCTTCGATCGTTCATTTCCTTGCTCAGCTGCCTACGTCCGTAGCTAGTGCGGTCTCGTTAGCGACTTTCGTGCAAATGACCAGTAACTCATTCTCTTCCTTATCGCGCGTCGTTCAAACACAGCGCCAGTTGACGATTCTGGGAATCGGAATTCTTGTCGGTGCCGGATTCACCCTCATCGCGGCTTCACCAATGCCTGAGCTTCCTGTAGTCATGCAGTATGCGTTTGGTAACGGGCTGTTAGTTGCCACTGTAGTGGTCATGGCCCTTGAGCGGTTCTGGCAGACGGACCCGAAATTAATCGTTTCGAACTAAAAGAAAGAGCCAAGTTCCTCTACGGAGGAAACTGGCTCTTTGTTCTGTTTATCGAGCTTTCAGGTAATCAATCAGAATGCTCTTGAGAATAGTCAACTGCTGCTCGTTGTCCAGATCAGACTCCAGTAGGAGAATGTTTTTCTGCAGTGACAGTTTTTTGGAAAAGAGACCGAACGTGTTAATGATCGTAGTCAAGGTCTCCTTAACCGGAAGGTCGGAACGAATTGAGCCGTCTTCGATGCCATTTTGAATAATCCTGCCATACTCGCGTGAGATCTTACGGTTCAAGGCATTGAAGTCGAGAATACCCTCCAACGGCTCCAGTGAGTGCGATGCGTAGCTTTCAAAATCCACCATGAATTTGATGCTCGAATCGTTCTGATCTTCGATAAAGGAATCGAATAAACGTTCAAGCTTTTCAAGACAAGACAGGGGCTGGTCAGCGACATATTGAAAACGATGAAGCATCGGTTCAAGCAATTTGGTAGCTACGGCAACGATCAGTTTTTCTTTTTTGGGAAAATACCGAAATAAGGTTGCGATGCCGATATTCGCGTCACTGGCGATATCCTGCATGGTGGTTTTTTCGATTCCCTTCAGCGTAAATACACGCTCAGCTGCGTCGAGAATCAGATATAGTCGTTGCTGCTTGCCGTCAAATCGTTCTTTCTCGTATCTTGCTTTCGGATCCATGAGGGTTATTAACCTTTCAACTGAGGTATTTCAATACAAGTATTATATCGACTGGGTATTCTTTCAGCAAGTGGAAGTTGAGTTCATAATACCGTGGTGATATAATAAATATTGTAGTGATAGTAATACTATCATTTATGTAATAATTTAAAAATTTCATTTCATAAAAGGAGAGATCGCAATGACTCGTCTTACTAATAAAGTTGCCATCATTACCGGAGCAGGCAGTGGTATGGGCCGTGAAGAAGCACTATTATTTGCCAAAGAAGGGGCTATGGTGGTAGCAACAGACATTAACGAAGCTGCTGTACAAGCTGTTGTGAAGGAGATTGAAGCTGCCGGAGGTCAAGCCATAGCTTATGCACACAATGTTGTTTCTGAAGAAGAATGGATCAAAGTAGTCGAGGGAGCTGTTGCGACTTACGGCAAAGTGGACGTCTTGGTCAATAATGCGGGTATTTCCCTTGCAGTTGGATTGCTGGATACGACCATTGAACAATGGAATAAAGTCATGAATATTAACCTGACGAGTACGTTCTTGGGCATGAAGCACGTTATTCCACATATGCAAGTGAATAAGGGTGGGTCCATCGTCAATATTTCCTCTATCGCAGGACTAACTGGCAGCAGTGGAGCGGGTGCGTACACGGCTTCCAAAGGTGGCGTCCGCATGCTAAGCAAAGCGGCTGCTGTGGATTTTGGCAAGGATCACATTCGTGTCAATTCAGTTCATCCTGGCTTTATCGAAACGCCGATGAGCTCTGAATTTGTAAATAATAAGCAGATGCTGCAATGGTTCTTGTCTCAGACTGCATTGCCAAGAGTCGGGCGCGCATCTGAGGTAGCCGAAGCTGTATTATTCCTGGCTTCTGATGAGTCAGCCTATATTACAGGTGTTGAACTGCCTGTCGATGGCGGCGTTACAGCTAAATAAAGATTCGTATGCGATCAACGAAGGGGGATTCGATATGAGACGCCTGGAAGGCAAAGTAGCGTTAATAACGGGAGGAGCCTCCGGTATTGGCTTATCATCAGCCACTTTAATGGCCAGAGAAGGTGCCAAATTCGTTATTACCGATTTCAATGTCGATGCTGCGAAAGAAGCAGCAAGAGAAGATCATTAACGAGGGTGGAGAAGCCGTCGGCATATTCTTGGATGCCTCTAATGAGGACTCGATCAAACATGCGGTCGATTTTACGGTTACACAGTATAGTACCTTAACAGAATCCGAGCATAGCGGACTTTAATCAGTTTTTGGCGCAAGTTTAATTTAAATAGTGAGTAAAGAAGGCCTAGAGTTGGTATAACTCTGGGCTTTTTGGTATGAATGAGAGCTATTGGTACGTATATGCATCGAATGGTATGATGGGAGGAATGAATGGTTACATGAGAGAAAAGAATGAATATTTGATTGAATGGGACAAAAATGATTGAGATAAGTGAAGGGGTACGTTATGCATATACAGATACTGACCGTTGGAAAATTAAAAGAGCGCTATCTCGTGGATGGGATCGCGGAGTATGTGAAGCGTCTTGGCCCGTATGCCAAGATGCAGATGATTGAGGTGCCGGATGAGAAGGCACCTGAGAACATGAGCCCTGCTGAGGAGCAGCAGGTGCGGGATCGTGAGGGCGCACGGCTGCTGGCTGCGCTGCGCCCGGATGTGTACGTCGTGGCGCTGGCCATCGACGGCGAGATGTGGTCGAGCGAGCAGCTGGCGAGCTCGCTCGATAAGTTGGCCACCTATGGGCGGAGCCAGGTGGCCTTCGTTATAGGCGGCTCGCTGGGACTGTCCAGCGAGCTGCTGCGCCGTGCGGATATGCGGCTGAGTTTTGGCCGCATGACGCTGCCTCACCAGCTGATGCGGCTGGTGCTGGTGGAGCAGATTTATCGCGCGATGCGGATAAATCGGGGGGAACCTTACCATAAGTGACGGCGAAAATAAGCCTTTAGGCGAGCGGCTAGAAGCTATTGAATTAATGGACAGGTGTGGTTTCACTGACTACATGAGGATGACTGCAAGGTTTGTTGCCCCATTTTATACGTAGGGCAGTTGCTTCACTGGTATCCATATTATCGCTCCTTATCGACATTCTCCCCATAACTATACATTTAATGTTCGAATTTAGCATGGATATCCGGTATCCTGTTATAAATTTATAAGCTAATTAAGAAATTGAGGGAGAGGGAGCTTAACTATGACTATGCCCACAAAAGCTCAGATTTTCGAACATTGGATGGACTGGTTAGATAGAAGTGGATTCGACTGGGGCGAGCCATGTTGCTGGGCCTGTAAGCGCCATTTCGATACTAAACATGATTTGAAAAAGGCTAGTGCTAACCGTGTAGAAATTATAAAAAACTGGGAAAAGGCACCTCTCCAACGTTGCCATATTATTGCACGTCAATTTGGCGGAGAGGACATCCCGGAAAATCTATTTCTGATGTGTAAAAGCTGTCATGATCGGGCTCCAAAAACAAAATCTCGTGAGGCATTTTTAAATTGGGTTGAAAGACAAGATTACACAACACTGATTCAAGAAGATATATTGAGAGAGCTGAGGAGTTTTGAACTCTTAGACCGAATTGATGATGTAAATGAAATACTGACAGATAAAGCTTTAATGAAACGCTTCTTTAGTAATTCTGGCGTTCATATGAATCAAACTAAGGGCGGATCGGAAATTACCCTTTCAAGCATATTTGTTCAGATAGCTGAGGAACTGAATAGACGCAGCTAGACACACATTTTCCATTAGCTTGTCTTGCTTGTGTTCATCGTAATCCGCTTGATATACATGTGCAGCAACGTTTTTCGCTGTTCGTATGAAGCGGTGGTGAGTCCCTTGCTCCGGGTACGGCAAGCAACCATCGCTGCGACACACTTCGGACAGCGGATCAGCCCGGACAGCAGGAACTCACCGTCAAAGAAGCGAGATGGCGTGAACGACTTCTTCTGGAGAAGGAACTGGACTCTCTCCCATAATGTATGTATCGTGGATAATGGCTTCATGTTCTCCATCGGATATAATCGGCTCATCACTCTTGCCTCGTCTGCGCTTGTTGCTCCAGTTCTCATAGCGGTTATATCGAAGGCTTCTTTAAATTTCTTTTGCATATTCAGTATTTTCAAATGCCATCGTAAGACGCGGCAAAGGTATGCTTACCTTTTTTGCTTCTCTCACAACTTCAAGTACCGCAAAACCTGCTTTACTATTGTTGTATTCCACAAAAAGTCGCGGTAAGCTGCCTTTTGCAAAAATAATCTTGTTAAAAAGTGTGCCGAGAAGTCCCGGTGGAATTTTAGTCAGCAGGAGAGAAATGGTATCAAGCTTTGCACCTCTTGCTTTAAGTACAGGAATCATTTCCCTCATATTCAACCCAAGATTGGAAAATGAGTCACTATGGTTCATGAGCGCTGGAAAACTTCCCCGTTTTAACACCTCGGCTTCCATCGCTGCATTCATGGCAAAGTGATTCCATAGCCAGTTTTGCATATCCTTTACCCAGCTAATTTTAAAATGGGCACTTTCAAAACATTCCTTGACCAATTGGTTAATAGGTTCAGTGCCTGTCCGTGGTTTTTCTAGAAATACCATTTTCAAAAAGCCGCCTCTAAGCTTATTGTCCGCTATGCCGCCTCCTGCTCCGKGGAAGCCAAAGACAACATTGTTCATAGACAATGGTGCGATCGATGACTTTAGGTCTTGCCAAATGTTATTGAATATGAGGATAGGGGTATTTCCTGCGGCAGTTGATAGGAATTGTGCTACTTCTGGGAGTTGTTCCGTGTTGACGCTCACAATAATGAGATCATTATTTCGAAGGATCTCCTCATGTAGTTTGACGTTCCAGCTTTCTTTTATTAGCTTTTTCCCTTTTCGTGCGTCCCACATTTCAAGCTCGATACTGCTTCCGAAGGTTTCTTTCCTCCCCTTTCTAACGTAAAACTCAACTGTATGACCTGCCTGTTCGAAAGCCCACGCATATTGGGTCGATATTACACCTCTACCGAAGAATAAAATTTTCATGTTAGACTCCCCCAAAGAGTTGATATTCCTTATTGATGATCAAACAACGTGTTGTATAATAATATTGTATGGATTCACTATACGGACATCAACCATCAGATTTTCAATATCTGTCGGATCATCTATTGAACCGGAAATGGAGACAAAGCATGAACAAGCAACCTGAAATTACGGACAAAACCAGGCAGACCTTTATAAATGTGTTCTGTGATTTATATAGCCAAAAGCCAATTGAAAAAATATCTATTCAAGAGATTGCCAACAAGTCAGGATATAACCGCAGTACATTTTATCAATACTTTACAGATATTTATGAGTTGTTGGACTATGTTGAAGAGAAGGTTTTGAAATCCATTAACGAGGAAATGGCAAACAGGGAGCTTTCAACGCATACTTTCCAAGATGCGCTTCAATGCTTGGAAAGTACAGAAGATATTTCTGTCCTAAAAGCCCTCCTGGGTGACTATGGTTCTGTTCATTTCGTTGAACGCCTGAAAAGAGAAATTCCCTTTGAGAGATTGATTGTGAATCTTCCAACAAATGATATCTTAGCGCCATACCTGATTGAGTTTTATATATCAACATTGCTATCTTTGTTTCGCCTTTGGATACGCAACGGCAAAGATTTATCGTCGGAAGAATTGGTCAAGCTGATAGATAGCCTATTCGCAAATGGGATAACGCCGTTTCATATCTTTGGCACGGTCAAGAAAGAGTAAAATGTCAAAAGATAACCAAGCTCGTCCTCCCGTTGGCTCGATCAGAGAAGATGGTTGTTATCCCATCGACCTGACAGTCCGGGCAGTCTATCGGTTGGGCCGTCGCAGCTGGGGAAGAAGGCTGACCTTCATGTTGCGC
This sequence comes from Paenibacillus sp. 01T442, assembly GCF_056398345.1. Lineage (NCBI taxonomy): Bacteria > Bacillati > Bacillota > Bacilli > Caryophanales > Paenibacillaceae > Paenibacillus > Paenibacillus sp. 01T442. Next base: position 61,059 of record NZ_JBFTPF010000018.1, read on the forward strand.
CTGATGCGAAAATCGATTGGACCGTATTCGATGCCTTTTCTACGCCGGCGGGTTCACTCTGGCCACGATATCTGCATTATACGGGAAGTGACGCAGGCGGGCGATTAACCCTGAAGCTTCCGAAGCGATGTTTCCTTCTGGGCGTGTCCGGCAATTTATCACGTTTCTCGGGCACAGGCGATATGCCATCTTCTCTGACACTGGCGCCGCGTACCGGTAGACGCAAGAATGACACCCCATTCTTGATGCCCGACCTGGGTGAGCTGCACCAAGTGACGAGCCTTGCCTTACATAATGCACCGCTGGGGCAGCCCATCTCGCTAGCATTTCTGAGCCGCTTCCCAAACCTAAACTCACTACATTTCAATTGCGGAAGCCTGAATGGTGGGCTGCCGAGTTCGGACGCCCGTTCTMGTCCTGGCCTAAACATCTGGCCAAGCTGGCTAACGAAGCTTACATCGTTGCCCTGGCAAACCTAGCACAGGCCGGCAGCTTTGCCGAAGCCGAGGCGGCAATTACTGCGTTCACCATGCGTTTCAACACGCTCAAAGGCATCGAAACCACCGAACGAGAGGACCTTGGTGAAGCCGTTTGGCAGCTCAGCCAGGCTGATCACCTGATTAGCCAGCCTATAACGGAAGATATGGCTCTACGCTGGTTCGATTTAGCGCGCAAATACTGATTTATATGAGAACAATGTGGTCGGATATCACAGTACGGTCGCTAAACCGCCGGAAAAGGAGGAGGCCGAATGGATAAAAAAGCCCAAAAGATATTGCTGAATACCTTCTGGTCTTCAAGGGGGTGGAAAGACGGACCGTATGCCTTTGCTGGCGAGGACTTCAACTATGCCAAGAGCAAAGGGCTTATGTTCGATCCTATAACGATCCATCATGATGATCTCATTAAGCGATTGCACGAATTGCATCAGGAGATTACTAAGGAACGGGTAGCCGCTGCGTTCCTGCACAGTCTGTCTACGAGAAAAGTCTATCTGAGGAGCTCCCTTTCAAGCTGGGCTCTGACTTCCGGATTGCCTTTGCATACCTATGAATAGCGGAGCTCGGTGGGGACAAATACCAGCAGCTGCGGGGATTGTAATTATCATCAACTCATGGCGGATCGGGAATATGTGGAGGAGGATTTAAATGTGCTGAATTTCGAGCGGGTCAAATGGGGGGGCGTCCGTTTGAACGATCTTCTGTATTGTTGGCTGGACCTCGAACTACTCAGTAGAGAGGAAACAATGGAATGTACGGACGAGGATGTGGCCATCCTTTACAACATGCTCGAAGCGATTCGGAGCTGTGCGGACAATGAGAGCGCCCGGATGTTGGAGAAGCGTTGGAAGAATGCGATGGTTTGTAGCAAACAAGAACGGGATGTGGTGATGGAAGTATGGGGATATGCCGGATTGCTGACGCGGTGTGATACGCCCCATAAACATAGAGGTGCAGGTCATGATTTTAACTCCGTTTCGAAGTGGCAGGGGGATGATACTCCGAAGAAGCGCTTGACTATTACTTCGGGGCTTACGCTCTTTAGACGATACGGAGAGCCGTATCATCCACCGGAAATCCGGGGCTCGGGCTCTGTTCCATCCGCCGTTCCTGGGGAGGGTGGGTAATGTTATACTTGTTGAGGGGGTGTATAAAAACAGAATAAAAGTAAGTTTTGCCTCATTAAATTTTCGGCTAAGGTTCTGTATGATCTTCTTATCCGATGTCAATTTGCGGATCGATCGTTGAGGCTTTCATTTTGAGAGCGCTTTATTTGCACCGAAGGGCGCTAAACGACGCTCAAGGAGTTAGCCAATTTACGATGGGGGCATTCCCTATTCGCAATACCGAGCGATAAAGGGAAACTACCGGGAGCGGGAAGGAGGAAAAACAATCTTTGCGTTGAACAGGCCGATTTCCATACGAGCGATGCTGCTAACCGTTTTTTTGCTTCTTATGCTGTTTCCTTTGGTCGTCATCACCTATATCACGTACGAGAAACAAAACGGGATTTTTCAAAAGCAKGTCAGCCAATATTTGCTGCAGACCGTCAGTCAGACCCAGCGAGCGTTGGAAGCGGATCTTACGGAGATCGACCGGCTTACGTGGCCCTTGCTGTATCAGCGCCCGCTCGATTTTCTGGACAAGCCCATCAATACCCCGTACTTGCTGCAGGAAGCGAATCAGAAGTTCAAAGAGTTGATGTATTCGGACCTGCTGCGGGGCCGGCTGGATCATATCCGCGCCGTTTATTTGATCACCCCGAACCGAACGGTGCTGTCCACGGACAACGCCTTTCAATCTTACGAACAGTTGGATGTCGGAAATTTCAACTATATTGTCGAACAGATTCAGATGAAGCCGCTTAAAATGAGTTGGTTCAGCGACAAGTGGGCGATTTATCGGGCCAAGGACGGCTTTAAGACCCCGGTGCGCGATTCCGTGACGGCGGCGAGGCAACTCATCGACAGCAATACGTCCGAACTGAGAGGGTATCTGTTCATCCAATTGAACGATCGCTTTATCGACGATAGTCTAGCCCCAGTCCGAATCGGCTCGACCGGGGCTCTCATGTTGTCCGACGCGGCGGGGGACGACATTTATCGGCAGCAGTCGGCCTTGTTCGATGAGCCGGGCATTGAGGGTTTGGTGAAATCGCTGTCGCATCCCGCAGAGGCAGTCGGTAAATTCGCAGGAAGATGGTTGACGGCCCACGAAACGTCTGCAGTAAGCGGCTGGAGAATGACAGCGGTTGTTCCGTTAAACGAGCTCATGAGCCCGAATCAGAAAATTTTGAAATACTTGCTCGTCATGGCGGGTTTGGGCGCGGTCATCTTCACCATTGTGTCCGTTCTCATGGCAACCGCGATATCCAAGCCGGTCATCAATTTGGCCAAGCTGATGTCGTCACCTTCAATCGACCAGCTGCAGGTGCGTGAAATTCAGGGTTCCGTTCAGGAAATTGGCGTCCTGCAGCGCAATTTCAACCGATTGATGCAGCGGATTCAACAGCTGATCCAAGAGAACGAGCAGCAGGAGAAGGAGAAGCGGAAGGCGCTTCTTCAAGCGCTCCAAATGCAAATCAAGCCGCATTTTCTGTACAATACGCTCGACACGATCTACTGGATGTCGAAGAAGCACAAGGCGGAACCGATCAGCAAGCTCGTGACCGCGCTGGGCAAGTTTTTCCGGTTCACCTTGAACGCGGAGCAGGAATGGACCACTTTGCAGATGGAGCTCGAGCATATCGAAAACTATTTGCAAATTCAATCATTCCGCTACCGGGATCGGCTTCAATATGAAATCGTCGCCGATCCGGATACAAAGGATACGAGAATTATGCCTCTTCTCCTGCAGCCGATTGTCGAGAACGCACTCGAACACGGTATATCCAAGGTTGGCGGGGGCGGCAAAGTCACGATCCGCGCCTTCAAGAAGGGCGAATGCGTAAACATCGTCATCCACAATACCGGGCGGAAAGTCGATATGGAGCGGGTCAGCCTTCTTTTGCAGGAATCGTCCAATGAGCATCTGGGGCTTCGCAACGTCCAGCAGCGCATTTCCCTGGCATTCGGCCAAGATTACGGCATCCGTCTGGAAGCGGGCGAAGCGGAAGGGACGGCGGTAACGGTTTGCATTCCCCACAACGAATTGAATTAGATAACGGCGCTGAGGAGGGGACGGCTTGAATCGCAGGAAATACAACGGGTTGATCATCGTTTCTTTCGTCTTGCTGCTCGTCTGGGCAATGAGCGGAACCATGCTGCTGAATCTCGAGACTGCGGATTCGCCGGCTGCTTCGGAGCCGGTTCGCAAAATCAAGGTACTGATCCGGACGGGAACCGAGTCTGCAGCGTTGCGACAGCTGCTGGCACCATTTGAAAACGATACGGGGATCAAGGTCGAATTCATTGAGATCGGTCGCGACGGTTACTTTACAGCTGTAGGTACGCAACTGCTCGCCGGTTCGAACACGTTCGATATCGTCTTCGTCCCGAACACGTCTATCGCCCAGTTTGCTTCGGCGAAAGCGATCGCGCCTTTGGACGGTTACATAAGCAGTGCGCAATCATCCGATCCCGAAGGGTTCGATCTCGACGATTTTCTGACGGTGTATCGCTACAAAGGTTCGATCTATGCTTTGCCCACGGACATCAGTACGCATTTTCTGTACTACCGCAGCGATTTGATTCCGAGTCCGCCCGATACCTGGGAGGAAGTGTACGAGACCGCAAAGAGATTCTCGCAATTCGGGAACCCGAAGTCCCCTACGAGATGGGGGCTGGCGATGCCGGGCGTCGTTCCGGAAGAGCGGACCAAAATATTCGCCTCCTTGCTGTGGTCTTTTGGCGGGAACTTCCTGGAGGAAGACAGTGGCAAGGTGCTGCTGGATTCGGAAGCATCGGTCCGTGCTGGAGACTATTTGCAGCGGCTTGTTCGGGATAAGATTGTACCGGACAATCTTCTGTCCTGGGATTTCGTGCGGACGAGGGACGCTCTCTTGTCCGGGGAAGCCGCCATGGCAGCACCGTATTGGAACTCGGCATATCCGATGATCAAGCTAAGCGACGGCCCTTACGCGGGCTTCATTCGGATCGCGTTGCTTCCGGGGAGGAAAGACAGCGACGGAGCGGTTCAACGCGTTCCTTTCCAGCACGGCTGGACGCTGGCGATCAACGCGAACTCGGACAACAAGGAAGCAGCGTGGAAGTTTCTCGCATATGCCACCGGTAAACGCGGGGGAATGATCTACGCCGATGCCGACGGCGTGCCGGCGAGACGTTCGCTGCTCGGCGACCCGGCGTTCCGGGAGAAGCGCCCAGATTTTTCGCTCATTCTGGAATCGATGAAGATGGCTGAGAACGAGCCGTCAGTTACTTACTATCCGGCGATGGTGGATGCGGTGGAACGGGCTCTCGCCAAAGTCGTGACGCTGTACGAAGAACCGCAGGACGCATTCCGGGAGGCGTCCACCGTTCTGCGCCGTCTGGCGGTGCGGGCGGCTCCGTGAAAGGAAGGGGATCAGGTTGGCTAACGCAGAATACCGCGCGATGATTATCGACGATGAGGCCTGGATTCGGGAAGGACTATGCGAACATATCGAGTGGAAGAAGCTCGGCATTGAGCTCGTTAACGTTTTCGAGGACGGCGCCGAAGCGCTTGCTTATTTGGAGAAAGACCCGGTTGACATCGTCTTGTCCGATATACGCATGCCCAATATGACCGGGCTCGAACTGGTGGCCCGGCTTCGCGTCAGCGGCCGCGTAGACGGGGAAGCCGACGCGGTCACGGTCAAAGACTTGTCCGGCATCAAGGTGATCTTCTTGAGCGGTTATGGTGATTTCCAATACGCGCAGGAAGCGCTGCGGCTGGGAGCAGTCGATTATTTGCTCAAGCCGACAGAGGTGGAGGAGATCGAAAACGCCCTGCTGAAGGCCAAGGCGCTTTGCGCTTCGGACAGAGTTTCTCCGTCCAGAATGCCGGGTGCCATCGAGCCATTGGAGGAACCAAGCTCTTATTTGATCAAGAAGGCACTAAACTACATTCAAGCGCACTTTACCGAAGAGGTTCATTTGGCGGAGATCGCGGGCGAGTTGTTCGTGACGCCGAACTATTTGAGTCGATTGTTTCGCCAGGAGACCGGACGATCGTTTATCGAATACTTGTCCCGGATACGCCTCGATAAAGCCTGCAGCCTGCTGACGGAGGGCAAGCTGAAAATCTATCAAGTGGGAGAAGCGGTCGGCTATCCGAATCCGCGTTATTTCAGCGAGTGGTTCCAGAAAAATATGGGCATGTCGCCGGGGGATTTCCGGAAAAGGCAAATATGAAAGCGGTTCAAAATTGGGCGAAAAAACGGACGAAAAGATAGATTCGCCTCATTATATCGATTGTCCCGATCGATTAGGATAAAGGATGTTAAGCGATTACATCATTCATCGGATCGAAAGGGGTAATGACATGAAACAAAAAGCGGGCCTGGTTTTTACGGCGGCGGCCGCCCTCGGCATGCTGCTGACGGGGTGCAACAGCAAATCGAACAACGGCGCTTCGCCTTCCGCGGCTTCTCCAAGCACACCGCCGAGCGCAAGCGCATCCGCCACGCCCGGCGGCAATCAACAAGTCGAAATCTTCAGCTGGTGGACCGGCGCGGGCGAGGAAGCGGGTCTGAAAGGACTCATCAAGGAATTTGAAGGCAAGCATGCCAACATCAAAGTCATCAATTCTGCCGTCTCCGGCGGCGCCGGCACAAACGCCAAGGCGGTGCTGGCAAGCCGGATGCAGGGCGGAGATCCGCCAGATGCGTTTCAGGTGCACGGCGGCGCTGAACTGAATACCGGCTGGGTGGCGGCTGACAAGGTCATCCCGCTGAACGATCTGTACGAGGCGGAAGGTTGGAAAACCAAATTTCCGCAAGATCTGATCGACCTGGTTAGCAAAGACGGCAACATCTACTCGGTACCGGTTAACATCCATCGCGGCAACGTGGTGTTCTACAACAAGAAAATTTTCGACAGCAACGGCCTGAAAGCCCCGACGACGTTTGACGAGTTCTTCGCGGTGGCTGACGCTTTGAAAGCCAAGGGCATCGTTCCGCTGGCATTGGGCGACAAGGAGCCGTGGACGGCCACGATGCTGTTCGAGAACGTGCTGCTCGGTCAGCTCGGCACGGAGGATTACAAGAAACTGTGGACGGGCAAGCTGTCTTTCGACGACGCGAAGGTGAAGACTTCGCTGGAAACGTTCAAGAAGATGCTATCTTATATCAACTCCGACCATGCCGCCCGCAACTGGCAGGACGCCGCGCAGCTGGTGGCGAAAGGCGAAGCAGCGATGAACGTGATGGGCGATTGGGCGAAGGGCTACTTCACGACGGATCTGAAATTAACCGCGAACAAAGACTTCGGCTGGGTGGCGACGCCGAACTCGTCCGGCATGTTCATGGTCGTCACCGACACGTTCGCGATTCCGAAGGGCACCAAGCACAAAGAGGCAGCCAAAGAATGGCTGAAAGTGCTCGGCTCGGTAGAAGGACAGGATGTGTTCAACCCGCTGAAGGGCTCCATTCCGGCTCGCATCGATGCGGACAAATCCAAGTATGACGTGTACGGGCAATCGACGATTGAAGATTTCAAGGCAAGCAAGCTGGCGCCGAGCATGGCTCACGGCTCCGCCGCTCCCGAAGGCTTCACGACGCAAGCGAACCAGGCCGTCAACATTTTCGTCACCAACGGCGATGTGAATCAAGCGTTGAAAGCGCTGAAGCAAGCGCAAAGCTCTAGCATCAAGTAGAGAATAGCATTAAGGGCCAGACGCGTGAATCGCGCGGCTGGCCCTCCTTATTGGGAGTGATCGCTTATGACAGACACTGGTTCCGTAACAGCTCCAAGACGCCGCAGCCGGACATTCGCCCGGATGGCGCCGATTCTGATGATCCTGCCGTCTTTTGTGGTCATCGGGATATTCGTTTACGGATTCATCGCTTGGACAGGTTATGTATCCTTTACGGATTGGAATACGCTCGTGAAATCGTCCAATTGGATCGGCTTTGACAATTACCGCTTCCTTTTTCAGGATTTTCGGTTTCAGTCCGATTTGCGCAATACGCTCTTCTTTACCGTGTTGTTCATCGGCTTGTCCATGATGGTCGGCCTGTTCCTGGCCCGGATTGTCGATACGAAAGTCCGCGGGGAGATTTTCTTCCGCAACGTATTCATCTTTCCGATGGCATTGTCCTTCATCGTTACCGGGGTCGTTTGGCAATGGATCCTATCGCCCAAAACCGGAGTGAATCTGATTCTGAAGGATATCGGTTTTACGCATGTGCCCGATTGGTTCGTCAGCACCCAGATCATACCGAAAGTTCATACCGGGCAGATCGATTTCGGCATTCCGATGGCGATTATCGCCGTCGTGTTGGCCGCCGTATGGCAAATGGCGGGTTTCGCCATGGCGATGTATTTGGCCGGATTACGGGCCATTCCCGAAGATCTGCGTGAAGCCGCACGCGTTGACGGTGCAGCCGAACGTCAAATCTTCCGCAAAGTCATCCTTCCGCAGCTGAAACCGATCTCTATGAGCCTGATCATCATTCTGGCGCATGTCTCGTTGAAAATATTCGATTTAATCTACGCGATGACGGGTCCCGGCGCCATGTTCGTGACGGACGTTCCCGGCATGTATATGTTCGAGACGACTTTCCGCGGGAATCATTACGCCCAAGGCGCGGGTATCGCGATGGTCATGCTGCTGCTCATATCTCTCGTCATCGTGCCCTATTTGATTTCCGCGTTCCGAAAGGAGAAGTCGTAGAATGGCGATTCCGCGCTCGAAACGGCTTGTTCTGTACTTCACACTCGCTGTGCTTGCAGCCGTCTTCCTCGTCCCGATCTATGTCATGCTCGTCACGAGCGTCAAGAGCGTGGATGAAATTACGCTGGACCAGATGTGGAAGCTTCCCTCCCGTCTGAATTTCTCAGCCTATAACGAAGCTTACGACAAGCTGATTCCGAACCTGGCCAACAGCTTCTATCTGGCCGTCCCGGCGACGCTGCTGTCTTCGCTGCTGGGTTCTATGAACGGTTATGTGCTGTCCAAATGGAAATTCCGGGGCTCTGATACGTTGTTTGCGTTGATGCTGTTCGGGATGTTCATCCCGTACCAGAGCATTCTCATTCCGCTGATTCAATTTTTGCAGCAAGTGCAGCTCTATAACTCGATCCCCGGCCTCATCCTGATTCACGTCATATATGGTCTGCCTATATGCACCCTAATGTTCCGCAATTTCTACGCCGGCATACCGAACGAATTGCTGGAAGCGGCGCAAATCGACGGCAACGGCTTCATGGGGATTTACAGAAGGGTAATTTTCCCGCTGTCGATCACCGGATTCGTCGTCGTCGGCATCTGGCAGTTTACGAGCGTATGGAACGAATTCTTGTTCGCCGTATCGCTCACTTCGCAGAAACAGCAGCCGATTATGGTCGCGCTGCAGAACCTGTCCGGAAGCCAGATCGTGCAATGGAACGTGCAGATGGCGGGAGCGCTGTTGGCGGCAACGCCCACCCTCGCCGTATATATTTTCTTGGGAAAATTCTTCATACGCGGATTGCTCGCGGGATCGATTAAAGGATAGCCACTCCAAGCTGTCATTCGTTTATGAAATAGGCCCGGCCAGCAGTGGCTGGGCCTCAAGTTCCAGCTGTAAGAAAGCGGTTGCAACGCTTGATTACGCCGGCAGCGGCAAAGGTCAAGGCCTAAATACGACAATCCGGTATGAAGTGTATTAATTTTTTTCACTTGAAAATATTTTATGAAGGAGAGTCGTTATGAAGCAAAAACGACTATTGAGTATTATTTTAGCGTTTCTAATGATGCTGACCATGGTTTTGAACAGTGTAACGGTTCCCGCCCAAGGGAAAACAGTCGATGAATTTGATAAACTGCGAGAAAAATGGCGGTATTTGGCTATGGGCGGTGATTATGATCCCAAGGACCCGAGTATGCAAGGGTTGCTTCACGCTATCAATAATGTGGCGCAGGATCTTCTTGACAGGATCAATCCTAATCCTACACCGGATTGGGGCGACAATGATTACCTTTGGAAGGAATATATGCTTGGCAATCGCGGTTCTGCATATAGTGATTCAAATAATACCCAGTTCACGATCCGAAGCCTTAAGTTTATGGCATTAGCCCTTCAGACGAAAGGCTGTGAACTTTATCAGAATGAAAGATTGAAAAATGAGATACTCCGCGGAATGGATTATATTTATAAAAATCATTTTAAGATAGGAGTAGAAACGAATTCCTATGGGAATTGGTTTACTTGGGAAATTGGGGGGCCGATTTATTTTAGCGAGACAGTTCTGCTTATGTATGATTATCTGACAGCAGAACAGATCCAGGCTTATACATCAACTGCTTATCGGGGAGCGACCAAAGTCGGGGGAGACCCCTATATGTATGTGGGTGCAAATGCTTTGTGGAGAGATCGTGTCCGCATGTATTCGGGAATTCTTCTTAAAGATAGTTCAATCCTTGCATATGTAAAAAATGATGTTCCTTCCTTTATGGGATATGTTAAAAGCGGCGATGGCTATTATGAAGACGGTACTTTTATGCAGCACGGAAATGTTGTTTATAATGGCGGTTATGGTAAAGAAGCATTCTCCGATGTGAGTCACTTTATTTATATGCTTGATGACTCTCCATGGAAAATTACCGGCCCTGAAAGAGATAATATGAGTACCATCGTGGAAAAAAGTTATGTGCCTTTTATGTATAAAGGCGTCTTCATGGATATGGTAAGGGGACGTGAAATCACCCGTAAAGATACGACCGATGCCTATGCTGGCATTACCATTAGCCTCGATGTTCTACTGTTCTCCGAATCGGTATCTGAGGAAACGGGCAAGAGATTTAAAGGAATGATTAAGGAATGGATGAATAATGAAAATGCAATACGTACTTTAAATGAGGGTGCTGGTGTTGCATGGTATATGTTCCCCGTATATAATCTCTCCAAAACTTTGGAAATCCTTAAGGATGATTCAATCAAGCCGGTTTCCAATGCGGGAAAAAGCTATACCTTTGGTAAAGGTGTAAGAACCGTTCATACTACAGACAAGTTCTCTTTTGGTCTTTCTATGTATAGCAAAGATATCACAACCTTTGAGCAAGGGGATAGTAATACAAAAGGTTGGTATACGGGTCTTGGACAGACTTATGTGTATACACCTGATATTGGACAGTATACCTATCAAAAACCAACAGTTGACTGGTATCGGCTTGCTGGTGTAACTGCCGTTAATGGCATCACGGTTGGCAGCCATAAAAATGCAAACTCCTTTGCAGGAAGCACCACGCTTAATGGTTCTTACAGTACTGCCGGCCTGGAGATTTCATCCGGCAGCACAAAAGTGAGCGCAAAAAAATCGTGGTTTATGTTTGATAACGAAGTTGTAGCATTAGGATCAGGTATTACTTCTACACATAATAACAATGTTGAAACTACGATTGACAACCATTATATTACAGGTAATAATGCTCTAATTATCAATGGAGAAAAACAGTCGAACAAGCTTGGCTGGAACGGTAAAATCGATAATGCCAGGTGGGCACTAATAGAAGGAAATGTTAAAGGCTCCAATATTGGCGTTTATTTCCCGAAAGAAACCAAGATCGGCGCAGTCCGTGAAACCCGTAAAGGAAAATGGACGGATTTGKGCTCTTATAATGTAGATGAAGATGTGCAATCAGCCGATTACCTTACGATGTGGATTGATCATGGCTCAAAGCCGGTGAATGAAAGCTATGCATACGTTCTATTGCCTGAAATGACCGCAGAGCAGGTTGAAAACTATGCAGATTCCAGCGATATTGAAATCATCCGCCAGGATAATAATGTACACGCTGTATATGAGAAAACGCTCCATACTCTTGGCGCAAACTTCTGGCAAGATGGTGATCAATCCATTGATGCAATGGGTGTAAAAGATTATCTTACTGTTGATAAAGCTGCATCTATGATGATAAAAGAAGATGATCATAAACTTAGCTTTGCTCTTTCAGATACGACAAATAGAAATTCGGGCACAATTACCGTGGATATTAATCGGGCAGCTGTCGGGGTTATATCTAAAGATAGCCGGATTAAAGTTATTCAAACTTCTCCGTCAATTAGGTTTGAGCTGGATGTCGATCATTCTTTTGGGAATCCGATCGAAGCTGAGTTTGCCTTCCAACCACTTGAGGCGCCAGGAGAAACATCTATTACAAATATGGCATTAAACGATGTCACATTGAGTCTTGAATTTGCAAAAGCTTCGCGAGCAACAGGTTATAAACTGGTTTACGGTACGGAAAGTGGAAATTATACGGAATCGCTTTTTACTTTCGGAAATACAGCGCAAATCAAAGGATTAAATGCAAATACGACTTATTATTTTGCAGTTAAAGCAATGAATGATTCAGGGGAAGGCAGCCTATCGCCTGAAATATCCTATCGTATTGGCAACACACGTACTTTGATCGAAGAATTCGAAGATTTCTCCAAGACGGTCAGTTATTCCGGTGGATGGGCATTCGACGCTTCCAATGCGAATACTTATTATGATGGAGATTCTACTCGTTTTAAGAGAAATGATGCTGATAAAACGAATCCAAGACGAGAGGAATATGTAACCTACTATACGCCAACGCCAAAAGACTTTGAACTGACAACCTATGATTATGGTTTGGCTAGTGCAGGGGATAATACCATCCTTCAATTCTTTGGTTCAACAGATAATGAGAACTGGATTCCTATTCCGGCAACAAAAAACGGAACCGTAGTTAAAGATAAATGGAGTAAAGTTGTATATACCAATTCAGCGGAATTGGATCGCTCCATAAAGTTTATTAAGATTTCCGTTTCCAATAATACCAAAATTTGGGCACCACAGCTTTCAAAACTGGTAATCAATTATGCCTGGTCTTCTGACCGTTTTGTAATGGATACGATGCTGGATGATTCCAGAACCTATGAGGTAAAAGGTGATGCCGCCTATATAAAGGGAGATGGTGTTAAATTCGGCGGGGATAAGGATATTCTGATAAAAAACGGCTCTGAACATGCAACGATGCTTTATAGTTATACCAATATACGAAATGCCAATTTTACTGCTTTTATCGCCAAAGCAAATGGCGGTACCGTTTCGATTATGTCTTCCAAAGACGGGAAAAGCTATATGCCTGTTGCTTCCAGTCAAGAGATTGCCGGTCGTGATTATGGGAACTACAATAAAGTGGTTTACAACATTCCTGAATTAGAGGATGGTACGAACTACCTATTGCTTACAATAAGCGGTGAAGCCGATTCAATTGCGATTGCCGACCTACACTTATCCTATGTCCATGAAATTGCACCCATACAAAAGATCCGTTTTAAGGATAAGCAGCTAGAAGCCGTTATGAAGTATAATTTAGCCCCGGTCGTCAAATTGGCACCGATGAATGCGACCGGTGAAATAAACTATACGATTTCAGATAAGGATATTGCTACAGTGAATTCTTCAACAGGGGCATTGCATGCTGGGGCACTCGGACCAGCGGTTCTGACAGCTAAGGTTCTTGGAACGAAGGAAGATGTAAGTGCAAATATTCATGTCCGTACTTCAGAAAACCTCGCACTTAACGCAAATACTTCTGCAAGTTCTGCCAATGGTACTTACACTGCTAATAAAGCGACAGATGGTGATTATCTTTCGCGATGGGAATCCAGTGTAGGAAATGTTCAATGGCTGCAGGTCGATTTAGGATCACCAAAGGGGTTTGGAGCAATAGAGCTTAACTGGCAGCAATATGCAACCAATTATGTGGTTCAGGGTTCTCTGAATGGCAACGTCTGGGTAAATCTTTATACGGAGACGAACGGTAAGGGCGGTAATGTCTGGATTGCATTTGATGAAGTACAAAAATATCGATATGTTAGATTAAGTGGTACACAAGCACCTGCTGCCTATTCACTTTATGAGTTCCGTGTTCTCTCGTTTAAAGCACAAAGCGGACAAGATGGAGTTGTACTTCAAAATCTTGCACTTGGAAAAATCGCAACAACAAGCGGCAATGACACCACGAATAGCGATCCTAAAGCTGCTATAGATGGAGATCCATCAACGCGTTGGGCGTCTGCGAGATCAGACAATCAGTGGTATACCATTGACTTAGGTGCTCAAAGCCATATTTATCAGATTAACTTGCTTTGGGAAGCAGCTTATGGTAAAGAGTATAACATTCAGGTGTACAATGAGAGCGATTCGGTAACGAATGTAGTCTATGAAAAAAGCGGTGCTGCCGGATGGAAGCGGTATGTATTTGATGAGCCGATACAGGGAAGATACGTTCGTATGCAAGGTATTAAGCGCGGTTCCACGTTTGGATATTCTTTATATGAATTTGAGGTCATTGGAAGTTTGGCAGAAACAACTGTTAATTCCATTCAGTTTGCTTCTGAAAAATTTACTGTTTTGCGAAACCATAAGAAAACAGCTGCTATTCTTACAGATCCACCCTATATAAATGAGGGAAGTGTTGCATTTGTCAGCCTAAGCCCTGAAATAGCAACGGTATCAAATAAAGGTGTTGTTACGGGTATAACAACAGGATCGGCAATCATTAAGGCGTATTCTACGGTTTCTGATGCTGTTTATGCGAGTAGTGAAGTAACGGTAACCGATTATATCGGTGCTCCCATACCAGTTTCCAGTCTTGAGGTGCGAGGTGGTGTAGCTATCATCGAGAAAGGGACAACTGCTCAGTTTGATGCTTCAGTTACTCCCGATAATGCATCAATAAAGAACATTCGCTGGACTTCCAGTGATGAACGTGTACTCCTCGTAACGAACGAAGGTTTAATAAAAGCAATTAGCGTAGGAACCGTGGTTGTAAGAGCGATCAGTGTTGCTAATCCGCAGCTTATGTATGAACAGGAGATAAGAGTTGTTGATGCAGAAGTGGAAACAGTAAAGGCATTGATTCATGCAATCGGTGTGGTTACCTTGAAAAGCAAGGGAGATATCGATGCTGCACGGCAAGCGTATAATGAACTGTCTGATGATCCGAAAGCATTAGTGGATAACTATGAAGAACTGGCAGTTGCAGAAAGACAGTATGAGGAACTGGTGGAAGCAGCGAAGAAAGTAAATGGAGTAACACTTGACAAGAACACAATGGATTTGACGGTAAGAAGTAGCGGACAGCTGACAGCTGCCATAACACCGTCCAGTGCAGTAAACAAGAATGTAACATGGTCGAGCAGTAATTCCAGTGTTGCAACAGTCGACAGTAATGGTAGGGTAACCGCTGTGGCAGCAGGAACAGCGATAATTACCGTAACAACCGAAGACGGAGGTAAGACAGCAACATGTTTGGTAACCGTCAGAAGAAGCGGTAATGGTGGAAGCGATCCTAGCGGAGGTGATTCATCCGGAACACCGGGAACAATACCGCCAGTAACCCCACCGCCAACAACGCCGATAGAAAATGCTCCGGGTACAATTCAGGCATCTGCACCTGTAGTGAATGATGCAGGCGTAGCTTCAACTACCATTGATGCAGATGCATTGACCAAAGCTCTCAAAACATCGGATACAGCAATAATCAATGTACCGAAGGCTGAGGGAGCCCGTGCATATGAAGCGGTCTTCACGGTACCAGCTCTGATGGCAGAACATGCATCAAAGAAGATCGAAATAGCAACGGAACTCGGTAAGGTATCAATACCTGGAAACATGCTCACACCATTAGATGTAAAAGGGGCACAGAGTATAAGCCTCACCCTAGCAAAAGCAGATACAAACGTAGTGATTGATAAGGCAGTAAAGTCACAAATAGGTATGAGACCTGCAGTAGAACTCAATGTAAGTATAAACGGCAGCAGGATATCATGGAGCAATCCTGAAGCGCCTGTTACCGTGGAAATACCGTATACGCCTACAGCAGCTGAGCTTGCCGATCCAGAACATATCGTCGTATGGTACATTGATGAAGCAGGAAAGGCAGTGGCGGTACCAACAGGCAAATATGATTCCAGAACGGGTAAGGTAACCTTTAAAACAACACACTTCGGCAATTATGCAGTGGCACATGTGAAGAAGAGCTTTGGAGACATTGGCGGATATTCATGGGCAAGTAGGGCAATCGAAGTTTTGGCATCTAAAGGTGTTATTAACGGTACTTCTGAAACAACCTTCGATCCTTCTGCCGATGTTAAGCGGGCAGACTTCATACTCATGCTTGTTAAGGCTCTTGGGTTATCTGCAAAAACACAGGGCAACTTTGCAGATGTAAGCTCAAGTGCCTATTATGCAGAAGCTCTGGCAACAGCTAAGGTTCTTGGAATTACAGTTGGGGTTGGTAACAATAATTTCAATCCAGATGCCAAGATATCAAGGGAAGACATGATTGTTCTTGCAGCAAGAGCTATGAATAAGGCTGGAAGACAATTGGCAAATGCTTCCGAATCGGAACTGAAGGGCTATTCTGATTCGGCACAAATAAGCGGTTACGCATTAAATAATGTTGCAGCTTTGATTAAAGCTGGAATTATAGAAGGCAGCGGCAATTCAATAAATCCGAAGGCTACAGCAACAAGGGCTGAAACAGCAGTTATCATTTATAACTTGTATAACAGGTAGTCTAGCAAACGGGGTTTTCCTTTTATTTGGGAAACCCCGTTTGGTTATTATGCCGATGATACATTCGGCACGGCGAAATGCAGGAATTCAGTCGGGCAGCCAAGTGTACGATTTAAGCCTGTCCATCAATCCGAAGCTGGCGGCCATTTTGACTGCAATTTGAAATATCAAATGATGGAGCAAGGGACTATAGGAGCTGGCCGCGACAGCTCCATTCGTCTTTTTCGCCGTTATGAGCGTTACGGTGAACCTTATCACAAATAGGGCGTAATTTCTGTTATAATGTCGAGTATGTTAGCGATTAGGGACGGTGATTAACATGGGAAGAAAGCAGGCTTTTACAAAATCGGAGTTACTTGACCAAACCAAGAGAGTGCTTCTCGAACACGGTTATGAGGGGTTTCAGCTTAAATTGTTATCGAGAAGTCTGGTTGGAGCAAGGAGTACAATTTACCAATATTATGCCAATAAAGAAGAGATTGTTGCTGCATGTATGAAACGAGTAATGGAAAATGTACTACAAAAGGCGTCGGCTATTGATGATACGGATTGCATGGATGCCCTGCAGAGTCTGCTTACTATATATCTGGAAGAGGCGAATTTTCACCAACTGCTTGGAGATGCGCACAAAGTTAATAAAGCTAGTTCTGTAGCGGCGGCCGATGATCTTGAATTTGTTGAGCAAGCACATATGACTTTAAAAAATCAACTTGAGCGATTGTTCGTTCGTGCACAGGAAGAGGGGCACTTCAATCCAAGCATCCCACTCCCTGCGATAATAGGTGTCTTTTTTAACCTTATCGATACTCCCAATATGATGAATATTCCTATATCTCAGTGGAGTAAGTTATTGTACMAAATGTGGTTAGGAGGGGCAGGGAGACACTAAGGAGTACGAATTTATTTGACACCCGTGTCAAATAAAGATTATAATAAATACTTGTCAGACGAGGGAGGCTTAATTTGACACTCGTGTCATTTATTTTTACGGAGGAGAGGGATAGATTATGTTTTTGGCATTGAGGGAATTGAAACACAACAAGACAAGGTTTTTGATGATTGCCATCATTTTTGTGCTTATTTCTTGGTTGGTATTCATACTATCTGGTTTGGGGAATGGGTTATCTACACTAGCGGCTTCGACGTTCAAGAATATGAAGGCAGATTACGTAGTTTTTGAACAAGGCTCGAAAGCTTCAATGAGTAAGTCTTTATTGTCTAATGAATTGACAGTGAGATTAAAAGAGATCCCGAACGTAAATGCCGTGTCGTCAATGGGAACCATCATGGCATCAGCCATCAAAGGAAAAAGCAAGTTGAGTGAGGATAAAGTAGATATAGCTATTATTGGGATTGAGCCGGGGAGTTTTTTAGAACCGGTGACAATAGAAGGTTCGAGACTGACATCAGATAGCATGACGAAGGTTATCGTAAATGACACCATGAAAGACGAGGGGTTTAAGTTGGGGGACACCTTCCAGCTGGATGGCTCGACGGAGTCATTGACTATTGTCGGTTTCGTCAAGGATCAGACTTATAACCACGTAGCAGCTGTTTTTACACCCATTGCAGAGTGGCGAAAAATTGCGTTTGCGGCACCTGGCTCGGACAAAGGAGTCACGATCCCAGTCAATGCGATAATGCTTCAAGGTAATGATATTGATCCTACTGCCATCAATGAACAGCTATCGGGTACCAATATTGTTACTCGTGCAGCAGCGGTACAGGGAATGCCTGGCTACAAAGAAGAGAATGGCACGATCATGATGATGCTTGCGTTCCTGCTTGCGATTTCAGCATTCGTACTTGGCGTTTTCTTCTATGTATTTACGATGCAGAAGACCAACCAGTTCGGGATAATGAAAGCGATCGGAGCCAAAAATGGGTTCTTGGGCAAAGCGGTCGTCTCACAGGTGTTCGTTTTGTCGCTTTCTAGCATTATAGTTGGCATAATCCTGACTTATGGAACAGCGGCAATCATGCCAAAAGGCATGCCCTTCATGCTTGACACAAAGTTGGTTTTCACGTATTCGATCGTTTTGCTGGTGATTTCATTGCTTAGTTCGTTGGTATCGGTTCGCAAGATATCGAAAATTGATCCGCTGCAGGCGCTTGGGAGGGTTGAATAATGACTAAGGGATTGCAAATTACGGCGGCATCAAAGTATTACTATGAAGGATTGAATCGTATTTCGGCACTAGATAACGTATCCATTAAAGTGGAACCGGGCGAATTCATCGCGGTCGTAGGACCATCCGGTTCTGGAAAAAGCACCTTCTTATCCGTTGCGGGCGCACTGCTTAGAGCCTCCGAGGGTGAGGTTATATTAAATGGTAAGGACATATCGAAATTGTCAGGTAACCAACTATCCGACATCCGATTGCATGAGATTGGTTTTATTATGCAAGCTTCGAATTTGGTTCCATACCTGAACGTACTTGATCAGTTGCTTGTCGTCAAGCGGATGTCGGGAAAGGTTCGTGCAGCAGATCAAGCTTTTGCTGCAAAATTGCTTGAAGAACTGGGTCTAGGCACAAAGCTGAAGAGCTTCCCTGAGGAGCTATCTGGGGGAGAAAAACAGCGTACCGCCATTGCCCGGGCTCTAATTAACGATCCTAATGTCATCTTGGCGGACGAACCTACAGCAAGCCTTGATACCAAGCGTGCCCATGAAGTAGTTTCCTTGATCGCTCATGAGGTGAGAACACGCCATAAAGCGGCAATTATGGTAACCCACGATGAGCGGCTGCTAACCTACTGCGACAAGGTATACCGGATGGAAGACGGGAAGTTATCATTAGCGAAAGTTGAGTCCATCCACTAAGGTGTTAATGGTGCAAGTCATTGGACAGACAAATCTGGGGAGAAACCCACAAGAGTCTTCGTTGATCAGTCAACAAAAACTGAAAACAGTGGGTTTTAGCCCGGGGGCACTCTAGAGAGTGCCCTTGTTTTATTGTACAACTCGAATCAAGTATGCAAAAAGCGCTGATGATATGATGGTTTTATGTGGACAGTTGAGGGATGGAAATACAAATGAATTGAAGATGGAATTCCCAAGCTTTGAAGAAGCTGAGACATGGTACTACAGCCCAGCTTATCAAGAAGCTGTGAAGCATCGCCTCAAAGGAGCAGCCTATAGGGGCATTATTGTTGAAGGGAAAGAATAAGGAATCAATAATGGGATGGTAAAAGTTACTGGCGGCAAAATAGTACTTTGGGGATCATATAGGCCGCCGTGCGACACACTTTGGCTGATTTTTCGCCGATACCTCGTTACGGGGAACCGTATCATAAGTGATGCCGAAATTTTTCGTGCGGAAGGGCGAAGAGGCAAGGTAGAGGTTGGAGCGGGTAAAGTGACAATGGCATAGAAAGGCCCGATTAGCTTGGTATAAGGCTAATACGGGCCCATTTTGATGCCTTCTATGTGCAATAAAATGTTCGATCCTTCTTTTTCCAGTATCTTTAGGAAAACGTCGGTAATTTCGGGGTCAAATTGTGTCCCCCTATTTTTTCGGATCTGGTTGGCGGCATACTCCAGTTCCATCCTGTTTCTATATACCCGTGTAGAAGTCATCGCATCAAAAGAATCAGCGACAGACAATATACGGGCTAATCGGGGAATTTGCTCACCCTTTAACCTACCAGGGTATCCAGTACCATCAAACCGTTCATGATGATATAAGATCATATCCAAAATACCACTTTTTTCGAACGAGGGGATATGCTTAACCATGTTATAACCGATGATAGAGTGTTGTTTAATAGAGTCATATTCATCCTTTGTTAGTGGTGTAGGCTTCGATAAAATAGATTCCGGCACCCCTATTTTCCCGATATCATGTAGGAGACCTCCTAAGTAAATATGATCGCATTGTCTGCTAGATAGCTTCATTTCTTTAGCTATTTTAAATGCATATTTTGCAACATTCTCTGAATGAAACGCTGTGTGAGTATCTCTAGAATCCAAAGATTTGGCTAGTGCAAGGGTTAGATTAAGTGTATTCTCTTTCTCCCTAATATAAAACTTTATCGAATTGGATACGGACAATATGGCCAATGTGTAGGTTAACCAATGAGATACAACCAAATGTATACTTAGATCATGACCATATGGGGCAAAATGATCACGAACCCATGACAAAACGCCAGATACAATAAATTGTATAAACATGTTCTTCCAGAATGCAAAGCCTGCAACTACTAAGGGAATTAGATACATACTCGTCAGATTTTGTGTGGGGTTAATCTCGTCAATTAATATGATTACAAATATAAGGAAGAAGAAGACTACAGTAAAGGGAGTAGTCTTCCGAGCTAACCAAGTATTTATCTTAACCTTGTTCATGGAGTCGATCATGTTGTACCCCCAACTATACTTTAAACTTACCAACTAGCGCCTGTAGTTCTTCCGACATTTTAGACAGAGAAGCGGCAGATGAGGAAATCTCCTCCATGGACGCCAATTGCTCCTCAGTGGCAGCGGATACGTTTTGAGACCCGGAAGCCACTGATTTCGATCCCTCCGAAATTTCTTCAAAGGAATGAACGATCTGTTCTGAGCTAGCCGATATTTGTTGCGAGGCCGCTGAGACCTCTTGCACCTGACTGGCTACTTGGTCTACATATTCCTTAATCTCTTCGAAAGTTCCACCTGCAGTATGTACTACACGGATACCTTCATTAATTTCCTTGGTTCCGCTCTCCACCGCTTGAATCGTCTTCTCAATCCCAATTCGGATATGCGTAATTAACTGCGTAATTTGCTCAGCAGATTGTGATGATTGTTCGGCTAACTTACGAACTTCACCCGCAACTACTGCAAATCCGCGTCCCTGCTCACCTGCTCTTGCAGCTTCAATCGCCGCGTTTAGAGCGAGTAGATTGGTTTGGGCTGCGATATCGGAGATCACGTTGATAATCTGTCCAATTTCTCCTGAACGCTCACTCATTTCTTTTACTTCAACAGTAAGCTGATTAAATGAAGTTTGAATCGATCCCATTTGTTCCTCCGCCGAATGAATGGCGTTGTTTCCTTCCAATGTTTTTTGAGCGGCTTGCATAGACATAGAAGAAGCTACTTGTGTATTTGCGGCGATTTGCTGTACCCCAGCGGACATTTCATTCATTGCTCGTACGCTTTCTTCTACACTGTATGATTGTCTCTCTGCGCTAACGACGACCGCTTGAATGGTAGAAGTAATTGTTTCGGAAGCCTGACTAGTATGTTCTGCGCTTGCTGTCAATTCCTCCGAGGATGCAGCTACATGCTCAGCGCTTAGATTAATCTGCCTCACCAAATTGTTGAGATTTTCCTTCATTTGATTAAAGGAGTCAGCTAAAGAGCCAATTTCATCCCTGTTTTTCACCAGAATGTTTGATACAGATACATCACCTAATGCTATCTTCTGGGCGAACTTTTCCATAATAACAATTGGTTTGGATATCATACGTGAACTAAAATAACCAATCAAAATCGATAATATAAATGCAATAACACTTAGAATTGAAACGCTCGCAATTGCAATGTTGGTCGTTTCGGTATTGTTCTTACTTCCTTCGTCCATTAATTTCTTCTGTCCGAGGGCTATTTCATCAGCAACTGGTTCTAGTTGTCTCCCTAAAGGCAGTACAACATTATTATAAAAATCCATCGTTTGGGTTGAGTTTTGGTTAGTTTGAACCATCTGCAGCAACTGATCATACTTTTGTTTGAACTGCAGGTTGAGTTCATCTAATTTTCTTAGCTTCTCTTTATCCGCCTCTCTTTGGACCAACGTCATTGTTTTATTGACTAGCTTAGACAGGTTATCATTGGATGTTTGCAATTGATCTTTAAATAGTGAATCTTTTGTCAAGAGATAGCCGCGTACTCTACTGGATTGTTGTACAGCTTCTAGCTGCATGGCTTGTGCATTTGACAAGATAACCGCGCGTCTCTCGATTAAATCGGAATCKGAACGGTCTATTTCTTTTAAGTAATAAAATGACATACCACTAGTAATCCCCAGCAGGATAGCAATGATTAAAAATGACCCCATTAACTTTTTGCCTATTGTTAATCTAAAAATTCTGATATTTAATTTCATAGTAAACTCCCTTCAAGAAAATTGGAGATAATTTACTGGAAGAATCCTCGATGCAACCAACTCAATCATCCCATAAATGGGTATCATTTCTACAAACACATCGAATGATAGTACAAAAGTACCAAAATAGCAACAAAAATTGTCTCCGATTTTGATCTTAAAGTTGAAATATCGCTATTTATCGACAGATTAATGTCGGATTTTGTAACACTACGAATAAGAAGCAGTTCTAATAATCTGACTATCTCGCAAATCAACTTCAAAACGAAAGAAAAATAACAGATGGCAACAACCGTATTATGGGAAATGAAGACTTACTATGGATAAGGAAGAACAACAAAGTATCATAGAATTTCTTAAAACATCTTTTGATCCTGAGGGTACGATTCGCTTTTTGGTGGTAGCTACAATGGAACAACGAGAAAGTAGGGCAGCCCCAATCGATTACCATCAAAGTAAGGGTAGCCCTATAGAACTGGAAATAGGTTTCCGAATTGGAGATCCCATTTGTTTCTTCCGAAGCTTATGCAGCCGCGCACAAGGAAGGGAGGTGACTCCAATTCAGAATAGGTCAGATTACGAAACACTCGTAGAGAGGAGGGACATGCTTACTAACAGTATTGAGACTTGCTCAGAGACTAGACGCGATTCTACAGATGCTCTTCAAAAAGGAGGGCCCATTTCATCTTAAGACCGTTTGAGAGGTAACCCCTTCTAAAGACTCAAGAAGAGTAATGAAGATGATAAGCGCCTTATACACGAACTGTATCTCATACTATACACCTACTTCAAAACCTTGTTGATCGCCAGTTACAGCCGGGACCATATCAAGCAGTTCCTTGAAACGGTGGACTGGCATTATAGCGATGAAAAGGTGATGCATTTGTAAGCTCTACGGCACCCAATCCTGCAAGGGTGATGACACGCTGGAGCGTCCGCACCGCATATCAGGGTTGCCGGAGAATCCGGAAACATTAGAGATTGTATCTGCCGAACAGATTGAAGAGCTGACAAAGAAGCTAAGGCCGCCTCATACAGAAGCGCCGAAAATAAGGAAACATATTGAATCTGCACAACTTAATATGGAAACATGGGTGAATCAGCACGGGCTGGAGGTTGCCGTTAATGGTCGCTGGCAGAACAAAGTCGACAAATACGTGCTTAAAACATGCCCGTGGAATGCAGATCATACGAACCGCAGCGCCTATATACTCCGGTTCGATAAAGGAGGACTTGTCGCAGATTGCCATAAGAACAGCCGTCAAGGAAACGGATGGCGTTGAGCTAAGGAGCCTGTATGAACCAGAGCATTCAGGCAATGCTGGCGGGAAAACTGAAGAGAAGGAAAAGCAAGCGGACATTCTCGTCCGACTGTGCGGGGAAGCTGAATATTTCCGCAACGAGATAAGCGAAGCCTACGCCAAAGTACCGAGCGCCAATCACTTTGAATGCTTGAAAGTGAAAAGCAAAAAGTTTCGGCTATGGCTTACCAAAAAATATTATTATGAGTAGACAGGTAGAGCTCCAGACGAGGATGCAATGGGACAAGCACTCGGCATCATGGAAATGAAGGCTACCTTCGTGGGAAGCGAACATTCGCTGGAGCGGCGGTTTAACAACGTCGGGGATATCTACTATTACGATCTGTCGAATGAACAATGGCAGGCGGTGAAAATCACGCCGGGCAGAGTGATCGCGAGGCCATTCCTCGGACAGYCTGGAGACTTCAAGAGAACATCGAACCGTCATGATTATGCCTTGAAACCTTATGGAAGAACCGTGATGAATGAGCTCAAGGATGCTGGGCTCGATGTACTAGCGATTGGCAAGATCTCAGATATATATGATGGCGAAGGTGTTACTAGGTCATTGCGCACAGTGTCCAACATGGATGGCATGGATAAACTCATGGAGATCATTCATACTGATTTTACAGGACTTAGTTTCTTGAATCTTGTTGATTTTGACGCACTCTATGGACATCGTAGAGATCCGATTGGTTATGGGAAAGCACTAGAACAATTTGATGAGCGATTAAATGAAGTTCTCGCGGAACTGAGTGAAGATGATCTTCTCATAATTACGGCTGACCATGGCAATGACCCCATTCATGCTGGTTCAGATCATACCCGTGAATATGTTCCTTTACTCATCTACAGCAAAAGTTTCACTGGGCAAAGTGAGCTGCCGGTAAGTAAGACATTTTCGGATATTGGGGCAACGGTTGCAGATAACTTTGATGTAAAAGCGCCACAATATGGACAGAGTCTCTTACAGCAGCTTAAATAAACTTCATTTCAATAAACATGGTAATCCCACCCTGTGACTATTGCCAATACTTTGCTCGACGCTTTCAGAAGAGGCAGCACAAGTTGCTAAGCGCCGAGCTTCGGTCTATGGCATGGGGTTTTTAAGAATTTTCTATGCCGTGTTTGATTACAATTTGCTCGCTTTGGTTGGGCTGGCCCTTACCCTTGGTGATCAAGTCGCGAAGGCTGCCGCTTATGTAGATGCCCCAGGAGTCCGTACAGACGGCGTAGCATTCATACGCGGGAACGAGGCCTACGTGCGTAAATCGAACTTCTGTTTTGCCGTCCTTCTTGGCGATTTCAAAGACAATGTTGGTATTCTTCCACTCGCTCTTGTCCTCTACGAAGTTAAAGTAGTTGTCTGTAATGTGCCAAACAACCTTTTCACCTGGAACAAGCTCGGTGATTTGGATGGCGCAGCGGTGAATATCTTGGTAGTGATACTTAAATTCACCGAGTTCGTCGGTCCTACCCTCAATTTCCTCTGACCACCATCCGCGGACGTTATTGATGGCGGCGAAGACTTCTTCGGGGCTTTGGTCTACCTTAAAAAAAGTACTGTAACTTTGATTCATAGAAGTTATCTCCTCTCGTTAATTATTGACTACACACCGAGTATAAATTCTGTACTTTCAAAATGCAAGTACAAACTTGCAAAATGCAAGCACGAATTGTATAATCATTCTCATGAAAAAGCGACCTTCCACAGTCTGTCCAATCGTATATGCGCTCGATATATGGGGTGATCCCTGGAGCCTAGTCATACTTCGTGACGTCCTTATCCATAACAAGCGGTATTACCGCGAGTTTCTTGCTTCACGCGAGCAGATCTCAACTAATATTTTGAGTGCACGGCTCCAATCACTCGTTGAAACAGGCCTGCTCGTCAAGATAGAAGGAGATACTAACCGCGCACAAACCATGTACCGACCAACGCAAAAGGCACTTGACCTGTTTCCTGCCGTTTTTGCCATTATGCACTGGGGCCTGAAATACAACCCCAATACCGATATGACGATTCCGATCATGCAAGAACTAACAACAAACGAAAAAGGGCTGGAGCTGCGCCTTTTGCTGAATTTCGACGATATTACATCATAAAAAATCTCGTCACAATTCCTACGTTCGTTCTTAGCCATGAAAATAGATGTATACGGAGAAAGTATCGATATCGGTCTTGAAGCGATCGGTCAAAAAAACTGAAAACAGTGGGTTTTAGCCAGGGGCACTCTAGAGAGTGCCCTTTGTTTTATTTCAAAAACATGCCGTTACTTGTGCATAACCTCTCGAGGAAATACTCTCTATTGCGCACGTCATAAGCTGCCGTATCCTCGCGACCACCGGACAAACGTACTTTTTTTCCTTGTCCACATTTATACCTTACCAAAACGATATCAATTGCATCTACTGAACTATATCAATAAAAAAGGAGGCTTTGAGGATGGGAAATAGAGGACCTGGGGGTTATGACCCCGTTCAGATATTTAACTCCACTTCGTTTAATGCGTCTGGGACAGTTGAATATGCATCCATCTTTTGTAGTGACGACAATTATAGTGTTCAGCGTGACGAGACTTGGAGAGCATCTAGCCGTGGAGTCTGTTTGGTGACTAAAATCTCCGCAACGGTTAAAACGCCGAGTGGAAATATTGAAGCGGAACCTTATACTTCTTCCGGCACTTCTTTCAGCCAGTTTGCCATTATACAGGTAGGGGTAAATAGGTTCCAAGTGACGCGCGTTGTAAGTGGCACAAGACGCAAGTGAATTCCCAAGCGGGGCATTATTAAGAATAGGTACCAAACATGAAAAGACGACAGGCCAAAGATAAAAGGCTGGTCGTCTTTTTTGTTTTAATGTTTCTTATACCATAATATTCTGCGATGCATCGAGGAATCTTTCAAGAGCCGGAAAGGGCGCAAGTCCGGGTTGTAATTGCCTTCGATGATCCAAATCCGCCGTTTCCTGTCGATGCCGATATCGAACCCGACTTGTCTAAGCTTGGGGTAACGCTCACCCAGTCGTTTGGCAGCCAATAGTGCGATGCGTTCCGCTTTGATAAGCAAGCTCCGATCTCCGATTCGGGCTAGTTTTAGCGCCTCAAGCACTGGGATGGTGCGGCTGGTCACATTCGTGACTAGATAACCTTGCGCCGCAACTTTCGCGTATGAGCCTGTCACGTTCCAAGTGAATGAAGAGCCTTTTTTTCGCTGAGCCATTATCCGAATGTCGAACGGCCTGTGCCCAATTTGAGCAAGCTGTAGACGCCTTTGGACAATATATCCTCGACCTCTGTTTTTTTTACGGAGCCATTTGAGTAGCTTATCAGTGTCTCTCATGGTGACAGCATTATTCTCGTTATGAATACGATAGGCGTTTGCACCGTTCCGTTTAATGAACACGATATCCCTTCCGTAACTCCCGTCGCGAGGTTTCAGTACGACGCTCTGATAGTGATGCAGCATCTTGGATAAGGCGTTCTTCTTAAGCAACTGTGTTTTTGGCAACCGTCTGGCGAGAAAGGACCCATTGCGAAGGATGCGATATTGCAACCATTTGTCTCTTTTGATTAACATGGCAATCCCAGCCTTTTTCAATCTTCTACGTTAATTCTAAGTCAAAATGGTGATGAGCATAAGTGACTATTCGTCTATATTTATGAGCCGAAGCAGGTGATCCGATGCTCGGGCGTCAGGAACGGGTCTTTGGGTTGCAAGTAGAACTGCTCGGCTAGAACCGCGTGACTCGGATCGTTTCTGTTTTCTCCGCTATGTGTGGTAGAATGGTGGGCATATGGAATTCAAAATTTATATTTTGCAATACTTTTAAAAATAGTCACAAATTTTGTTATAAAGAAAGGTAATACTATGATAAAAGTTGAAAACTTATCCTTCTCATTTCCGCAAAAAGAACTATATAACAACATTTCATTTACGCTTGAAGAGGGACAACATTGCGCTTTTATAGGAACAAGCGGCAGTGGGAAAAGTACATTGATCGATATACTGATGGATCCAGAAAGATATTTGTTCGAGGGCAAGTTAGAAATAGACCCGACTTGCAATATTCGGCATGTAAGTCAATTCCCACAATTCGACAAAACGAAAGAAACAACAGTTTTTGAATATATAGGGGAAGAATTTATTAAGATACAAAATGAAATAACAGCGATTTGTACGGAGATGGAAACAGCATCGGATATGGATGCGTTATTAGAAAAGTATCAATTAGCTTTAGACACATTTGATACAATCGGTGGGGCTGATTTTGAAAGCAACATTCATAAAAAACTAAATCTAGCAAACCTCATGAAGCTAAAAGATCTTAGGGTATCCGACCTGAGTGGTGGGGAATTCAAACTTATTCAAGTGATGAAGGAAATGCTTAGTAGTCCAGACCTAATGATTATGGACGAACCAGATGTGTTTTTAGACTTTGAAAACCTAAATGCGCTTAAAAATCTGATTAATTCTCACAAAGGAATGCTGCTAGTTGTTACGCACAACCGATATCTATTGAATCATTGTTTCAACAAAATGATACACCTTGAAAACATGGAGATCCAAGAGTTTGATGGGCGGTATATTGAGTATAATTTCTCATTACTTCAGACAAAAATTGAGTTGCAAGAAATCGCAGTCGCTGAACAAGAAGAAATTGAGAGATACGATAACATTATTGATAATCTTAGAGCTATCGCAACGTATAATTCAGAAGCCTCTAGAGGGAGAGCATTAAAAGCTAGAGTTAGGTTTCAAGAAAGATTGGAAGCGCGTAGAATTAAAGCGCCTTTTGTTGATATTAAGCAACCGAAGATTAGTTTTGGTATTGAAAATGAGATTGAAGACACCATTGTTGTAAATGTCAATAATTATCGTGTTACCTTTGATGAGTTGCTTTTAGACAATGTGAACTTTGAGATAAAATCTACGGATAAAGTAGCCATTATTGGTCCAAACGGTACCGGGAAAACGACTTTACTCCGCGATATCTTTACAAATAATCACGATTCAATTGAAATAAATGCTGATGTTAAAGTGGCTTATTTATCTCAGAATCAAGGCGAAGTGCTAAAGGATTCTAATACCATACTAGAAGAATTCATCGATGCTGGGTTTAAAACGTATGATGAGGTTAGATCGTTTATTTCAAACTATGGCTTTGAAGGAGAAATCGTTAATCAAAAGATAGCATCTTTATCTGGTGGGGAAAAAAATATGCTTCAATTAGCTAAAGTTTCTGCCAGTAAAGCAAACGTATTGCTTCTTGATGAACCGACAAGCCATTTAGACACCTATACACAAATAGCACTGGAGAAAGCCATTGAGGACTATAAAGGTGCGATTCTCATGATTTCGCATGATTTCTACTCTGTTGTAAATGGTATGGATTATGTTCTGATCATTGACGATAAGACGATTAGAAAAATGAGTATGCGAAAATTTAGACAGATGATATATGCGAGTCATTTTGATAGAGACTATCTAGAAAATGAACAAAATAAAAAATCAGTTGAAATGAAAATAGAATTGGCTTTAAAAGATACGAATTTTGAACTTGCAAAAGTATTGGTTGAGGAGCTAGAAGAGCTGATTAAGTTGCTTTGAATGACAACCCTCTGATTGAATGTGGTTCTGTTCCATGCACAAAGTGATTCTTAGTTAAGACCATAAACGAGAATTATTTGTAGCATGGAAGAGGACAGTTTACCGGCTTTCGATCCGAGGAAACCATGGTATGAATCGATTCGTTTCTCTTTTATATTGCTGGTAAGCCAGATTATGCGCGTAACGCCGATCGAGGAACGGTACGCCGGAAACCTTGATAAGTAGAAGGTTAATCAACAGGGAACTGATTAACGCACCCCAACCGCCGGGTAAAGGGAGGACGATCAGTGCGATTCCCCACCACATAACGGCTTCGCCAAAGTAATTGGGATGGCGAGTATAGCGCCATAACCCGCTTGTCAGCACTTCTTCTTGATTCCGGCGGTTCTTCTTAAATTGTCGAAGTTGCCAATCTCCAATCGTTTGGAACCCGAACCCGACAATCCAAACAGCCAAACCTAGGTAAGCAGCTAGATCAAAGACGCTGCTCTGTTCCGAATGAACGCGAATGATCGGGTATGCGAGCAGCAGCATAATGAATCCTTGCATCATAAAGACGCGGAAAAAGGCGATGAGCGTTGCGCGGTTCCCCCATTGTCTACGGAAGTTGGCATAGCGGTAATCTTCCCCGCGACCCATAGAACGAATGAATAGATAGACCGCCAACCGAATACCCCATATGCACACCAAGATCGTAATAAGCAATTGTCTACCGTCAAAATCTTCTTGATACCCGAACGTCGTCAGTGCGATGATGACGAATCCTAAGCCCCAACCGATATCTACAATCGAGTTGTCTTTCTTGACTTGTGCTACTAAGAATAATAAGGCCATAAAAATAAAGACAGCAGCTCCGCTGATTCCATACAATGTCCACATTTACGTATTCCTCCTCGTATTTTCGCTGCTTAGCATCATGGCAACGCTCACCGCTCCTTTGCCTGCATGCAGCCCGATGACAGGTGCTACCCCGGTGATGTACAGTGGATTTTGTCCAGTCATCCGGACCATTTCTTCTACATAACGCGTGCTGTCCGCCTCAGCTCCAGCATGAAGGATAACATAGCGTTGGATTGGATTACGGCGATGGATGAGGGAGATCATTTTCAGCATTTTGCCAAGATTGGATTGTTTATAAAAGGTTTTGCCATACAGGATCGATTGGCCTTCTTGATTGACTGATACAATAGGCTTCATATCGAGCCATCTCCCGATTTTCTCTTGAAGCGGGCTTACTCTTCCGCCTCTAATCATGTGCTTCAATGTTGGGACGCTCACGAGAATTTCCGTACGAGGTATGGACGAAGCTAGCAAATCAAGCACCTCGTCAATCGGTTTGCCTGCTTTAACGGCCTCCGCGGTTAGATGAACGATAAGCCCGTAAGCACCTGACAAAGTCCTCGAGTCTACCACATGTATTCTGTCCGAATCAATGCGCTCGGCTGCTTGTCGGCATGCATCGTAGGTGCCGCTTAGCGGCTTAGATAGATGAATAGAAATAATATGGTCATAATGAGTCAATAACTGTTCATAGAGCAACGTAATGGTTTCTTGAGCAGGCTGCGAGGTGGTCGGTTGATCGGTCATCCCGTCGAGCTTGTCATAAAATGTATCTAATTGAAGGGTTACTTTATCTAGATATGTCGAACGACCGAGCTGGAGATGTAGAGGAATCCTATGAATCTGATAGTCATCTAGCCACGACTCTGGTATATCGCAGGCAGAATCGATCACAAGGGCAATGGACGCTTGGCGGTTGTAAATCATGTCGTTCTGCCGCTTCATGTCTTCAACCTTCTGATAGACGATCCAGCCGTGATTTTGAATGACTTCGGCGACCTGTGCAGGAACGTTTGTATGAATATGGATTTTGCCCTGATGGCACTCACCAACGGCTACGATCGAGTTACCCATAGTGGCGATATGCCCTTTGACTTCTTCCAAATTCGTCCTGATATCGAACAAAAATTCGGTACAATAACGATACGCAAGGGAATCTGTGACTTCATGTGAATGGCTGTGGACAGCGACGCCAGATGAAGCGAATGGTTCCGGTTCTTCAAAGACCTTTCCAGCAACCGGGAATGTATCGTCCAATGAAGCGATAAATCCCTGCAAGAAATGGATAAAGCCCCTCGCTCCCGCATCGACGACGTTATGCTTTCGAAGTACGTCCAGCTGGTGCTTCGTATTCTCCAACGAAATACACGCTTCGGCGAACGAGCGTTGCAACATGTCCGCAAGCCCCTCCGAAGGAGCGAATGCTGTTTGAAGAACGTTGACCCAGTCATCCATGACTGACAACACGGTTCCTTCCTTCGGTTCATGCACAGAACGCCGAGACATCGCCACAGATTGCTCGCACATTTCAATAAACTGTGCTTTCTTTAGCTCCGGGCGAGCGGCCATATAACTGCACATAGAAAGGATAAACTGGGAGAAAATCATCCCTGAGTTGCCGCGAGATCCTCTTAAACAAGCCCGTTTCATACTTTCGAGCATCTCGGAGGAGGTATCGCTCCATTTCATCTCCCGTACGAGCATTCGCATTAAATGAGCAAGATTGCTTCCCGTATCCCCATCAGGAACGGGGAAAACGTTGATAGCGTTCAACTCTTTTTCCCTCGCAATAATTTCGTTGGCTCCGGCCAAGATCATGCGGAATAACGTTTGGTGATTTAGAACTTGCAAGTCTGGACCTCCTGTTGAGGGCTCGGAGGAAGGCTGGGTTTTCCGAATAAGTAGCCTTGAAATAGCCGATACCCTCGTTGTTTTAACCATTCGAAATCTTCTCTGGATTCGATCCCTTCCGCTAGCGGTACTGACCCGATGCGTAAAGCTGTTTCGAGGAAAAGTTCCGCCATCCGCTGCATCGCTGAATTTCGTGAGACTCCATGTACATGGGTACGATCCAATTTCATGTATTGAGGCTTAAGCTCCACCAGCATTTCCACCGTACTGAAGCCTTCTCCGACATCATCGAGGGCGTATTTAAACCCTTTTTCCCTATAAAACGCTAATATACGCTTCAAATGAGCCAAGTCCTCGGTCTTCTCCGTTTCAACAACTTCGAAAACAAACAGCGAAGGCTCAATGTTCAGTTTTGCAGCTAAGTCGATGGTGGACTTTAAACAAAATTCGGGAGAATAAATGGACGTCGGTATAAAATTAATAAACGTTTTGGCCCGAAGAGGCGCAGCTTCTTCTACTGCTTTCATCCTGCATAGCCGGTCTAAAGCGTATAGCCGACCACGTGTCTTAGCAGCCGGGAAGACGATGTTCGGATATAGCAAGGAACCGTCTTCGTCCATGAATCTCGCCAAGGCTTCATAGGCATAAATCCGTTCTTCGCTGTCAACAATAGGTTGAAAATACATGCAAACTTGACGTTCAGCGATTAACTTGTCGATCCACTTCGTTTCAGGAATCACCGGAAGCTCCGACATGGGCCTCCAGTCCTCTCCTGGCAGCCGAATTCTCATTTTCTCTCGATCCAGGTGATCGTTGCAAAAGTCCGCAAGCTCACGAGCTCCGAACTCTTTAATCGTTAAAGTGTCTTCATTCGCATGGTGCAAGGCGTTTCTAACTCGCATAAGATTAGACATATCACGCAACAAATTCCGGTTATGGGCCCCTTCAACTTTAATTTCGATGAGCAACTCATTCAGTCCGCAACCCTGACAGCTCATTGGCATTTCCTCCCGTTGTAATCGGATTTGTTGTTAATTCAGGATCAACTTGATTTCGTTCGCTTTCCCATCGAGCTCATTGGCGGCTTTCCCGATGTCCTGGAACTCTCCTACAGCTTGCTGAATTCGTCTCTGGCTCTCGGAAGCAAAAATCTGCGAGCGTTTCGTGCTTTCCCCGACTTCCCGGACATGGGCCTCGATTTCTTCGACGTAATTGCTTGCTTCCTTAGTCGCTTGTTCGACTTGGGCTGCAAGCTTGCGCACCTCGCTCGCGACTACAGCGAAAGCTCGACCGTGCTCCTTTGCGTGAGCCGCTTCGATCGCCGCGTTAAGGGCAAGAAGATTTGTTTGCGAAGCAATGTCTTTGATTGATCGTACGATTTTGCGAATGGAATGGGACTGGTGTTCCAATTGAAGTAAAACAGCCATATTCTCCTCGGAGCCCGATACGACGTTGCCAACCGCTTCTTCGATCTCCTTGCTGCGAGCCATGCCTTCCCGTGCCCGATGCAGCAGAT
The DNA here is from genome assembly GCF_056398345.1 of Paenibacillus sp. 01T442. Classification (NCBI taxonomy): domain Bacteria; kingdom Bacillati; phylum Bacillota; class Bacilli; order Caryophanales; family Paenibacillaceae; genus Paenibacillus; species Paenibacillus sp. 01T442. Next base: position 94,449 of record NZ_JBFTPF010000018.1, read on the forward strand.
CCTCGGACATTTGCAAAAGATCCCCTGTCAATCGGGCAGCCGCCTGTTCTCGCTCGTCGATGTTAGTCGCGATCTTCAACACGCCGGATGGTAGTCCATCTTCACCGAGGATCGGCATATAAGTGGCTTCAAGCCAAATAAGACGCCCGTCTTTTCGCACTCTGTGGATTTTGTTCTGGAACGCCCTGCCTTGTCGAAATCCTTCCCACAGCTGGTGGTAGTGAGCGCTATTTCGAAATTCAGGCGTACAGAACGAGGCATGTCGCATTCCTTGCATTTCCGATGTCTGATAACCCATGGAGCTCGCGAAGTTATTGTTGGCATAAAGCACGGTGCCCTCCATGTCGAATTCAATCATGGCAAGGGAGCTTTCAATGGCCGTCATCAATGATAGAAGTTTCTTATCGCCATGCGTCTCTTTTAAAGCCGTTGCTTGCTCTTTATCCATTAGAATAAGCACCTCGATTATGTATAGATTTTTGATTATAATTGTACAAAACCTATACAATATTAGCAAGGGATTTTGAGAATTAGCGAAAAATTTCGGAAAATCGACGAAAATTTTGACAAAGCTCTCCTCATTTTGTATTGATTATGTATAATTAAGTGGAGGAGGGGACGAAATCATGTATAGCATGAAAAAGGCGTCCGAGCTGCTGGGCATCCCGGTCGTGACGATTCGGGCCTGGGAGAACCGATACGGGGTTATTTCCCCGAGCCGAAGCGGCGGCGGACATCGCCTGCTAAGCGAAGAAGATCTTTCAAAGCTTCGCTTCCTTAAAAACCAAATCGAACAAAACGGCTTGAAGATCAGCGAAGCAGTGGCAAAACTGCTGCAGCAAAGCAAGTCTAACCMTCCGGTACAGGAAGCAGAACAGGCGGCTAGCATACGAACATACGACATTTTGGCCGAAAAGCTATACATGGATTTGATCCAATTCAGATCCGTCCAAGCAGACGAGACGATAGATCTGGCATTTGCCTTGTATGACTTCGAAGAGGCATTCCGACGCATCATTGTTCCTGTCCTTTATAGGGCCGGAGCAGATTGGGAGGCAGGGAAAATCGTCGTAGCACAGGAACATTTCGCTACGGAAACGATTATGCGAAGAATATCTGCCTTGTTCAGAATTTTTCCCGTGAATCCAAGCATGCCTGTTGTATTGGCTTTTTGCCCCGAGGGAGAACGGCACCATCTCGGACTCATGTCGTTTAGCCTGTTCTTGCGTAAACGCGGAGCTGAGGTGCTGTATCTAGGACCCGATACGCCTTTGATGGATCTGGATAGCATCATCGTAAATCACAATGTATCTTTTATCGCAGTTTCCGTTACGGACCGACAACATGTGGACAAGCTCTTGGAGTGGATTGAAGTAGCCATACGGAACCATCCTCGATTGAGGTTCCTTCTCGGGGGGGCCGCATTCGACTTAGAGGAATGGCGCCCTGTTAAAGCTAATGTGCGTTATATGTCTGTCGAAGAATGGGAAGATTGGCATAACGCTTAAGAATAACTGGGTCAGTAGGAGGGGCATCTATCAGTGAGGGTAGTGACCTTCTAAAATCGAAAGGCACCCGATTCGGGTGCCTTTTGGTTTTGCTGTATAGAGGTTACGAAGCGCCAAAGCCGCTTGAAAAACGGCAAATACGACTCAAATTAAACGGATTCCTTCAAATGCGTTTTTCACTAAATTCTTGACATAGAATTCGTCCAAGGTTTCGCCTGTCACAAGCAAACGATAGAAAATAGGCCCGTAAATGAGATCAATACATATGCCAATGTCGAGATTATTTTTCAATTCCCCGCGTTGAACCCCTTTTTCCAAAAGACCTCGGGCCTCAAGTCGGCGGGGACGGAAAAACCGAGCACGATAGGCCTCCGCCAATCCTGAATCAAACTGCCCTTCGCCTAATAACTGCGTAATGATGGTTCCCTCTCGGCTTGTCAAAAACCCGGTTAAATTCGTGGCGTGAATGAGAATGTCACTAAATGTTGTACCTGTATCAGGGATAGGTAGTCTGTCCGTGGCGGCATGCAGGAAACCATCCATAACCACGGCAGCCTTGTTAGGCCACCACTTATATATCGTGGCTTTGCTAACTTGGGCACGATCAGCGATTTTATCCACGGTGACGGCTTGAAAGCCATTTTCCAGCAATAACTCGTAAGATGCGGAAAGGATAGACTTTTGAGATTCAATATTCCGCGGCCTGCCTCTTTTTCCATTCATCGTCATCATCCTCTTTCATACATATCTGATCCGAAACAAATAAACTATACGTCCAGTATACCAATTATTAATAAGAAATAAAGTTGCAATTACCCATTTACAAAACTACACGTTCAGTATATTATACAAATATACATTTAATAAACTATACGTTTAGTATTTAAAATAAATAAAGGAATTATGTAAGGAGGAAGCAGGATGGAATTGTAGCTGTCGTGAAGCCATGAATGTATTGAGAAAATAGAACACAATATATTTCTATATAAGGAGTTGCTTAAAATGACTGCTTTAAAAAAACAAGCTATCGAGAAAAATATCCCAACATGGTTAACCCTAGTGCTGGCTGCCGCATGCGGCGTCATTGTAGCTAATCTTTACTATGCGCAGCCCTTGGTAGGGGTCATCAGCTCTTCCATCGGGTTGTCCGCAAATAGCTCCGGCTTGATTGTGACGTTAGCACAGATAGGTTATGTAGTCGGCTTGTTATTTATTGTACCTATGGGAGATATCGTTGAAAATCGAAGGTTGGTTGTCGCATCTTTACTTCTTACAGGTGTTGCTCTTGCAGTTGCGGCAGTTTCGAAGCAAGCTGCGCCATTCTTGGCGGCATCGTTTGTCATCGGAGTAGGGTCAGTCGCGGCGCAGGTACTCGTGCCTTTTGCGTCATACCTTGCATCGGATTCTTCACGCGGTCGCGTTGTCGGCAATGTCATGAGTGGTTTGTTGCTTGGCATTATGCTCTCGCGACCATTGTCGAGCCTAGTGGCCGAATTCCTGGGCTGGCATGCCGTATTCGCTTTGTCAGCCGCAGCGATTATTATTTTGGCGATCGTACTTTCAAAGGTGTTACCCCAAAGAAAGCCAACGGCGAACACACGCTATGCCGCTCTGCTCGGTTCGATGTGGCACTTGCTGCGCACAACCCCGATCTTACGCCGTCGGGCAGCTTATCACGCATTTGTGTTTGCATCGTTTAGTCTATTTTGGACAACAGTTCCGTTACTGTTATCCAGCCCAGTCTTTCATTTTTCGCAGATAGATATTGCGTTGTTCGCGCTTGTAGGAGTTGCGGGGGCTATAGCTGCGCCTGTGGCCGGACGGTTGGCGGACCGTGGCTGGACTAAACCCGCAACAGGGATTGCACTCGGCACTGTCATCATTTCGATGTTGATACCGCTTATGATCCGTACGGGTTCAATGACCGGAATCGTTATTCTCGTCGTTTCAGCTATTTTATTGGACGCCGGCGTATCCGCAAATCTTGTGCTGGGACAACGTGCGTTGTTCTCACTGAGTCCAGAAATTCGCAGTCGGCTGAATGGCCTTTTTATGGCTATCTTCTTTTTTGGCGGTGCCATCGGATCTGCAATTGGTGGATGGGCATATGCTACAGGAGGTTGGAGTGCCGTATTATGGATTGGAATGGCTTTCCCCATCGCAGCTATTCTTTATTTTGCGACAGAGAAGAAGTGATCATTTCCCAAGTTCGTTGAAGAGAGACGAATACGGATTAGTAATCATATGGGTGAACTGCAAGGTTTACGCCTAGATGGATCAGAAGTATAATTATGGAAAACATGTGACCGACCTAGATAAACGATTTTCACAATAAGGAAGGAACTGATTCCCATCCATGAACCGATTAATAGATCAATATAGCGATGAGATTGTCCGGATCTTCGGGGAAGCGTCGGCTCAATTGCAGACGTTTCCGGAGGAACTGAAGGAGCAAGCTTTGGCGCTTCTTGGCGGGTGCTATCCGTTGGACAGGAAGGACAGTGAAGGACCTAATATGATCAGCTACCTGCTTCCGTATTGGGTTGGAGAGACCTTGGGGAGTCCGATCGAGCTGTGTCGCGAGTTAGCGGTGGGAAATGTCTACGGGATGTTGTCCTTTTTTCTCTTGGACGATGTAATGGATGAGAAGAGGGAGGTCCGGCGTTCGCTGGCTCTGAGCACGCTTTTGAATCAACGGTTCTTGGAGGCTTATCAGCGGTGTTTTTCAGGAAACGCTCAGCTGTGGGTTTGTTATAATCGTTATTTAGCGGAATGGGCAGATGCGATGTACCGTGAGGTGGACGAGCCTATGGACCCGCGGGATCCTGGCCGATTGGCCCGCAAGGCTGCCCCGGTGAAACTGTGTGCCGCAGCACTGTTGCTCCAAGCTGGAAGGGCCCAAGAGATTCGGGTTATGGAAACAGCCATCGATTTGGCCCTTGCGATACTCCAACTCTCCGATGACTGGATAGATTGGCGGGAGGATTTGCCGACGGCCGCCTGTAACGCTTTCCTAGTGTTATTGCGGGAGAACCTTCAGCTAGAGGCAGGCGAAGTTTTGGATGAGAGTATGGTGAAACGCAGCATTTATCAAGAGCAGGCCTTAGGAGGGCTTGCGACCCTTGCAATCGATTATGCAGATCGGTTGAGCGCCATGAAGGATGCTCCTCCATCCCTCCAGGTTTTCGCATCTGCGATCGCTCAAGGCTTGCAGAGCAAAGCAAACGAGATCAGAGATCATTACGATAGTTTGTTGAATGATGGCGGATTTTCAATTTATTTGAAGATGAATGGTTAATATGGTTAATAATGGTACAAAACGTCTAGTTCTATGGTATTATGAGGATGCAAATTATCCTAATATTTGGAAGGTTGTGTTGTCATGTCCATGGATACGTTGAAAGTGGATATCATCAAGAAGGCTTGGAAGGACCCTGATTTCAAGGCACGTTTGCTGGCAGATCCCCGTAGTGCGTTGCAGCAGGACTTCGGACATACTATTCCTGAAGGTATTGAGCTTCATGTGATGGCGGTAACACCTAGTAAGTATGCGCTGATCATTCCCCCGAAGCCAGAGGAATTGGATGAATTAACAGCTACTGGAGTACAACCACAGATGATTTCTTGGACCTAGGGTTGGAAACGAGAGGGAACCGGGCGATGGCTTCGGTTCCTTTTCCTTTTTCACTTTGGAATGCCAGAGTGCCCTCCAACTCTCCAGGTTTTCGCACCCGCCTTCGGTCAAAGCTTGCAGCGCAAGGCTAACAAGATAAGAGAGCATTACGCTGGTTTGTTGAATGATGGCGAATTTAAAATTTATTTGTCGATAAATGGTTAATAATGGTACAAAAGATCTAGTTCCATGGTATTATGAAAATGCAGATATCCTACATTTTGAAGGGTTGTGTTGTCATGTCCATGGATACGTTGAAAGTAAAGATTATTAAGAAGGCTTGGGAAGACGCAGATTTCAAGGCACGCTTGTTGGCAGATCCCCGAAGTGCGCTGAAGCAGGACTTCGGAATTGAAGTTCCTGAAGGTATTGAGCTGAGTGTGCTGGCGGAAACACCAGCTCATTATGCGCTTGTCATTCCCCCGCAACCGGAGGAAGTGGATCAAATGAAATCTAATGAGGTGCAGTATACTTGGACCTAGGGTTGGAAACGAGAGGGAACCGGACGATGGCTTCGGTTCCTTTTCCTTTTTCACTATGGAATTCCAAGGTGCCCTCCATCACTTCAATGATACGGAAGGTAACCATCAGGCCTAGGCCAGTTCCTTTGGTTTTCGTTGAGAAGTACGGTTCTCCTAGTTTCGCGATCTGCTCCGGTTCCATGCCTTCGCCGTTGTCTGCAATGCGTATGACAGCGGTTCTTCCCTCGTCCCAGGCGGTGATTGTAATGTGACCTTCTTCGTGAAGGGATTCGATGCTATTCTTGATGATGTTGATCAATGCCTGCTTGAACTTGGATGAGTTGCCCAAAATAATTTGGGGTTCGGGCACGTGGACCTCCAGCTCCCCATTGTTCAGCAAGACCAGCGGCGTCATCATCGTTTCGATCTGTGCTAGCTCCTGCTGCAAATTTAGCTCTACCAATGTATCCAGCTCTGGTTTTGCAAAGGTTAGGAAGTCCGTTATAATGCCTGATGCCCGATCCAGCTCCTGAATGGCCAAGGAAAAGTAGGACTTGTCGTGCTCCATTGATTTTCCCGAGAGTAGTTGCAAGAAACCTCTTGTGACTTGAAGAGGGTTGCGCACCTCATGGGCAATGGATGCGGCTAGTTCACTAATGATCTGCATTTTCTCCGTCCGCTGCAGTTGGTGATTGTAAAGTTCCAATTCTTTGGAGTAGGATAGGAGCCGGGCATAGTCAAATGCAATGCGGCGGTTTAGGATCATTACCAAAGAGGCAATCAGAATGATGATGCCAAGTTTCCATAAACTGAATATATGGGGTGTATCTATCGCGTACATCAGCAAGAGATCTGTTACACCGCAAAGGGCAAGGCTCAATATTCCCAAGGAGAGGATCAGGGAATTGGGATTCTGCATGGCGTTCCGAAAGGCGAGGAAGCTAATGAGAATCAATTGTCCGATAATGAGCGGTGCACCCAGCCAGAAGGTTAGAAATCCGTAAAGAGAATACAAGGGAGTTCCAATAATCTTATACCCTACCATAACGCAGAAGTTAATCATATAATAGACGACAAGCCAGCGGAATACCCGCTTGATCCATGGATACCGGCCTTCGAATATGTGGGTGACGAAGTACAGCAAGGCTGGAAACAAAATGTAAATAGACGTATCAAATATAAATACAAAAATGTGCCCAAGCTCAGGAAAATAGTAGTAGGGTATATCTGAGTAGGCCATGATTAGAATGCCGCTGCACATGACGAATAAGGTAAGCGCCAGGGCGGTACTGCGTAGGGCCCGGTTCAAGTACCAAGAGCAGAGAAACATTAGGAGCGACAGGAAAATGAAGCCTCCCCCTAGCAACAGGTCAGGCAGTTCCTTGCGGATGACTTGCTGGGAGATTTCGGGAAGCTCGCCAAGATGGATATCACTGCTGATGCCTGCCCGTTCCTTCGCTGTGAGCCGCAGATAGAGATCTCTGGCTATCTCAGTATGGTCGAGCGGCAGTTGGAGAAGGGTGCGCTCGAAGTCAAAGCTGCGATCGACCTGATAGACGGGCTTGCCGTTCTCATAAACTGTTATGTCCATAGCGAACAAGCGTTCAATATATAGGCCAGGTTTGGATAAGTTGGACGTCGGAGGGACAGTCAGGTGAATCCATGCGCCGACCTTTCCTTTGGGAATCGTATTAAACGGGTCTTCTGCCGTGGCAGACAGCCACTCTCCGTCCATGTCAGGCGGGGAGTCTTCAGGAGCTCCAACAGGAATCCATTGCACTTTCCAGGTGGATATTGGAGTACTGGCGGAATCCTCCGAAGAAGCTATATAGGGATACAAGAGCAAAGCCAAGAAGGCAGCGCCGCCTAATGTGAGTAGTAACAAGAACAAGTGGAAACGCTTCATTTGTGCACCTCGTAGGAATAACCCAGTATTTTCATGTATGCCTATAATTTCGACAAAATAGTGTATGAATCCTTCAGTTGCCGACAAATTTTTACAAATCCTTCAACATGCAAAAAGACCCACTTCACAACCGTAAACGAACGGATAGAAGAGGGTCTGTATTCAGATTACGGCATTACATGCTATCGGCCAGCCAGAATGGCATCAGCCAAGATATCGATCTGATTCTCGACGGCAATAAGATCCTCATTATACAAGTAATTATAGTTAACAACGTGGACGTTTCCGTTTTTGACTGCTTTTAGATTTTTCCAGGGAGGGCTGCTCTCCAGTTCTTTTAGAACAGTCGATGCCTCTTCTTCATTAATCATTTTACGTATTCGTGAAAAGAACCATTCTCTCCTGTAAACCTTCCACAACCTCTTTAGGCATTTCCCTAATCGTGATATCTCCACCTAAGAAAAGCAGCCAATTTGTGATTTCGTCCAATTCATCCGAGTGATGAACATTGATGAACGTTTTTAAAATTGCCGTAGACTGATAAGGATTCGTGTATGAAATTGACATTTTTAACGGATGGTATTTTTTGAACTGGGCAATCGCTTTAGGACCAAGTTCAAGGACAAGATTGATGACTTTTTCCTGTTTGCTTAGTTGTTCTATAATCTTCTTCTTGGCCGTTCTTTTTTTCCCAGAGTAGGGTGTAACATCGGTAAGATTGTCGACAGGAATAATCCGCCTCTTCTCTTCCTCTAGGTCAAAGCCTTCAATCTGCCAAGAGCTTTTTTCACGATATAAGTGCAACAGATAGATGGGATAAGTCTTTATTTCCCTCCCTACTTCGACGGAAACCACTAAGTAGCTATCCATAATAATGATTTGGATAAGTTGTTCTAACATAGGATGGGGCAGATCGGACAGATCAAGCAGATCGGGATTGTGGGGGTTGGTTCCCTCAAATAGCAAGATTTGATTTAACAGAACAAGATCATCTTGTTGGTTTTCCGATATAAGTCCGAGTAATTTTTCCGCTAAAGAGTGACGACTCTTGAGATAGGGAAGTTGTTGATTTCTCGTGGCCATGAAGGCAATAAAAAGGGCCTTTATCTCATTATCGGTAAAGCGGACAGTCGGTAGGACGGAATTTTTCATGACAAAATAACCACCATCCCTCCCGACTTCAGCGACAAGCGGCATCCCCATCGTCTCAATTTCTCTGATATCTCTAATGGCTGTCGAACGAGAGATATGAAATTCCTGCATAATCTCAGATATGGTAAAGTGGGCTCGGTTATTGATATACCGCATGATGATGTTAATTCGTTCTACTTTTTTCATCGGATCCTCTAAACAGTATCATTTTTTGACATGGTTTATGGTTATTATAAAGCTATCAAGTAAAAAAAGAAATCCAGAGGAGGAATGAACATGAGTACGATCATTAGTAATGAAAAAATGACAAAAGTAGAGTCCCGCCCTTTTGGAAGGATGGCCGTTTATTGGACCGTCACAATCCTACTCGCATTCTCAATTGCATTAAGTGGTATCGGGCAACTAATGCGATACGGGGGGAATGTCGATCTAGTGACCGATATTGGTTTCCCGTTATATGTCACAAACATTCTCGGAACTTGGAAGTTGCTTGGCGTCATTGCAATCGTAATGCCAGGATTCCCCCGACTTAAGGAATGGGCTTATAGCGGTATCTTTTTTCTAATGACGGGTGCGGCCTTATCTCATGTGTTCGCCAACGATTACGGTGATTACGGATTCCATCTTATTCTTCCGCTTTTCTATGCCGTGCTTAGTATCGCCTCTTGGGCGCTGCGTCCCCAAAGCCGCAAACTTTAATAGGTAGTTGAGATTCATCGGATCTTCTAAACAGTATCATATTTTGACATGATTTAAGGTTAATATAAACGTATTAAGTAAAAAAAATCATTAATTTGAAAAAAGGAGATTTAATTATGACAATGTATACCCTTGAGGAAAAAGACAGCTTTATCGTTCTAGGTATTGGCACGGAGCTGAAGAGCAATTACACGGATTATGCCGGTATCAACAAGGAGAAGGAAAACTTTTGGCGGGCCGTAGAGCAAGATGGAAGGCTTGACGCTTTAAAAGCAATTGCCACGAACGACTACATTTTMGCCGTGAACGAAGCGGTGAATCACAAGATGATGTATTATGCTGGCGTCATGACAGGAGCATCGGTACCGGAAGAACACAGAGTTATTCAATTCCCTAAGGGACAATATCTCGTCGTTAAAGGCGAAGGGAAGACGGCGGATGAGTTGAGTAATAAGCTCACTGGCATTGCCTTTGGTCAAGTTCTGCCTGAAGCCCAGAATTTTGCCTATGTTGGCGGGCCAAATGCAACGGTTGAGATGGGGCAGCGAGACGGTCTCGTCTATGGTGAAGTATGGATTCCTGTTGTAGGGAAATAAACGAGGTCATGGGAGGGATTAGCGTGTCTCAGATTGTTGATTTTAAAAATGTGTCTACGGTAGGTTTAGAGTCTTCACCTGTCGTAGAAGCGCTTGCTGGTTTACGTGCGAATGAAGCCCGTTACTTTATGAACAAATACAAACATGAATTTACGGTTATACCCGCTAGCGAAAGTCAGGAGAACCTTGATTATGTGAACCAAATTTT
>NZ_JBFTPF010000019.1:0-97751 GCF_056398345.1 Paenibacillus sp. 01T442
AGTATGTAAGACCCCTTGTAGACGACGAGGTTGATAGGTTCGAGGTGGAAGTGCGGCAACGTATGCAGCTGACGAATACTAATCGGTCGAGGGCTTAACCAAAATTCCTAAGTAAAGTACTTTACGTTGAGTTTCGTATCTAGTTTTCAGGGAATACTATTCCTGAATCGTATATATATCTTGGAGAGATACCCAAGTGGCTATAAGGGGACCCTCTGCTAAGGGGTTAGACTGCGTAAGCGGTGCGAGGGTTCGAATCCCTCTCTCTCCGCCAGTTCCAAATATATATACACTTTTATGTGGCGGCGTAGCTCAGCTGGCTAGAGCGTACGGTTCATACCCGTAAGGTCGGGGGTTCGAGCCCCTCTGCCGCTACCATAAAAACCAAAAACCAGATGGAGGCTTAGCTCAGCTGGGAGAGCATCTGCCTTACAAGCAGAGGGTCGGCGGTTCGATCCCGTCAGCCTCCACCATTATTTCACCCCAAAAAGTGAAGTAGATTCAACGATGGAGTTTCCGATTACTTTCCGGGGACCCCACAATAATTTGCCGTTGTAGCTCAACTGGTAGAGCAACTGACTTGTAATCAGTAGGTTGGGGGTTCAAGTCCTCTCGACGGCACCATTTTTATGGTAAGACCTTTTGTAGCATGGAGCTGTGGTGTAGTGGCCTAACATGCCTGCCTGTCACGCAGGAGACCGCGGGTTCGAATCCCGTCAGCTCCGCCATTTCTTTTACAATTAATGTAGGACATGCTATAAATAATCATTTGGCTTTGTAGCTCAGTCGGTAGAGCAGAGGACTGAAAATCCTCGTGTCGGCGGTTCGATTCCGTCCAAAGCCATTGAGATGGTTGTATTGCTTCGGCAGTACGGGTATCTCGTATCTGGAGGCTTAGTGAAGTGGCTAAACACGGCAGACTGTAAATCTGCTCTCTTCGAGTTCGGTGGTTCGAATCCATCAGCCTCCATTTTCCTTTCACCTACGAGTCATTAGCTCAGTTGGTAGAGCACCTGACTTTTAATCAGGGTGTCGTAGGTTCGAATCCTACATGACTCACTTTTATAAGCAAACGTACAAGACCGTAGGGTCTTTTTTTGTTTCCAGTATATATAGAAAAAGCATCCTATAGCAGGATGCTTTTTTGCTGTTCAGAGCTTGTCAGCGACGGACTGCATTTTTTGTTCCATGGAGGMGTGCTTGTCGCGGCGATCATCGATTTTGATGGATGTGGATACACGCGCAGCTCCATGCAAGAAGGGAACCTCGTGGACGGCACGGATAACCTCGAGTAGGCGATCTAATGGGCCTTCCAGGATGGTGCCCATGGGTGTCATTTGAAAGCGGACATCGGCATGTCGCTCTAATTCTTTATGGAGGTCAGCGACATAGCCGCTAAGGCTGGTTGTGGCTGTTCCGATGKGGATGATGGTGAATTCAGCAATAGCCATAGGGATCACATGCTCCTTCCTTTCGTGTACTTGCTGTTAAGGATAACAATCAGGAGCTTGCGAGGTCAATGATATAATCAGCAGTTCTTGCTGCTAAGGCCATTACGGTAAGCGTAGGATTGCCTCCACTAGAGGTGACGAATAGGCTAGCATCGCAAATGAAAAGGTTCGGAATATCATGACTTTGACCGTACGAGTTCACCACGGATGTAGTGGGGTCATTGCCCATCCGGCAACCACCCATCAGATGTTGCGTATCTGGCACGACATAGGAGATCTCTCCGCCCGCTGCGCGGAGGATCAACTTCATATTGTCAACAGCATGATCTAGGAGCTTGAGATCGTTATCACAGTACTTGAACGTTAAGGAAGCCATAGGCATGCCATATTCGTCTTTTTCATCAGCTAACGCAACGTGATTGTTCCAGTTAGGCAGTACCTCTCCTACCATTTTGAGACGACCATAGAAGTTGTAATCCTGCATAGCCCGTCTGAAGGACGAGCCCCACAAAGGCGCCTCCGTGGCCTTGCGAATGCCTTCTGCCATCTCAATAGGCCGAGAGCCGTGAGCGTGTATGGTATACCCGCGGACAAAACCTCTGCGTGGATCTGTCTCATAGAAATCTTGAGTAGATGCCAGCACGGGTGTTCCTTTGTACAATCGGACTTCCTCTTCAAACTTGGCATAAACGTCGTTGCTGCTATGCGTCATAATCGCCTTGCCTACCCATCCGCTGGAATTGGCTAATCCATCAGGGAACTGTGGTGTGGCGGAGTGGAGTAGCAAACGAGGTGTTTCCACAACGTGCGCGCAGAGGATAACGGTTTTCGCCCGTTGCCGATAGGTTATGCCTTCGTGGACGAACAGAACCCCGCAAGCATGTCCATAGTCATTTACTTCGATTTGAGTGACTCTGCAATCTGCGAGAATTTCGGCGCCTGCCTGAACTGCTTTAGGAATGTGCACAATCAATGTGCTAAATTTCGCATTGGGCATGCACCCTTGCAGGCAGAACCCACGATTGGTGCAAGCAGAGCGGCCTTCTAACGGGTTAGAGAGGATGGCTAAAGGTGTAGGTGCGGATTGAATACCAAGGGATTTGCAGCCTTTGTGAAATAAGACAGCATTAGGGCTAAGCGAATCTAGTTCTGGAAAGGGATATGGACCCTGAAAATTTCCCCAAGGGAAATGCTTAGGGCCAGAAACGGAGATTTCTTTTTCAATACGCGAGTAATAGGGTTCCAAATCTTTGTAATGAATAGGCCAATCTTCGCCAACGCTATCAATGGCCTTCGTTTTGAAATCAGATTCATGAAATCGCAGAAAAACCCCCGTAAAGTTCTGGGTGCCGCCGCCAATCCCTTTTCCAGACCGATGCTTACCAGTTACGAATGGCTCCGCTGCATCAACAAGGCGTGTATCCTCCCAAGCTAAGTGCTTCATACTCAGTTCATCACTTGCAAAATCCTTCTCAGGATCGCGCCAAGGCCCCGCATCAAGCACAACTACACCTAGCCCGGCTTCACTGAGTTCTTTGGCTAGAACGCCTCCAGCAGCTCCTGCTCCTACGATGACAATGTCTACGGTTTCATCTTCATAGCGCCATTTCATGATTGTTTCGCAKCCTCCCAGGATTCGAGTTGGTCAGGACTAGCAAGGGTATATCCGCGAGGATAGGCGGGTCCTCCAAACCCAATTTCCGACCAAACTAAAGGATGAGCATAGTAGGCTTCTACGCAGAGTTGAAGAAGCTTTTGAAATAAGATTTTTTGAGGAATGCCTTCCCAATTTTTCGTAGGTGGATAGTTATCGTTGCTAATTTGATGCATAATGCTCCGTTGGTTCGTCTCATCTAATTGAAAGAATGGCTGACTATTTGCGAGCCATCCTGTTTCATCAATTGCTTTGAGTCCTTGACGTAAAAGTAGTCGAACCGGAGGTGTGGTCACTTTCCGATGTCCTTCACCTTTATTTTCAGATAATACCTGATCGATATGGTTAATGACGTATTGAATGATTTCTCCACGATGATCGTCCATAAGCAGTGAACACCAAGCACGAAGCGTTTCTGCCTCAACCACTGTTACATATCCGTATGCGTGTTCACGAATAAGTCGAGCATTCACTATCGATCTCGTATGTACATCCCAGTTCGTACTTTGTTCCATAACATCAAAGGCTGGATATTGATTGTGATCTTTCATGCTTGTCACCTCCATAGCTAACGAGAATAAAAACCGATAAGTGCTACTTCAATTATTTCCAAATCCATGAAGAATATGAGGACGACACCAACGAAGTTGTATTTATAAAGAAATGAAACAATTGGCACCATTGCCAATGTCATGGTTGTTAGGAAATAATTTAGGAATGAAAGTCTTTTCATTACCATGGTAATCTTGTACTAATAAAGAGAGATGATTTCCATATTACCCAACTCACCCAAGAGAGCACGTACAGGAGGAAGTACAATGTTAAAGAGTCTTGCACACCGCACGTTAGGAATAACTGCTGCGATCACGATCGCATTATCAGCAACAACTGCCCTTTCCGCTTATGCCGCAAATGATGATATGGATGCCGTTTCTTTGGCCAAAAAAATGGTTGGCGTAGATTACTCCAAAAGTGATGAAACACCATCCGCTGGGTTTGATTCATCCGGACTGATTTATTATGTCTATGAAACGTTAAATTACACAGTACCTAGAACTTTAGCGGATCAATTCAACATGAAATCGACAAAAATCACGAAAATAGATAAAGCTGAGCCAGGTGACGTCTTGTTCTTTGGTAGTGGTACAAAGCCAACGTTTGCTGGGATCTATGTAGGCCAAGGTAAAATGGTCATGGCATCCCAGAGCAAAGACGAAGTCGTCACTCGCAATGTAAGTGAGCTTAAGGGCAGCTTCATTGGCGGAAGAAGCATTCTTTCAGCGAAGGATCGTTTGAAAGCCGAGTTGATCCTAACCGCTCAGAAATATCTTGGTACTCCCTACGTATTTGGTGCAAAATATGGTCAAACCAAAACAATGGATTGTTCCTCTTTTACAAAAACGGTGTTTGCTGCTTATGGGATTACACTGCCACGTGTTTCTCGCGACCAAGCTAAGGAAGGCACTTTCGTTAGTAAAAGCAATTTACAAACCGGAGACTTGGTCTTCTTCACAACGGTGGATTCCGGTAAGAATATTGGACATGTTGGTATTTATGTAGGTAACGGCATGATGATTCATACGTATGGAGAGGGTGGCGTGAAATTTACATCTATCAATAAAGAATGGTGGGCTGATCACTATGTAACGGCTCGCCGCGTAATTAAATAATGCTTTTACTTAAGGACCTTCTTGCCAATTCTGGCAGGAGGGTTCCTTTCGATTCACAAGAATAGGCAGACATATGGTACAATAGCGAGATAAATATAGAAGATGCTATAGGCAATAAGGAGTGAGGGCAGATGATTTGGGAGCATGTCAAGGAGCGATTGGAAGCGGTCTTACAGTCGCCAATACAGATAAGCCTGATACCGGATTCCGAATGGCACCAGCTTGTGGAGGATCAGGGAGAGCACCAAGAAGGATTGATTCGTAGTGTGATCCGGGGAGAGGAAGTTCTTTTCTTCATTTCACAGGATCATAAAGAAGTTCGTGTCCTAAAGATAAATGGGAGTAAGTTGTCTATTTCGGAACGCAAACTCGTCGAACTTACGATCGAATCCAAGCAAACTGTAGAGAAGAAGCAATTCGGCTCCTATCTGTCGGAAGATGAAAGGAAGTCGAATCAATTAAGAGATTGGCTGCTACAGCAAATGGAACGCGGTACAGGCCACGCAGAGCTTCCTGATGCGCTTGCTTCACAGTCATCGTTGTATTCAACCAAAATTCCTCTCTTGTTGTATGGGGACTATCCTCAGAACCAGCGTGTATCCTATACGGAGCTTAAGAAGCTGTTGGAATCTTTTTTTGAAGCGGAGATTATTCTGATTCCTTTACTGGAAAAAGAGTGGTTAATCCTAGCACCAGAGGTCCTTATTACTAGCGGAAGTGAAGATCGCGATGGGGACGAGGAAGAAAGTGTTGAGCAAACCCTTGATGCACTTGGCTCAGGCTTATATGAGATGTTGGCAAATGAGTGGGTAGGCGAATGCCATCTTGCGATTGATTTCCCTGTGAAACCGGCGAAGTCTTTGTTTGCTACCGTGCTTAAGCTGCGCGAGACCATTATGCTGGGCCGATCCTTCCATGTAGGCAGCTTTATTCATTTACGTTGGGAGCTTCGTCTTGAGAAGCTGTTGCACCTTATAGAGGAAGAGGAAAAGACAGATTTCCTTGAGCAGGTGCTTCGCGGCACAGATCATGTGTTGGATAGCGAGACGGTAACGACGCTGGAGCATTTCTTTACACTAGACTGTAATGTTAGTGAAACCGCGAAGAAGCTTTATATTCATCGCAATACCCTGCTTTATCGGTTGGACAAGTTCAAGAACGAGACAGGACTGGATGTTAGAACGTTTAATCATGCGGTTTTGGTACGTCTGGCCTTGCTATTGTACAAAGTAACGAAAAGAAAGTGATTTTTTTGTAGGGATTGTGCATAGTCAGTCCGCCGTTCGTAGGGTAAGATGTGTATATAGAAATGTTGAAGATAAATAAAGCATTTTGAACGATAAATTGTAGGGGGAATGAAATCATGGCAGGCGTACGTTTAAATCATATCGTTAAAAGATATTCTGGTGCAGAAGAATCAACAGTTAAAGATTTCCATCTTGAAGTTGCTGACAAAGAGTTCGTAGTTCTTGTTGGTGCATCCGGTTGCGGAAAATCCACAACTCTTCGTATGATCGCAGGTTTAGAGGAAATCACTGAAGGTGAACTTTACATCGGAGACCGCCTTGTAAATGACGTAGCTCCAAAAGATCGCGATATCGCGATGGTATTCCAATCCTACGCTCTTTATCCGCATATGACTGTTTATCAAAACATGGCATTCGGATTGAAACTTCGTAAATTCAAAAAAGCTGATATCGATGCTCGCGTTCGCGAAGCAGCGAAAATTCTAGATATCGTTCACTTGCTTGATCGTAAGCCAAAAGCTCTTTCCGGTGGTCAACGTCAACGTGTTGCCTTGGGTCGTGCGATCGTTCGTGAGCCACAAGTATTCTTAATGGATGAGCCGCTTTCCAACTTGGATGCGAAACTTCGTGTACAAATGCGTGCGGAAATCACAAAACTTACAAAACGTCTTGGTGTTACAACGATCTACGTAACGCATGACCAAATCGAAGCAATGACAATGGGCGATCGTATCGTTGTTATGGATAAAGGTATTATTCAACAAGCTGCTACACCAGAAGAAATCTACAACTTCCCAGTGAACATGTTCGTTGCTGGATTCATTGGATCCCCATCCATGAACTTCATGTCTGGAACATTGGCATCTGAAGGCGGCGGTGTATTCTTCAAAGCAGGTACTGTCAACGTTGAAGTTCCAGCTGGTAAAGCACAAGTTCTTAAAGACAAAGGATTCGTTGGCAAAGAAGTGATTCTGGGAGTTCGTCCAGAAGATATTCACGAAGAGCCAGTATTCTTGGAAGCTTCCCCGAACACAGTATTCAACGTTAACGTTGAATTGACTGAGAACTTGGGTCACGAAATGTACTTGTACTTGAACGGTATCGGCGCTAACACAGTAATCGCTCGTGTTGACGGTCGTTCCGGAATCAAAGAAGGTACTAACGTTAAATTGGCACTAGACATGAACAAAGTTCATTTCTTCGATAAAGAATCAACACTTTCCATCTTGGTTAACCCAAACCTATAGGATTGTACTGAAAGGCCAGCCGTTATCGGCTGGTTTTTTTGTTTATTTCGAGGTTCATGAACACAGTAGTTGATTTCAATTCGGTATTCCATTACGATGAAACTATTGGAAGCCTGCAAGGGGAAGCAATGGTACATAAGCAAATTCGGAGGAGTTAGGACAATGGCCAAAAAGGTAAAGGTTTCCGAAATGATGGAACAGCTACATATGGAAGTGTTAGCAGGAGAGGGTGGACTTAAGCGTCCGATTACTACTGGTGACTTGTATCGGCCTGGTCTTGAAATGGCGGGATATTTCAATTACCATCCCAAAGAGCGAATTCAGATGCTTGGTAAAACAGAGATTACGTTTATAGAGATGTTGACGACGGGTGTTCGGAGAAATCGGGTTGAACAGCTTTGTGCCCCTGAGGAAACGCCGTGTATTATTGTAACCCGAGGATTGGACGTTCCCGTTGAATTGCTCGAGGAGGCGACTAAGCGTGATCTGCCAGTGCTGAGAACGCAGCTGTCAACGACGATTTTTGCAAGCCGATTAACTGGTTTTCTTGAAAATAAGCTTGCGCCCAGCACGACGATCCATGGTGTACTTGTTGATGTATATGGGGTAGGTATGTTAATTACCGGTAGCAGTGGGATCGGGAAGAGTGAAACAGCGCTTGAGCTTGTGAAACGAGGGCATCGACTGATTGCGGATGATGCGGTTGAGATTAGGCAAAATGGCGATAAAGTATTAACGGGTAATGCCCCAGAGTTGATTCGTCATTTACTAGAGATCCGCGGTGTAGGTATCATTAACGTCATGACATTATTCGGCGCAGGCGCGATTCGTAATGTGAAGAAGATTTCGGTTGTTGTGAAATTGGAGAATTGGCAGCAAGAGAAACAATATGATCGTTTGGGCTTAGATGAGGAGCTAACGCGGATTATCGATACGGATCTGCCGCTAGTTACGATACCTGTAAGACCAGGCCGAAACTTAGCCGTCATTGTTGAGGTTGCTGCGATGAATTATCGCTTAAAGCGTATGGGTTATAACGCGGCGCTGCAGTTTACGAATAAGCTGACGGAATCGTTGAATGAAGATTTTGAGGATTTTGATTGAGAGAGGGCGTAAGCTCACCAAAATAAAGGAGTGGAACTATGTTAGAAAGTATTGCGTTCTCCTTAGGGCCGATTCATGTAAGGTGGTATGGCATTATTTTGGGAACAGCCGCATTAATCGGTTTAATGTTGGCAATCAGGGAAGGGAAACGATTCAAAATCGTACCTGACTTCTTCATGGATTTATTGTTAATTGGGGTTCCTTCTGCCATTATTGGGGCTAGAATATATTATGTAGCTTTCCAATGGGCTGATTATAAGGATAATTTATGGGAAGTATTCATGATATGGCACGGCGGGATTGCAATTTATGGCGCTCTGATCGGAGCTATTATCGGTACTTCATTCTATATTCGGGCCAAAGGATACAACTTCTTTCGAATTGCGGATATCCTTGCGCCAGGTCTAATTGTTGGACAAGCAATCGGTCGTTGGGGCAATTTTATGAATCAGGAAGCTCACGGCGGTCCGGTAGAAGAGTCGTTCTTGAGAGATACCTTGCATTTACCGAATTTTATCGTGAATCAAATGAATATCGAGGGGACATTCTACCACCCTGCATTTCTCTATGAATCATTATGGAGCTTTGTAGGTCTGCTGATCTTGTTCTGGCTTCGTCGCAGGCCGTTTTTGCGGGCAGGGGAGCTATTTCTAAGTTATTTCATCTGGTATTCGATCGGTCGTTTCTTTATTGAAGGGATTCGTACGGATAGCTTAGACATCACGGGGCCGGGTTGGTTGGCTTCATTAATGAATGCGTTATGGTCACCTATGAAAATCGTGTTTGAACCAGGCGTACTGACATATGGAGGGAATATTCGATTCTCCCAACTGCTTGCCTTGTTGATTGTCATTGCGGCCGTGATCATGATCATTATTAGAAGGAAAAAAGGCTATTCCAATGAACGTTACTCGGATCCAATTGTATCTAAGCTAGCGATTGATAAAAACAACGTAGTCAATGAAGAAGAGACAGATAAAGGAGTCAACTATGATTCAAACCGTACTATTTGATTTGGATGGGACGATTGTAGACACGAATGAGTTAATTGTACAATCGTTCTTGCATAGCTTGGAAGGTGAAACACCGGAACCTATTAGTCGTGAGCTTATTATTCCCAATATGGGGCGGCCGCTAGTGGAGCAAATGGAGTTTTTTACAGGAAAGAAAGAAGTTGAAGCACTGATTACTAAGTATCGTACATTCAACCTTGCTAAACATGATGAGCTTGTGCAGGAGTTCCCGAACGTGCGTACGGTAATGGCTAAGCTTCACGAAAATGGTATCAAAATCGGTATCGTGACGAGCAAAATCAGGCTTACCACATTGATGGGACTTAAACTCTGCGGGTTAGATTCTTACGTCAGCGCGATTGTGACAGTTGATGATGTAAAAGAACCAAAGCCGAGTCCTGAGGGTATCTTTGCAGCGCTGAAAGAGCTTGGCAGCTCGGCTGAAGAAGCGATGATGGTAGGCGATAGTCATTATGATATTGAAGCTGCTCAAAATGCTGGAGTTACTTCTGTTGGCGTATCTTGGTCCTGGAAGGGGCGCTCTTATTTAGAGCAGTACAACCCGGATCATATCGTCGATGATATGTTTGACCTGTTGCCGCTAGTTGGGATATCGTCGGAAGTGAAGGTTGATTGAGGCAGACAGAGAAGTATCCCGTAGATGGCCCCAATGCGCTATGGCAAATTTACCAAACGGTGAGTAAGTGGAAGGCCATGCGAAATTTCGTTTGGATTCAAATCACCCGTTATTCACCATCGTTGCGGTTGAAAAACTGGATCTATCGTCGTGTTCTGGGCATGACGGTTGGTGAGCACTCGGCATTTGCCTTGATGGTGATGGTGGATGTGTTTTTCCCAGAGAGGATCTACATTGGGAGCAATACAATAATTGGCTATAACACGACGATCTTGGCGCATGAGTATTTAACGAAGGAATATCGTTTAGGTGACGTTCGTATTGGATCTCATGTGATGGTGGGGGCTAATACGACAATTCTGCCAGGTGTGACGATTGGTGATTATGCGATTATTGGCGCTGGATCTGTCGTTCATAAGGATGTAGCCCCGAATAGCTTCGTGGCAGGTAATCCGATGCAGGTAATTCGGTCGGGCAGTGCTTAGTGTATGAAATATACAAAAATGGACTCAACATCGTTGTGATGTTGGGTTCATTTTTTGTTGTAGAGAAGAAAGCCCAGCATTCAAATTATGCGATGGTGGCGGTAACAGAGGAGGCCACGGTCAAGGGCCGAGTGCGACACAAGAACCAGGACCTAATGGTGGTGGGAAAACTCCGAACGAACCTGTAGAGGAAGATTAATCTAGATTTATCTCTTGGAGAGGGCATACTGCCGCGGCAGCATGCCCTTTCCTATTGCCCGGCGCCACAATGCGCACCAAGAATCCATATGCGGTGTGAAAGGGAAAGACTTCTACCTAAGCGGTCGAATAACTGGATTTTATACATCTAAATGGGCAGAATTTCGGCGGTAAAAGCAAATAGATGGATTTTCTGTTGTTAATTTCAGCCAATTGAGCTCGATGAGCTACTTTCGACGAAAATAGATGTAGAAAATACAGCTAATCGTTGAAAAGCGTGGATTTGCTCCAAATTAACTGTAGGTTTTCCAGTTAGTTAGGGGGTCGTTATCGTCAGCATTACACTTACGTCTTCAATGGCACGGCATCTGTGATTGTTGAGCGGTTGTGAGTTAGGGTTTGACCGCCGACATGCGTCAGCGCCTCAATGCGCATCAAGAATCCGTACAGGTGGTGGAGGTAAGGGGATGGCTACTTTACAATATAAAAAGCGGGAATATCCAAAAGGTTATAGCAAAAAGCAATGAAATAAGGCTTCTCCATATACAGTTGACGGCGTGTGGGTTTATATGCCATTCTTAAAGCGCTGAACAAGGCGTAGACGATTGACGGTCCTAAAGATACGTGTTAAAATAGCCGTACATTCTTTATTTTGGTAGTATGGTAGCACGTTAACGCAATAAAGTAACTGATCAACAATAGAATGAGAATAACTGATTATACTCCTACTTATAGAGGTGAGACGGTGTCGAAGCCAAAAGTATTTGAAAAACCGTTAGGCGCGAAAGATTATTTGCCTGATGCGGTTACGAAACTCAGAAATATAGAATTCCGTGTATTGGCCTGTATGGAACGCTGGGGCTACAACCAGATTATTACACCTACACTTGAATATTACGATACAGTTGGTGTAGCAAGCTCGACAGAGGATAAGAAGCTGTTCAAGCTGCTTGACCGCAAAGGGAAAACGCTCGTGCTGCGTTCGGAGTTAACAGCTCCAATCGCTCGTGTAGCTTCCTCGCTTTTAAAGGAACAGGAGTTTCCACTCCGTCTTTCTTATCATTCGAATGTTTTTCGTTCCATTGAAGAAGAGGCGGGTAGAGATTCAGAGTTCTATCAAACTGGTGTTGAGTTGATCGGTGATGCTACATCGGAAGCGGATGCCGAAGTTGTGGCGCTAGCGATTGCTTCTCTACAGGCGGCTGGTGTTGAGAAGTTTAAGATTGCGCTTGGTCACGTTGGTTTTCTTAATGGATTATTCCAAGAAACATTGGACGGACGCACCGATGCGCAGCTTTCTTTGAAAGAGCATTTACTCGGCCGTGATTACGTCGGATACCGGGAAGCGATTAAGACGCTTTCTCTGGCACCTGATGTAGAGAGAGAGCTGAACGGAGTATTGAGGCTTCGTGGCGGCGATGAAATCTGCGAACAAGCTCGTATGGTTTCCCAGCATCCAATCGCACAGGACGCGATCCGACATCTATGCGAAGTATGGGATGTGCTGAAAGCTTACGGTGTTAGCGAGCACGTGGTAATTGATTTAACGATGATTGGGGATTTCTCCTACTATACAGGTATGACGTTTGAAGGCTACGCTGCTGAACTAGGTTTCCCTGTCTGCAGTGGAGGCCGCTACGACAATTTATTGAGTCAGTTTGGACGGCCAGCTCCAGCTACAGGGTTTGCATTGAAAACGAATCGCATCCTTGAAGTAACGGGTAAAGAGCAGGTGGAACAACCGGTTCGTGTGCTTATCGCCTACGATGCGGAGCATCGTGAGGAAGCGTTGAAACAAGCGAAGCAAATGCGGAGCGATGAAATTAATAATGTGAGCATCGTTATCACACAGCTAGTGACGAAGGAACAAAGCGAAGATTTGGACAGAGCGGGATACCAAGTAGTGAAGTTGATAACGGAATAACCTCTCAGTAAAGATGAGGGAAGTTTGGAGGAGGTTGGAACGGTGGATGACATTCTTAAAGTAGCGATGCCGAAAGGCCGTATCTATAAACAAGCAGCGAAGCTGTTTACGAAAGCAGGATTGCCTATTCCTGAGGATCTGGAAGAAGGGCGCCGTTTGATCATTCCTGTACCAGGGGCGAAGATGGAATTTATTTTGGCAAAACCGGTCGATGTTCCTACTTATGTTGAGTATGGCGTTGCGGATATCGGGGTTGTGGGCAAGGATGTTCTAATGGAAGAAAATCGGAATGTTTACGAATTGCTTGATCTAGGGATCGCAAGGTGCCGCATGTCGGTGATTGGACTGCCGGATTGGAAACAGGTAATCAACCCACGCGTTGCGACTAAATATCCAAATGTGGCGTCCCAGTATTTCCGGGAAAAGGGACAACAAGTCGAAGTCATTAAGTTGAATGGTTCGATCGAGCTGGCGCCTTTAATTGGACTAGCTGACCGCATCGTAGATATGGTGGAGACAGGTCAAACTTTGAAGGAAAATGGCCTTGTCGAGCAAGAGGAAATCTTTCAAATCACGAGCCGCTTAATTGCGAATCGTGTGAGTTATCGGATGAAGAACGAATCCATCCAACGGTTATGTGATATGCTGCAGGACGTATTGCCGATAGTGAAGCTATAGCATTAGCTAGTAAAGATGAGAGGAAGATGAAGATGCGGATTATGCCCGCCTCCGAATTTCAATTAAACCGCGAGGTCGAATACGGCTCACCCGAGCAAAATGAGTCCGTCCGCCGCATCATCGATGAGGTGCGGCAGGACGGAGATACTGCGCTGCGCCGCCTAGCGCAGCAGTTCGACGGCGTACAAGTCGCTGAGCTTCGCGTCAGCGACGAAGAGATCCAAGCGGCGTACGCACAAGTCGACGCCGCGTTCCTAGCGGCGCTGCGTCAAGCCGCCGCTAACATTCGTGCGTTTCATGAGAAGCAGAAACGCAATTCGTGGATGGACCTGCAGCCAGACGGCAGTCTGCTGGGCCAAATCATCCGACCGCTGAAGCGGGTCGGATTGTACGTGCCTGGCGGGAAGGCGGCGTACCCGTCTTCCGTGCTCATGAACGCCATCCCTGCGATCGTCGCAGGGGTGCCAGAGATCGCGATGGTGACGCCACCGTCCACCGCGGGCGAAGAAGGCATTAACCCGCATATCCTTGTGGCTGCAGCCGAAGCGGGTGTGAAAGAGATCTACCGCGTAGGCGGGGCGCAGGCGATTGCCGCGCTGGCCTACGGGACAGAATCGATCGCGCCGGTCGACAAAATCGTCGGCCCGGGCAACATCTACGTAGCGCTGGCGAAGCGCTTCGTGTTCGGCGTCGTCGATATCGACATGATCGCCGGACCAACGGACATTGTCGTGCTCGCCGACGAGCACGCCGATCCTGAGTACGTCGCGGCCGATTTGCTGGCGCAGGCCGAGCATGATGAGATGTCACCGTCGATACTGGTGACACCTTCCCGCGAGCTAGCCGAAGAGGTTCGGCTAGAGCTATGGCGGCAGCTGGATGTGCTGCCGAAGAAAGCCATTGCTGCCGTTTCGACCGCGACGAAAGGCGCGATTCTGCTTGTCGACTCACTCGACGAAGGCGTCGACGTCATCAACCGCTTGGCGCCGGAGCACTGTGAGCTGCTGGTGCAGGATCCTTTCACATGGCTGCCGCGCATTGAAAATGCAGGTGCCATTTTCCTAGGCGCTTACAGCACAGAGCCTGTCGGCGATTATTTCGCCGGTCCGAACCACGTGCTGCCGACGAATGGCACAGCCAGATTCTCATCGCCACTGAATGTGGACGATTTCCTCAAAAAATCAAGCGTCATTCACTATAGCAAGGAAGCGTTACTCGCGAACGGCGACATGATCATGACTTTGGCCCGGAATGAAGGCTTGGAAGGCCATGCGCGTGCGGTAGAGATCAGACTTAAAAAGGAAGGGAAGTTGACCTAGATGGCGGAACAGGATCAAGTAAGAGCACGTTCAGCGAGTGTAGCCCGTAGGACGAATGAAACGGACATTAAACTTTCTTTTGAAGTAGACGGTACAGGAATTTCGGAGCTCCAAACAGATGTTCCATTTCTAAATCATATGCTTGATTTGTTCACGAAACATGGTATCTTCAATTTGAAAGTAGATGCCAAAGGCGATATCGAAATCGATGATCATCACACCGTAGAAGACATCGGGATTTGTCTAGGCCAGACCCTGCGCAAAGCGCTAGGCGACAAAAGAGGCATCAAACGCTATGCAAGTGTATTCGTCCCCATGGATGAAGCATTGGCACAAGTTGTGATTGATATCAGCAACCGTCCGCATTTTGAGTACCGCGCAGAATACCCTACAGCGAATGTTGGCAGCTTTGAAACACAACTGGTAAAAGAGTTCCTTTGGAAATTTGCGCTAGAAGCTCGTATTACTTTGCATGTTATTGTGCATTACGGTGAAAACACGCATCACATGATCGAAGGTGTGTTTAAAGCGTTGGGACGTGCGCTGGATGAAGCAACATCGATTGATCCTCGTGTGCAGGGGGTTCCTTCGACGAAGGGAGTGCTGTAGGCATGATCGCCATTATTGATTATGGAATGGGTAATTTACATAGCGTGAGCAAAGCTGTTGAGCGGCTCGGCTATGAAGCGGTTGTGACGGGAGATCCGGAACAAATTCTAGCTGCAGAAGGCGCGATCCTTCCCGGTGTCGGCGCATTCGGCGATGCGATGGAGCATCTGCGCGAATCGGGCTTGGACGAGGTTGTGAAGCAATATGCAGCGTCTGGCAAGCCATTGATAGGCATCTGCTTAGGCATGCAGTTGTTGTTCACTAGCAGTGAAGAACATGGTCAGCATGAGGGGCTAGGGCTTCTGCCTGGGTCGGTCGTACGTTTCCGCGGAGACTACAAGGTACCGCATATGGGCTGGAATCTTCTCAGTTACAAGCAGAGTGAGAGTCCTATTTTCAAAGGCATAGAGGAAGGGCACGTGTATTTCGTACACTCCTACCATGTGAAGCCTGAACGGGAGAGCGATCTGTTGGCAGTGACCGACTACTATCAACCTGTAACGGCGATTGTAGGCCGTGATAATGTCTACGGCATGCAGTTCCACCCCGAGAAAAGCGGTGATAACGGTATGCAGCTGTTGGGCAATTTTTTGACCCTGTGTAAATAAGGTGAGAATAGTCTCAAGGAGGTGCTGAGCATGTTAGCCAAAAGAATTATCCCTTGCCTCGACGTCAAGGATGGCCGAGTGGTGAAAGGCGTAAATTTCGTAAATTTACGTGATGCCGGTGATCCCGTAGAGCTTGCGGCGATTTATGATAAAGAAGGTGCGGATGAGCTCGTGTTTCTCGACATTTCCGCTTCCGTTGAAGGGCGCGCGACGATGGTCGAGGTAGTCCGTCAAACGGCTGGCGAGATTACGATTCCGTTCACAGTTGGCGGCGGGATCTCAAGTGTCGATGATATGAAACGTCTTCTTCGTGCGGGTGCGGACAAAATCGGAATCAACACGGCAGCGGTGCTTAATCCTCAGCTCGTATCCGATGGTGCACGGAAGTTCGGTTCCCAGTGTATTGTGGTAGCCATTGACGCGAAGTTCAATCCCGAGTGGGGCGAGTGGGAAGTGTATACCCATGGTGGACGCAAACCGACAGGCATCAAGACACTGGAATGGGCGAAGCGGGTAGAAGAGCTAGGTGCTGGCGAAATTTTGCTGACGAGCATGGATGCAGACGGGACGAAGGACGGCTTCGATCTGAAGCTGACACGCGCAGTATCCGAACTGCTGACAATCCCTGTGATTGCTTCTGGCGGAGCGGGAAAAGCTGAGCATTTCTACGATGTGTTTACCGAAGGCAAGGCTGATGCAGGGTTGGCGGCAACGATTTTTCACTATAAAGAATTAACGATAGACGGGGTCAAGGCAGACCTAAAAGGTAAAGGGGTTGAAATTCGATGACATTTTCAGTGGATCAAATTAAATATGACGCGCAGGGGCTTGTACCTGCCATCGTGCAAGATGCGGTAAGTAAAGAAGTTCTTATGCTGGCTTACATGAACAGTGAGTCCTTGCAGCGCACGATTCAAACGGGTGACACGTGGTTCTGGAGCCGTTCACGGAATGAGCTTTGGAATAAAGGGGCAACTTCCGGTCATACGCAAAAGGTCAAAGCACTTCGCTACGACTGTGATGCGGATACGTTATTGGTACTAGTTGAACAAGTAGGACCTGCTTGTCACAATGGTTCGTACACGTGTTTCACTTCAAACATCGCAGTGGAAGGTTCTATTGAGGAAGCTGCACCTGCTACTGGCGGCGACCGTTTCGCTATTTTAGCTGAACTAGAAGCGGTTATTGCTTCCCGTGATGCGGAGCGTCCAGAGGGTGCGTATACGACCTACCTTTTCGAAAAAGGGGTCGATAAAATCCTCAAAAAAGTGGGCGAAGAAACAGCAGAAGTCATTATTGCAGCTAAAAATAAAGACAATGAAGAGCTTCGCTATGAAGCGAGCGATCTTATTTTTCACTTAATGGTCCTTTTACGTAATAATAAATTGCCATTGGATGATATTATGAAAGAGCTGGCTAACAGACACGTCAAAAAATAAAGTAAACGACCTGGAGTGAATTCACGATGTTGATTGATTATCATACACATCATGTGCGCTGCGGTCATGCCTCTGGGGAACTGGAGGAATACGTCAAACGCGGCATCGAGATCGGGCTTACCCAATTGGGGCTTTCTGATCATATGCCGCTTTTGCATGTCGACCCGCAAACGTATTGGCCGGAAATGKCGATGCCGATGGAGGAGCTTCCTCGTTATGTGGAAGAATGCCTTCATCTCAAGGAGAAGTACAAGGACCAGATTGATATTCGCGTGGGCTTAGAAGGCGATTATGTGGAAGGTTTCGAAAACGAAATTGCGGCCATCATTAACGCCTACCCATGGGATTATGTGATCGGTTCGGTTCATTTTCTAGGCGAGTGGGATATTTCTGATTTTAGGCAGCTGGCAGGTTGGGAAGGTAAGGATATTTTTGCAGTTTATACCCAATACTACGAGGCAGTGAAGAAAGCAGTCCGAACCGGACTGTATGACTATATCGGTCACATCGATATGATCAAACGGTTTGGTTATGTGCCAGATCGTGATACGTGGGAATTGGAAAAAGCGGCGTTAGATACCGTTAAAGAGTATGGACTTGCGATTGAGTTGAATGCTTCAGGCCTGCGGCACCCTTGTAAAGAGATGTTCCCAAGCCATCGTATGCTGGAATATTGCCATAAGGTGGGAATTCCAGTGACGCTCGGATCTGATGCGCATCAGCCGGAACGGTTGTCTCAGTATTTGGATGAGGCTAGAGTGCTGTTAAAAGCGATTGGATTTAACGAAATAGCCACATTTTCTGCTCGAAAACGACAACTTGTGACTTTTTAATTCCGACACGTATCATGTATAATGAGTAGGACTCTATAATCTATTTAATGAACCTTCGGAGGTAACCATTAACCATGCATAGCGACAATGTTAAAATTTTTTCCGGATCTTCGAATCCGAAGCTTGCGGAAAGTATTTGTAAAGAGCTCGGCCAGCCGCTAGGACAAATTAAATTATCACGTTTCAAAAGCGGAGAAATTTATTGCCTTTACGAAGAGACGATTCGTAACTGCGACGTGTTTCTGGTACAAACCTTCTCCCATCCGATTAATGAGCATATGATGGAGCTTTTGGTCATGATGGATGCGGCGAAAAGAGCATCTGCAAAAACGATCAACCTTGTCATCCCTTACTATGGTTACTCTCGTCAAGAACGTAAAGCAGCTCCGCGTGAGCCGATTTCAGCTAAATTAGTCGCTGACTTGTTTGCTTCAGCAGGCGCAACTCGTGTTGTTACGATTGATCTCCATGCGCCAGCGATCCAAGGTTTCTTCAATATCCCTGTGGATCACCTGACAGCGCTTGATCTGATTAGTGATTGTATTAAAAGAAAAAATTTACCGAACCCCATTATCGTTTCTCCAGATGCGGGTCGTGCGACAACAGCTGAGAAAATGGCTAACATTCTCGATGCGCCTTTCGCTATGATGATTAAGAAGCGCCCTGAGCACAATGAATCTGTGATTACACACGTCATTGGGGATGTTGCGGGACGCACGCCAATCATTATCGAGGATCTTATTGATACAGGTACAACGATCGTTAATGTTGTGGAAAGCCTGAAAGAACGCGGTGCGCTTGATGTCTACATCTGTGCGACACACCCTGTGTTCTCTGGCCCAGCACTGCAACGGTTGGATCACCCAAGCATTAAAGAAGTTATTATTACGGATTCGATCGCGATTCCAGAGGGCCATTCATCTAAGTTTAATGTCCTTTCTGTTGCGCCTTTGTTATCTGATGCGGTTCGCATCATTACAGAAGGCGGATCCCTATCCTCCCTATTTAAATACGGCGGCGTATAGGTCCAAATCTTACCTTCGGATAATGTTTTTGGCTTCTAGGAGATCTATGGTATAATTTGATGGTAATCAAATTGCCGGAGGTGTCTTGCTATGGAAAAGAAAAAGCGCAAATCCGAAGCGCCAAAACCAAAAGTTATCTCAATAAACATGGATGCCGCATTCTTTTTCGAGAGAGCGGTTCAATCTTTGGATCGGTTTCATTATGATAAGGCATTGAAATATTTCCGGCGGGCTGCAGAGTATGAGCAGGATAATCCTGTGAATCACTGCAATCTCGCAGGAGTTCTCTCCGAAGTGGGCAATTATGACGAGTCGAACCAAATTTTGCAGCATATCCTTGAAACCATTGATCCCGAGATGACAGAATGTCACTTTTATATGGCGAACAACTATGCCAACATGGAAAACTTCGAGCAGGCGGAACAGGCATTGGTTCGGTATTTGGAGAATGACCCAACAGGGCAATTCATGGACGAATCCGAAGAAATGATGGAAATGCTGAGCTACGAGCTTGATCGTCCCGCCCCTCTCACTAGCATCAAGAGTCGAGAAGGGCTGTTCGAGCATGATAAAGCCCGTGCGTTGCTCGAGGAAGGTAAGTTCGCAGAAGCCGTAAGGCAGTTGGAGAAGTTGGTGAAGAAGCAGCCTGACTTCACAGCGGCTCGCAACAATCTGGCACTGGCTTATTATTACATGGGCCAATTCGAGAAGGCGATGGAAACCATCCGCGAAGTGCTGGTTATTGATCCTGGTAATCTGCATGCACTTTGCAATATGGCGATTTTCCATCAGCATTTTGGCAACAAGAAGGAACTGGCTGAGCTGACTGCACTGCTAGGCAAGACCTTTCCGTTCCAGCAAGAACATGTGTTCAAGCTGGCTACGACGATGGGGATTCTTGCTCAGCATGAGAAAGCCTACCATCTGTTTAAACGTCTATTGAAGGCGGGGGACGGGGGAACAGATCCTTGTTTGTACCATTATGCGGCTGTTGCTGCCTGCCATATCGGTCGTTTCGCAGAAGCGTACCGCTTGTGGAAGCAGGTTCAGAAGCTAGATCCGGGTGCTGAAATTTCGAAGTTCTACTTAGAGCAATTGCGGGTCAGAGAGAAGTCGGCGCTTCCGCTTACTTGGAGCTACCACTATCATCTTCCGTTCGAGGAACAGTTCCGTGCGCTTGAGAAGTCGACGCAAGGAATTCCTGATCAGTTGAAGAAAGACCCGCTTGTGCGGTCATCCTTCTTCTGGGCTTTGCGACATGGCGACGTAGAAACGAAGCTTCAAGTCATTCAAGCCTTTGGCTTGATTGCGGACAACGAAGTGAGAGACGCGCTTCAGGATTTCATTCTGGATCACAAAGAGGATGACTATTTGAAGAAGGTTGCCATATTCGTTCTGCGAAGTATGGGCATCCGAGAGTCGCTTCCAGCTTATCTTGAAAATAAAGACATCATGGTAGAGGCTTCTCCGTACTCGCCTCATCTTCCCGTGTGGGATGCAACATGGCAGCGAGTGATGGAAACAGCGTTATCGCATATGCATAAGCGTTACGATATGGTTCAACAGTATGACTTAGAAATTCTGTGGGTTGAGTTTCTGACGAAGGTGTACCCGAACGTGCCGAAGATTCACAAATCAGCAGGCTGGGCAGCGGCGTTAGAATATTTGATTGCCAAAATGCATCGCCGTACGATTTCCTATCAGGAAGTAGCTACACGCTATGGCGTCACGGTTTCCACGGTCAGTCGGCATGTGAAGCATATCGATGATACCTGTGGCTTGCGTGAGAAAATGGATGCGATTTTCAATAAGTTTACGAGTCTTTGATAGCCGAGCTTGATGCATCATGAAAGCCTCGGCTTTCATACATATAGATGAACTGATTGTTCTTGCCCTAAACGGCGGTGAGCAATCGCTGATCAACCATGCTAATTAAAGAGAGCTTTCCTTAGGAAAGCACCTAGGAGGGAAATCATATGTATAAATCAGTCGTAGTAGGAACAGGACCATCCGGTCTAACAGCAGCCATTTACTTGGCGCGTGCGAACCTAAGCCCGCTTGTTATTGAAGGACCAGAGCCAGGCGGTCAGTTGACGACAACTACCGAAGTAGAGAACTTCCCAGGATTTCCCGAAGGGATTATGGGACCAGAATTAATGGAAAACATGCGCAAGCAGGCTGAACGCTTTGGCGCTGAATTCAAAACAGGTTGGGTTAATTCCGTTGAATTGACGAACCGTCCGTTTAAGCTTCAAGTAGAGGGGCTTGGAGAGATCGAAACAGAAACACTGATCATCTCAACAGGTGCGTCTGCAAGATTGCTTGGCATCACGAACGAGAAAGAAAACATCGGGCGCGGCGTAAGTACATGTGCAACATGTGATGGATTCTTCTTCCGCGGCAAAAAGATTATCGTCGTTGGTGGCGGTGACTCTGCTATGGAAGAGGCAAACTTCTTGACTCGTTTTGCTTCCGAAGTGCGTTTGGTTCATCGCCGCGATGAGCTTCGTGCATCCAAAATTATGCAAGACCGCGCTCGTGGAAACGAGAAGGTGAAGTGGTCACTGAATAACACGCCGTTAGAAGTTGTAGCGGGTGATAAAGGTGTTACTGGCCTTAAAGTAAAAAACAACCAAACAGGTGAAGATGAAGTCCTTGAAACAGACGGTATCTTCGTAGCGATCGGTCATACGCCGAATACGAAGTTCCTCGGTGGACAAATCGACACAGATGAGCATGGCTACATCGTCGTGAAGCCAGGAACAACAGAAACGAACATCCCAGGCGTATTCGCTTGTGGTGACGTGCAAGATACGAAGTATCGTCAGGCTATCACAGCAGCTGGAAGTGGATGTGCTGCAGCGTTGGAAGCTGAGAAGTTCCTTGAAGGCAACAGCGTACACGACTGGAGTATTTCTTTGTAAGTCATTTTGGCAATTCAGTTAACGTGGAGGGCTACGCTTTCCACGTTTTCTCATTTAGACAGGGTGTGGATGAATCTTGACCTCCCGGCAGTGTTGTCTTATAGTGGGAACAGGAGCACATGCCCGAAAATTTTATGATTATTCATGAGGTGACCTTGTAATGTCCAATCAAATTTATATCGGTGTAGATCTAGGCGGCACGAATATTAAAGTGGGTATTTGTGATGAGCAAGGCAAGCTTCTTAAAACGTTAGAAGGTCCTACTTCCCCTGAACTAGGTGCAGATTCGGTTCTTGAGCGTATTGCGCAATATGTACGTCAGGTTGTCGAAGAATCCGACTATTCGTGGGAGCAAGTAGCTGGAATTGGCGCGGGGTTGGCTGGATTTATGGATATTCCAGAAGGCTTCGT
This sequence comes from Paenibacillus sp. 01T442, assembly GCF_056398345.1. Lineage (NCBI taxonomy): Bacteria > Bacillati > Bacillota > Bacilli > Caryophanales > Paenibacillaceae > Paenibacillus > Paenibacillus sp. 01T442. Next base: position 22,477 of record NZ_JBFTPF010000019.1, read on the forward strand.
GAAATTCTCACCGAACTTGCAATGGCATAACGTACCAGCGAAGAAGACGCTTGAAGCACTTCTGGGTAAACAAGTTAAGATTGATAACGATGCGAACGTAGCTGCGCTTGGCGAAGCTTGGGCTGGAGCTGGAGCGGGTATCCCGAACGTTGTATGCTACACACTTGGAACAGGTGTTGGCGGCGGTATCATTATTAACAGTAAAATTTATCAAGGTTCTGCTGGTATGGCTGGCGAACTTGGACATATGTCCATCGTGCCTGACATTGAAGCGATTCAGTGCGGCTGTGGTCAAATGGGATGTCTTGAAACCGTTTCTTCCGCAACAGGTATTGTTCGCATGGCGAAGGAAGCGGTGGAACGCGGCGAGCGTACATCACTGGCTCTTCACGAGAAGATTGAAGCTAAGCATGTGTTTGATGATGCAAAAAGCGGAGATGAAGTAGCTTTGCGCATCGTGAATCGCGCTGCTTATTATATCGGACGTTCGATGGCAGCCCTGGCTGTTGTCATTAATCCTAAGCGCTTTATTATCGGCGGTGGTGTTTCGAAGGCAGGGGAAATTCTATTCCAACCAATTCGTGAAACGTTCATCAAATTTACACCAGAAGTTGCGGCTGAGGGTGTTGAGATTGTTGCTGCTACTCTTGGTAATGATGCTGGTGTTGTTGGAGCTGCAGGATTGAATTTACGATAGAAGGCTAGACCGGGTTCGCAGATGTAGTTAAGAAAAGCTGATCTGTGAAAGCACCCCAAAGGAAGGTGTCATGCATGGAAGAAAACCACCCTTTAGCGAAACTGGTCATTATTACAGGGATGTCGGGTGCAGGCAAGACAATAGCTGTTCAAAGCATGGAGGATCTTGGATTCTTCTGCGTTGATAACTTGCCTCCCGTCTTGATTCCGAAGTTTGCTGAATTGATTGTGCAATCGATGGGTAAAATCGGCAAAGTCGCCTTGGTTATTGATTTGCGCGGACGTGAATTTTTCACTGCGCTCCAAGAGTCTTTACGCTATATCCAAGAAAATTACACACTTAGCTATGAAATTTTATTCCTAGACGCAACGGATGGGACGCTCGTTCAGCGTTACAAAGAGAGCCGTCGCCGCCATCCATTGGCACCAGACGGGGCGCCGCTTGAGGGAATAGGTCTTGAGCGTAAGTTGCTTGAAGAGCTCAAGGGTCTGGCGACGCAGGTGATTGATACTAGCAGCCTGAAACCGGTGCAGTTGAAAGAAAGAATCATTTCCCGGTTCACCAATCTAGAAGCTAATCGCATATCTATAAATGTAATCTCTTTCGGGTTCAAGTATGGTGTCCCTATTGACGCTGATCTAATCTTTGATGTACGCTTCTTGCCTAATCCTCACTATGTGGAACAATTGCGTCCGCAGACGGGTCAGGATCCAGATGTTTATGACTATGTGATGAAGTGGTCAGAGACGCAAGAATTCCTGACGAAGCTGCTCGATATGCTGAACTTCTTAATGCCTCAGTATAAGAAGGAAGGCAAGAGCCAGGTTGTTGTTGGTATTGGCTGCACAGGAGGTAAACATAGATCGGTTGCCATTACGGAGTATCTAGGTAAAGTTATGGGGAACAGTGAGACTGAGACCGTGCGTCTAAGTCATCGAGATTCCGAGCGGGACCGTTTATAGACGGCTATGTGAGTAAGAGGGTGAAAGAAGTATGGAGCTTGGTCAATTACAACGTAAGCCCAGAATAGTCGTTATTGGCGGTGGAACAGGGCTCTCGGTTATGCTGAGAGGGTTGAAAGAAAAGCCGGTTGATATCACAGCTATCGTGACCGTTGCAGACGATGGAGGAAGCTCTGGTATCTTGCGAAGTGAATTGCAGATGCCGCCTCCAGGGGATATTCGAAATGTGTTAACATCGTTAGCTGACGTGGAGCCATTGTTGTCATTAATGCTTCAATATCGATTTCAGAACGGTACAGGTTTAGCCGGACATAGTCTGGGAAATCTAATACTAGCGGCATTGACAGATATTACAGGTGATTTTGTTACTGCCGTGCAAGAAATGAATCGCGTATTTGCTGTTCGTGGGAGAGTTCTCCCGGCTTCGAATCAAGCCATCGTGTTGAAAGCCATTATGGAGGACGGGACTTTAGTTGTTGGGGAGTCCAAAATTCCGAAGGCCGATGGACGGATCAAGAGAGTATTCATTGAACCGGCGGGGGTAACACCCCTCACAGAAGCCGTTCAAGCGATACGCGAAGCAGATGCCATCTTGTGCGGTCCTGGCAGTTTATATACAAGTTTGCTGCCGAATTTACTTGTTCCAGGGATTGCTAAGGAGATCGTGGCATCGAACGCAGTGAAATTGTTCATTTGTAATGTCATGACACAGCCAGGCGAAACCGATGATTATTCTGTGAGCGATCATCTGGATGCGATTTATGATCACTTAGGTCAGCATTTGTTTGATTATGTGATCGTGAATAATGGTGAAATTCCACCGCAGGTGCAAGCCAAGTATGCGGAAAAAGGTTCAAAAGCGGTTCATTTAGATTTGGATGAAGTGACAAAAAGAGGATATCGGGTAATTGCAGATCGACTTGTGCTATTCCGTACTTATCTTCGTCATGATGCAGAGAAATTGAGTGACCATATCTATCAGCTCGTCGAAAGCTGGCTGTTAAGGAAGAAGTGAGTCCCTTGTCCTTTGCGGCAACAACCAAAAAAGAATTAACATTAATTAATGATTCGGAGTCATGCTGTGAAAAAGCGGAGCTGTCCGCGCTCATTCGAATGAATGGCGCTGTTCAGTTAACAAGCCAGCGTGTCGTGTTGGATGTATCCACGGAGAACGCAGCGATTGCGCGGCGAATTTACTCGCTGATCAAGAAGACGTATAATACACACACGGAGTTGCTCGTGCGTAAGAAGATGCGTCTAAAGAAGAATAATGTGTACATTGTTAGGGTGCCTGGCCAAGTACAGGAACTGCTCAGTGATTTGAAGATCGTCTCGGAAGGTTTTATTTTTACGACGGGGATTAACAAGGACATTATTCGCGGCAATTGCTGCAAGCGTGCTTATCTTCGAGGAGCCTTCATGGCTGGCGGTTCTGTCAATAACCCGGAGGGATCTTCCTATCACTTGGAAATTGCTTCGATTTATGAAGAGCACTGCAAAGCTTTAACACAGCTTGCGAATAAGTTTGACTTAAACGCCCGATTCATTGAACGTAAGAAAGGGTTCGTGCTGTACATCAAGGAAGGCGAGAAAATTATCGAGTTTCTCAATATCATTGGGGCCCATCAGGCGCTGCTGCGCTTCGAGGATGTCCGGATTATGAAGGATATGAGGAATTCCGTTAATCGCATCGTAAACTGTGAAACGGCGAACTTGAACAAAACGATCGGGGCAGCCGTCAGACAAATCGAGAATATTCGATTGTTGCAGCGGGAGATCGGTCTAGACAGCTTACCTGAGAAGTTAAGAGAGGTTGCGGAGATTAGACTTGCGCATCCTGACTTGAATTTGAAGGAAGTTGGCGACATGCTTTCGGGCAGTGTCAGCAAGTCAGGTGTGAATCATCGCCTGCGGAAAATAGACGAATTAGCCGAAAAACACCGGAATTCGTAGGAAAGTCGGGGCTGTACAACGCTTGTATAAGTTTTTCGCATTTTTTCTAGTGTACTTGAAGGAAAAATGCTATAATATTAAAACATAAGGTARACGCTGTTATTAATAGTAATCCATATAAGCTCCACACTAGGGGGAATTAGTTCCATGTCCAGACGTCCAGTCGTTGTGAAGTTGAGAACAGGACTTCATGCCAGACCTGCGGCATTGTTTGTTCAAGAGGCGAATAAGTTTTCATCGGAGATCTTTGTTGAGAAAGATGAGAAGAAAGTGAATGCGAAGAGCATCATGGGAATTATGAGTCTTGCGATCAGCACAGGGACCGAAGTCTTCATAAGTGCAGAAGGTTCGGATGCAGAGCAGGCTGTAAACGCTTTAGTCACATTAGTCAGTAAGGAAGAGTTGGAAAACCAATAATCCTTTAAAAGCCTACCTTTCGAGGGGGCTTTTTTGCATTGTAGAAGTAAAACGCTAACTTTCTAAAAGTGTCAAAATTGTTAACAAATAGTGGCATGGGGCAACCTTTTTCATTTGGCTACGTCTAATAAACGTGGTCGTGATGGATAAGGCTATTTGTATTTCCAAATAGCGCCCCTATCCCAAGCTTGAAGAAGGAGCCGAAGTGAAATGAATGTAGTAAAGAAAGAAATGATTGCCTTACTGGCTGTACTCGTATTTCTAGTTAGTACGATTACTGCACCAGCCGCGCATGCGGTATCAACAAGTTCGTCCTTTATTTTACTTTATATCGACAAGTCAGAAGCTTTCGTAAATCAAGAGCAAATCCATCTAGAATCCCCCTCTACCATCATTGATGGAAGCACCTTTGTTCCAGCCAAGTTCCTGGGTGATACATTAGGATTTCAAGTAGAATGGAATGATTTATCCCGTACCATTCAAATGGCGCCTCCAGGTTACAACATCGTGCTTGATCCCGATCATAAGACGGTGACAACGAATGGGGTGGATGTACCCTTTAAATCCGTAGCCGCTATCGTGAATGGCAAGTTGCTTGTGAAGCTGACATGGTTGGCTGATTACATGGGTGCAAAGTATACCTACAATAGCGAGCTAAGACGTGTAGAGATCGTGCATTTTAAAGCGCCAGAGGGCATCTACATCGATCAAGATAGTAATTCTCGCCCAGTTGCCAAATTCGCCACTGCGAAGCCTACCTACAGGCTTGGAGAGCCTGTTAAGTATTTGGATTTGAGTTATGATCCAGATGCAGAGGGTATCGTGTCTTTCGATTGGACAGGGAAACAAGAAGCATTCTTCAAAGCAGGCCAATATCCAGTAACTTTAACGGTTAAGGATGGCCATGGTCATGTGAGTAAGTTGTTCAAAAGCTTTGTTACTGTTGTAAATGAACCGTATTTGTCAGAAGTTGAATACCCGATATATATGAAACCAGTTGGCGGGTTCATCAAAACGAACTGGACGACGATTTGGTCCCATTTTAACGAGTTACCGATGCTTCCGAAAGACGTGAAAGAAGTACAAGGACGTACGCTGCTTGTTAGCGACAGTCCAGAAGAATTCACGTCAAGCGGTATTTTGTATCAAGACAATATTAATGGTAAAGCGCGCTTATACGCGGATCATATCAATGGCACGCAACAGAAGATGACATTTGCCATCTTTGCAACAAACAACACAGATAAGCCGATTACGATTAAAACAACAAATAAAGGCGAAGTATACCCTTCGGTTTATGCGAATTTGATCGGCAGCGAAGCTTCGGTTGATTTCCTTCTAAACAACGTTTATACAGATACAATGACAGTTCCGCCTCATGCAAGTTATGTCTATGCGAAGCTTCCTGATTTTTATCCAGGGCAAGGCGTGAATTTGTTCTATGATGTCGAAACAGACGGCGAGCTTCAAATGTCCTTTATCGCAACGGATAAGATGCTAACACCAACGATAGTGAAGGAGTTGCCTTTACTCTCCTTTAACGGTCATGTTCGCGGTACTTTCCCCGTTTCCGAGATTGAATGGAAAATTGATGCTACGAGCTTTACGAAAGCCTCCAGATTAACGATCGGTGACAATAAGACGGATCCATTCGTCAAAGGCTACGACGTGATGCGTAAGCAAGTTGTAGAGAATGGTGGTAATTACGGCGTCGTCTACAAAATTCATGCGGATAAGCCTCGCAAAATGGCTGTGATGATCATGGCTAGAGGCGGCGTCTTCAAAGGGCCGTTTAAAATCAACGGTGAAATCATTCCTGTACCGTATTCCGGTGTTATTACGGCCTTCGATGGCTTGGTAGTACTGGCACGTACGACTGGTACGGAAGATGCGTTAGATATTGAGTTTACGCCTCCCGCGGGCTCAGCGTTCCCGATTGATTTGATTTTCTACCCATTGGATGAGAAGAAATGATGAATTAAAAAAAACCAGCCGAACATCAAAGCTCATGTGAGCAATGAAGTTCAGGCTGGTTTTTTTCATGTATGAAATGATTAGACGCGCTCGATGACTTTATCGATGAGTCCGTATTCGGCTGCTTCTTTAGCACTCATGAAGTTATCACGGTCCGTATCCTTCTCGATGCGCTCGAACGTTTGTCCCGTGCGCTCTGCTAGGATCGTGTTCAGGTTGTCTCTCATTTTCAAAATACGCTTAGCGCGAATCTCGATATCAGAGGCTTGGCCTTCTGCGCCGCCAAGTGGTTGGTGAATCATGACTTCGCTGTTCGGAAGCGCATAACGCTTGCCTTTGGCACCAGCAGTGAGCAAGAATGCACCCATGGAAGCGGCCATACCTACACAGATCGTGGATACGTCTGGTTTGATGAACTGCATAGTGTCGAAGATCGCCATACCGGCTGTGATGGAGCCGCCTGGGCTGTTAATGTAAAGCGAGATATCTTTATCAGGATCTTGAGCGGCCAAGAAGAGCAACTGAGCAATGATGGAATTCGCCACAACATCGTTGACACCCGTGCCTAAGAATATAATGCGGTCTTTCAGCAAGCGAGAGTAGATGTCATATCCTCTTTCACCGCGCGCGTCCTGTTCGACGACCATAGGAATAAAACTCATGAGAATGACCTCCTTGGGGTTGGATTACCTACTATTGGGTACATACTATTTACAGTATCTACAAGTATGATAACGAAAAAACGTCTGAAGGTCAAGAAAGGTCAAACTAAACACAAAAAAAATCAGCTTCAGAGCTGATTTGGCGATTAAACCGTAACTCTTGTAGCTGATTTGTTGGACGCGCCCGAAAGGAATCGAACCTTTATCTCAGGCTTCGGAGGCCTACGTCATATCCATTGGACCACGGGCGCATAGTAGTAGAAAAAGTGAAGCAAGGGTTATTATAAGTCAGCTTTCCATAAAAAGCAAGATGGTAAGCCCTTACAGGCCTATTTGGAGAAAAATGTTTGAACAAATGTTGAATGTTGCGAAGGAAATGGTTATAATAAGAACTGTAAACGAGAAACGAAATACGGAATTGTGCAAGGAACTTTTTTTTCACCCGGGTGGGACATAAAATGTATACCTGGGACAAAAAACGTCCTACATTGGATCGGGAGCGTTGGAAGTCGTCCTATGAGAGAGATTCTAGACATTCAGAAACAGCTCATGCCTGATCTTATGGACATCATGAAGAAACGCTACTCGATTCTGCAACACATCTTGGTCTCCGGTGTTGTCGGACGAAGGACGTTAGCGTCCTCACTCGACATGACGGAGCGCGTACTGCGCGGTGAAGTCGATTTCCTGAAGGAGCTAGGGCTTCTGGAGTCGGACACAAGCGGCATGAAGATCAGCGAGTCTGGTCGTCAACTGCTGGAAGACATGCAGCCGATCATTAAGATGGCGTTTGGCTTAACAGATCTGGAAGATAGCATTGCCAAAGCTTTTCACATCTCCAATGTGATTATCGTACCTGGGGATTCCGACACTTCCGTATTTACGAAGAAAGAGCTTGGACGCGCTGGCGCGGCCGCCTTGCGTAAATATGTCGCCAAAGATGATATCATCGCGGTAACAGGTGGGTCGACCATGGCTCAGATCGCCAATAACCTAGCTATCTCGTCTTCGATGAAAGGTAGTTGGTTCGTTCCTGCACGTGGAGGACTTGGTGAAAGTGTGGATATGCAAGCGAACACGATTGCTTCCATCATGGCCAAGAAAACTGGTGGGAAATACAGGTTGCTGCATGTGCCAGATCATCTTGGGGAAGAAGCGTATCAATCGCTGATTCAAGATCCACAGATTCAGGAAGTTGTGAACGCGGTGCGCAGTTGTCGCATTGTTGTACATGGTATCGGAGATGCTATGGTCATGGCACGCAGACGTAAAGTAGATAATGATACTACGAGTAGTCTGAGAGCTGATGGTGCACTTGCTGAGGCGCTTGGTTATTATTTTGACCGCCAAGGAAATGTGGTTCATAAGATGCCGACAGTCGGACTTCGACTGGAAGATCTGCAGCGTGTTGAGGTTGTGATTGGTGTTGCTGGCGGGAAGAGCAAGGGGGAAGCGATCGCTTCTGTACTACGACATGGGCAAGAAGATGTGCTTGTTACAGATGAAGCAGCTGCCTTAGAAATCATGAAGCATGTATAGCTGAAAGTTGCCATCATAACGTAAGCCATTCATGGCTGCGTTTTGAAATATAATATTTATGTAATCTTAGGAGGAAATGACGATGACAACAAAAGTAGGTATTAACGGTTTCGGACGTATTGGTCGTAACGTATTCCGCGCAGCATTGAACAACCCAGATGTACAAATCGTAGCAGTTAACGATTTGACAGACGTTAAAACATTGGCTCACTTGCTTAAATATGACACTACTCACGGTAAACTAGACGCTACAGTTGAAGCTGGCGAAGGCGAATTGATCGTTAACGGTCGTTCCATCAAGGTTTTTGCTGAACGTAACCCTGGGGATCTGCCATGGGCATCTGTAGGCGCTGAAATCGTAATCGAATCCACTGGTATTTTCACAGCGAAAGAAAAAGCAGAACTTCACTTGAAAGGTGGAGCTAAGAAAGTTATCATTTCCGCTCCAGCTTCTGACGAAGATATCACAATCGTACTTGGTGTTAACGAAGACAAATACGATCCAGCTGCACACACAATCATCTCCAACGCTTCTTGTACAACAAACTGTCTAGCTCCTTTCGCGAAAGTTATCAACGATAGCTTCGGAATCGTAAAAGGTATGATGACAACTGTTCACTCGTATACAAATGACCAATCCGTTCTAGACGTTCCACATAAAGACCTTCGTCGTGCTCGTGCAGCAGCTGAGAACATCATTCCTTCCAGCACTGGCGCAGCAAAAGCAATCGGTCTAGTACTTCCTGAGCTTAAAGGCAAATTGAACGGTATGGCAATGCGTGTTCCTACACCTAACGTATCCGTAACTGATTTGGTTGTTGAGCTTAAAGTTAACGTAACTGTTGACGAAGTAAACGCAGCTTTGAAAGCAGCTTCCGAAGGCCCTCTTAAAGGCATTCTTAACTACACAGAAGATGCACTTGTATCCAGCGACTTCAATGGTGACCCAGCTTCTTCCACAATCGACGCTTTGTCTACAATGGTAGTTGGCGACAACATGTTGAAAGTTGTTTCCTGGTACGATAACGAGTGGGGTTACTCCAATCGCGTTGTTGACTTGGTAGCTTTCATCGCGAAAAAAGGTCTGTAATTTCATAATTCATCAACTGGAAAACCACATGAAGGGGAGAAGAGATTCTCCTCTTTATGTGCGATTTACACATGGAAAAAGATAGAACCGGTAGATAACCATACATGCCAGAGCTAATGCTTACGAAGTCAGTTTTCTGACGAAAACTTTTAGGAGGCCTTTACGATGAATAAGAAAAGTGTTCGCGATGTTGAAGTAGCTGGTAAAAGAGTATTTGTTCGCGTTGATTTCAACGTGCCTGTAGAAAACGGACAAATCACTGACGATACACGTATCAGAGAAACGCTTCCTACGATTAAATTCTTAGTTGAGCAAGGCGCTAAAGTAATTCTTGCTGCGCATTTTGGTCGTCCAAACGGTCAAGTGGTTGAGGAGCTTCGTTTAACACCAGTTGCTGCGAAATTGGCTGAGCTTCTGGGTCAAAACGTGATCAAAGCGGATCAATCCGTTGGTGAAATCGTGAAAGCACAAGTTGATGCGCTTGAAAATGGCGACGTTCTTTTGCTTGAAAACGTTCGTTTCAACGAAGGTGAAGAGAAGAATGATCCTGAATTGGCAAAAGCTTTTGCTAATCTAGCTGATCTATTCGTGAATGATGCTTTCGGTGCTGCTCACCGTGCACATGCTTCGACTTCAGGCATTGCTTCTTATATCCCAGCTGTTTCCGGTCTTTTGATGGAGAAAGAGCTTGATGTTCTTGGTAAAGCATTGAACAACCCAGAGCGTCCTTTCACAGCGATCGTTGGCGGATCCAAAGTAAAAGACAAAATTGCAGTCATTGAGAACCTTCTGAACATTGCAGACAACGTCTTGATTGGCGGCGGTCTTTCCTATACATTCTTGAAAGCACAAGGCTACGAAATCGGTAAATCACTTCTGGACAATTCGAAGCTTGATTTAGCGCTTAGCTTTATTGCGAAAGCCAAAGAAAAAGGCGTTAACTTCTTACTTCCAGTGGATATCGTTGTTGCTGATAAATTCGGCGCAGATGCGAACACGCAAATCGTTGGCATTGACAGCATTCCTGCAGATTGGGAAGGCATTGACATCGGACCGAAAACACGTGAAATGTATGCAGACGTTATCGCAAAATCCAAACTTGTTGTTTGGAACGGACCGATGGGCGTATTCGAAATTGAGCCTTTCTCCCACGGTACACGTGCAGTAGCACAAGCATGTGCAGACACTGAAGGTTACACAGTTATCGGTGGTGGCGATTCCGCTGCTGCAACTGAGAAATTCCACTTGGCTGAGCAAATGAACCACATGTCCACAGGCGGCGGCGCTTCATTGGAGTTCATGGAAGGTAAAGCATTGCCAGGCGTAGTAGCACTTAACGACAAATAATATCAATTTTTATTATAACAAAAGCGTATGCATACGACGTCAGTTATTCTGACGAATAACTTTAAGGAGCCAAACCATGAGCAGAACACCGATTATCGCGGGTAACTGGAAAATGTTCAAAACCGTTTCCGAAGCAATCAGCTTCGTGAACGAAGTAAAAGGCAGCACAGTAGAAGGCGTGGAGAGCGTTATTTGCTCCCCTTTCACAAACCTTCCTGCGCTTGTTGAAGCTACAAAAGGTACTAACGTTCATGTTGGCGCACAAAACCTTCACTTTGAAGATAACGGTGCATTCACTGGTGAAATCAGCGGCGTAATGCTGAAAGACCTTGGCGTTGAGTATGTCATCATCGGTCACTCCGAGCGTAGAGCTTACTTCGCTGAGTCCGACGAAATCGTGAACAAGAAAGTCGTTGCGGCTTTCAAACACGGCTTGAAACCAATTCTTTGTGTAGGCGAGAAGTTGGAAGAGCGTGAAGCGGGTCAAACCAAAGACGTTTGTAAAGTACAAACAGAAGCAGCTTTCGCTGGTCTGAGTGCAGAGCAAGCAGCACAAGTTGTTATCGCTTATGAGCCAATTTGGGCGATCGGTACAGGTAAATCTTCAACAGCTGAAGATGCACAAGACGTGATCGGTTACATCCGTACTTTGGTTAGCGGTCTTTATGGCCCAGCAGTTGCAGATGCAGTTCGCATCCAATATGGCGGCAGCGTGAAGCCGAACAACATCGCTGAGTATATGGCACAGCCTGACATTGACGGCGCACTTGTAGGCGGAGCGAGCCTTGAGTCCACTTCCTACATCCAACTCGTCCAGGGGGCGAAGTAACATGTCCAGACCGAAACCGGTAGCACTCATCATTCTCGATGGCTTCGGACTCCGCTMGGAAGAGCAGGGGAATGCGGTTGCTCATGCCAAAAWGCCTAACTATGACCGTTACTGGTCTACGTTCCCTCATACAACCCTCACGGCTTGTGGTGAGGCTGTAGGTTTGCCAGAAGGCCAGATGGGAAATTCTGAAGTAGGACACCTGAACATCGGCGCTGGCCGTGTGGTTTATCAGGATCTGACGCGGATTTCTAAATCGATTCGTGATGGTGAATTTTACGATAATGAAACGATTGTCGGCGCACTTCGTCATGCCAAAGAGAACGGCAAGAAGCTGCACCTGTACGGTTTACTTTCTGATGGCGGCGTACACAGTCACATTCAACATTTGTTTGCTCTATTGGAATTAGCGAAAAAAGAAGAGTTCAATGACGTTTACATCCACGCATTCCTGGACGGCCGCGACGTGGCTCCAGACTCTGCGAAGGGGTATATGGCGAGTCTTTTGAGCAAAATCGAAGAAGTCGGCGTAGGCAAAATTGCGACTGTACAAGGCCGCTATTATGCGATGGACCGCGACAAACGCTGGGAGCGTACGGAGAAATCCTACCGTGCCATGGTGTATGGCGATGGCCCAACCTACACGGATCCGATGAAAGCGATCGAGGAGTCTTACGAGAAATCCGTCTATGACGAGTTCGTTATGCCAACGGTTATCGTTGGTGATGATGGTCAGCCGGTAGGACTTGTAGAGTCAGGCGATGCCGTGATCTTCTTTAACTTCCGTCCTGACCGCGCGATTCAGCTTTCGCAGGTCTTTACGAATGAAGACTTCCGCGGCTTTGATCGTGGTCCTAAAGTCGCTAAAAACCTCTACTACGTCTGTCTTACGCTGTTCAGCGAGTCTGTAGACGGTTTCGTAGCGTACAAACCGAAAAATCTCGATAACACGCTTGGTGAGGTGTTGGCTCAGAACGGTTTGAAACAGCTTCGCGCAGCAGAAACTGAAAAGTATCCGCACGTGACGTTCTTCTTCAGCGGTGGTCGTGATGCTGAATTGCCAGGCGAGACTCGCTTGTTGATTCCTTCACCGAAGGTTGCTACGTATGACTTGCAACCGGAAATGAGCGCTTATGAATTGGCAGATGCAGTGGTTAAAGAAGTAGAAGCGGAGCGTCATGATGTGATCATCTTGAACTTTGCCAACCCTGACATGGTAGGTCACTCTGGATTGCTGGAGCCAACGGTCAAAGCAATTGAAGCGACAGACGAGTGTCTGGGTAAAGTAGTCGAAGCTATTCTAGCTAAAGGCGGCGTAGTCTGCATCACAGCGGATCACGGAAATGCCGATGTCGTTACGAATGCAGACGGCTCACGCAACACAGCACATACAACGAATCCGGTGCCTTTTATTGTGACAGACAAATCTGTTACACTAAGAGATGGCGGAATTCTGGCAGATATTGCACCAACGATGCTAGACTTCTTAGAAGTAAAGCTTCCGGAAGAAATGACCGGCACAACAATTGTAAACAAGTAAAACTAAACTTATTTTATTGAAGGAGTGTTTTATCACAATGACAATTATTTCTGATGTTTACGCACGCGAAGTATTGGATTCCCGCGGTAACCCAACGGTTGAAGTAGAAGTATACCTAGAGTCCGGCGCTTTCGGCCGTGCTATCGTCCCTTCAGGCGCTTCCACAGGCGCATACGAGGCTGTTGAGCTTCGTGATGGTGACAAAGGTCGTTACCTTGGTAAAGGCGTTCTGAAAGCTGTTGAGAACGTAAATGAAATCATCGCTCCTGAAATCATCGGTCTAGACGCTCTTGATCAAGTTGGCATCGACAACAAAATGATCGAGCTTGACGGTACTCCTAACAAAGCTAAATTGGGAGCTAACGCAATTCTAGCTGTTTCCATGGCTGTTGCTCGCGCAGCTGCTGACGCTTTGGACGTGCCATTGTACGTTTACCTTGGTGGATTCAATGCCAAAACACTTCCAGTTCCAATGATGAACATCATCAACGGTGGGGCACATGCTGACAACAACGTTGACGTTCAAGAGTTCATGGTTCTGCCAGTTGGCGCTCCAACTTTCAAAGAAGCTCTTCGCATTGGCGCTGAGATTTTCCATAGCTTGAAATCCGTATTGAAAGAAAAAGGCCTTAACACAGCAGTTGGCGACGAAGGCGGATTCGCTCCTAACTTCAAATCCAACGAAGAAGCAATCACTACAATCCTTACAGCTATCGAAAACGCTGGTTACAAACCAGGTGTTGACGTATTCTTGGGTATGGACGTTGCTTCCACGGAGTTCTTCAAAGATGGAAAATACCACCTTGAAGGCGAAGGCAAATCCTTCACATCCGCTGAGTGGGTTGACTTCTTGGCTGCATGGGTTGATAAATACCCAATCATCACGGTTGAAGATGGTTGCTCCGAAGACGATTGGGAAGGTTGGAAATTGCTTACTGAGAAATTGGGTAACAAAATTCAACTCGTTGGTGATGACTTGTTCGTTACGAACACTGAGCGTCTATCCCGCGGTATCGAAGAAAACATCGGTAACTCCATCTTGGTTAAAGTTAACCAAATCGGTACGCTTACTGAAACTTTTGATGCGATCGAAATGGCAAAACGCGCTGGTTACACAGCTGTTATCTCCCACCGTTCCGGTGAGAGCGAAGACAGCACAATCGCTGACATCGCGGTTGCTACGAACGCTGGTCAAATCAAAACAGGTGCTCCGTCCCGTACGGACCGTGTAGCGAAATACAACCAACTTCTTCGTATCGAAGACGAGTTGTTCACTGTGGCTCAATACGCTGGTAAAAAAGCATTCTACAACTTGAGAAACTTCAAGTAATAACATCCGTATGTAATTATATGGCGGGCAGGTGGCTTACACCTGCCCGTTTTGGCGTATAATGAGGGTAAAGTCGTCAGATAGCAGGGAGGTTATGCTTTTGAGCAACTGGGTAAAAACGATCCTGTTCCTAATAGGCTCCGCGGTGCTCACGCACTGGATTCCTTCCTCATTTTTTCGGAACCTGGACACGATGGTACATGAGTTCGGGCATGCAGTTGCGACACTTGCACTGTCCGGCAAGGTCATGTACATCGAGCTGTACAGGGACCACAGCGGCGTCACCTACTCGTCCATGACCAAGTCATGGGCGGTCATCCCAGTCTCGCTGGCGGGATATATGACCGCCTCGCTGTTTGCTTGGTTTTTGTTCTCGGCGTACGCTAGAGGCAAGCAGAAGCTGGGATTGCAAGTGATGACGGCGCTGTCTGCGTTGTCACTGGTGCTGTTCGTACGGAATAGCTTCGGCGTTTCGTTCCTGCTCGGTTTTATTCTTATGACCGTGCTGGCTTTGGCGCTCGCGCCGAGGTGGCTGCGCGATTTTTACTACCTGCTGCTGGCGTTCTTATGCTTGGAGGAGTCGGTGTTCGGTCCGGGCTCGCTGATCGTATATGCCTTGCAAAACAGCCGGAGTGCTGGTGATGCGAGTAATTTGGCCAACCACACAGGGATACCTGCCATTGTTTGGGCGATCGGGTTTACGCTGTTCGCGCTGTGGTGTGCGAAGCAAGCGGTTGGTGCCTTCTTAGGGCGAAGCAAGAGAGCTAGAAATGCAAGTAGTAGGCCTACTGCGATGGGGTCATATCGCGACTAGGTGCTAATGCTTCGTTTAGGCAGTTTTGTTGTGTTCCTGGACGAACTATGTTAAAATACTTATGCTAGTTGTATAAGGCAAAGAATCGGCAATTGGGGTGCTAATATGTTAATCTTTATGAAAATTTTGTTAATCATAGCTTCGGTTGGATTAATTGCGATTGTCCTTTTACAAAAAGGGAAAAGCGCAGGCTTGTCCGGTGCCATTTCCGGTGGCGCTGAGCACTTATTTGGTAAACAAAAAGCTCGTGGTTTGGAACTATTTTTGTCCCGTGCAACAATGGGTCTTGCTGCTGCATTCTTTATTCTTTCTATTGTCGTAGCATACGTAGTGAAAAGCTAACACACATAAAACGATAACAGCAGGGGAACTATACTCCTGCTGTTTTTTCATTTTTGTATAAGTGTTGGTGAAAGGATGAGTCATCATTAAGGAAGAGCGGATTTATAGGTCGACAGAGCCCTTCTACTGGAAAGGGCATGGCGAGAAGCAGGGAACAGGCATTTTGATGATTCATGGCTTCACAGGATCACCTTCGGAATTCAGAAGAATTGGCTATATCTTGCGAGACGAAGGGTACACGATTCAAGCGCTCAGATTGCCAGGGCATGGCACTTCGCCTGAGGATATGAGGCGCACCGGATGGACGGATTGGTATGGGCATGTGCTGGAGAGTTACGATGAGCTAGCCGCTCGCTGCAAGCGAGTTGTGATCATGGGACATTCGATGGGCGGACTCCTTGCTTTGAAATTGGGGGGAGAACGCGCTGCTGCGGGCATTATCTCACTGGCTACACCGTTTTTCTTTACGACAAGGAAATTGGCGCTAGCTGGAGTTATGCAGTATGTATTGCCTTACATAGAGAAAAAACCCAAGAAGATCTCCACATTGTTGGACGAGTCATGTGCATATACCAAAACGCCGATTCGCTGTGTCGTCAGCTTAAGAAAGTTAGTCAAGGAAGTAAAGAAATTGCTACCGCGGGTAGATGCTCCGATCTGGATCGGGCAAGGAAATAAGGATGGAATCGTCCATCCTAACAGCGCAGTGTATCTACGGAATAGCGTCGGGTCACAGGTATCGGAATTGCATTTTTATAAGGAATCCTCCCATGGTTTATTGCTAGATCAAGAGCGGGAGCAGATATATGCGGATATTTCTGCGTTTATCCTTTCGCTGCAAACGGCATACTATGGATTAAGGGACATGAGAACGGCGGACTAGAACAACAACAAGAAGGTGAAGAGTGTATATGATAAAAGAGAACGAAATCGTAAGTTTGATGCAAGAAGAGGCTTATAAGCCTATGTCCTATAAAGAACTTGAGAAACACTTCGGAATTGGCAGTGCGAATGAGTTTAAATATTTTATAAAAATGCTCAATCAATTAGAAGAAAGCGGCCATATCGTAAGGAGCCCCAATGATCGTTATGGCGTTCCTGAACGGATGAATTTGGTGCGAGGCAAGCTGCAGGCCCATGCGAAGGGTTTTGCATTCTTAATTCCTGAAGACCGTGAACACCCGGACGTATACATTAATGCACACGACCTAAATACAGCGATGAACGGCGATATCGTATTCGTGAAAGTCACATCGCGCAGCCAAGGCGGCGGCCGTCTAGAAGGCGAAGTTGTACGTGTGATTACACGGGCGAACTCGCAGATCGTTGGCGTTTTTCAAAGCCAAGATACGTATGCCTTCGTCATTGCAGATGATAAACGGGTGACAAGAGATATTTTCATCCCGCAGCATGCTTTTATGGGAGCAGTCTCTGGACAAAAGGTCGTCGTGAAAATTGTGAATTATCCAGAAGGCCGTTCCGCGGCTGAGGGTGAAGTGATTGAGATTCTGGGTCATAAGGATGATCCAGGTGTCGATATTTTGGCGATCATACGCAAACATCAATTGCCGGAGGCGTTCCAACCAGAAGTTTTGGCGGAAGCAGAAGCGGCGCCAGATTCGATTACAGAAGAAGAAATCATCGGGCAAGGTCGTCGTGATCTTCGTGCGAAAACCATTGTAACGATTGATGGTGAAGATGCCAAGGATTTGGATGATGCTGTGAATGTGGAGCTTTTGGACAATGGGAACGTTCGACTTGGCGTGCATATTGCCGATGTGAGTTACTATGTGCGAGAAGGTACGGCACTTGATATTGAAGCTTACAATCGCGGATGCTCCGTGTATTTGACCGATCGTGTGATTCCGATGCTGCCTCACCGTTTATCGAACGGGATTTGTTCGTTGAACCCGCAAGTAGACCGGTTGACCATGTCGTGTGAAATGGAATTTGACGCGGATTTGAAGGTCGTTAATCATGAGATTTTCACCAGTGTCATCAAAACAAAAGAACGAATGACCTATACGAATGTACGCAAGCTGCTGACAGGTGAGGCAGAGCCAGAAATCGTGGAGAAATATGCGTATTTAATGGAAGACTTCAAACGGATGGAAGAACTAGCAGCTAGATTGCGTTCCAGACGGATGAAGCGCGGTGCGATTGATTTCGACTTTGAAGAGTCTAAGATCCTCGTAGATGCGGATGGTAAGCCAACTGATATTGTCAAAAGAGAGCGCTCTGTCGCTGAAATGATGATCGAGGAGTTCATGCTAGCCGCCAATGAGACGGTTGCTGAGCATTTCTCATGGTTGAAAGTGCCGTTCTTGTATCGCGTGCATGAGGATCCGGATTCCGAGAAATTGATGAACTTCATGGAGTTCGTTACAACCTTTGGCTATGCGATGCGTGGGGGTAAAGGTGGGGCAATTCATGCGCGTTCCTTGCAGGCTTTGTTAGAAGATATTAAGGGAACACCGGAAGAAACCGTGATTAGTAAAGTGATGCTGCGCTCAATGAAGCAGGCTAAGTATGATGCACAGAGTTTGGGCCATTTTGGCCTAGCTGCGGAGTTTTATTCCCATTTTACATCACCGATTCGTCGTTATCCGGATTTGGTTATCCATCGGGTTATTCGTGAAGTGTTGGAGAATGGTGGCACCCTTCCAGATAAACGACATGATTATTTAGCTTCGCGTATGAACGATATTGCCCAGCAGTCCTCCGAGCGTGAGCGTGTTGCTGTTGATGCAGAACGTGATACAGAAGCTTTGAAGAAAGCACAGTACATGCTGGATAAAGTTGGTGAGGAGTTCGAGGGTATTATCTCGAGCGTGACGGGCTTCGGTATGTTCATTGAGTTAGACAACACAGTTGAAGGCTTAATTCGATTGAGTGATTTGACGGATGATTACTACAATCATCATGAGAAGCAACATGCTCTAATTGGTGAGCGTACCTCCAAAATTTATCGACTTGGCGACAGCATTAAGGTGCGCGTTGCGCGCGTGAGTATGGAAGATCATACGATTGATTTTGAATTGTTGGATATGAAGCCTCGCAAAGAGGGTGCATTTAACCGCGGCGGCGGTGGTGGAGGCAAGTTCAAAGGTGCAGGCGGGTTTAAAGGTTTCCGTGGTAAGTCGGATAGTGGTAGAGCCGATAAAGGCAAGGGCGGAACGAACGGGAGACCTGAGAAGGGCAAAGGCGGGTACAAAGGTAAAGGTGGCTTTGCGAAGGCGCAACCTGTGGTTGGGCAAGGTGGGGCTGCGAATCAGGGTGATGCTTCTGGGAACCAAACAAACGGAAATCCAGGGAAACGCGGAGACTCGTCAGGGATAGGTCAAGGGAAGAAGCGTGGGCGTGCCGATAGTGGTGCTGCTCGACGGATTGAAATGGCTGCTCGCGGGGCTGTCGAAGGCGCTGTTGGTACAGAGGGCGCGGCAGGAACAGAGAAAGGTCGTAGAAGATCTAGGGGTAAGGGCGGCCAGGGTCAGGGCCAAGGAAGTGGCCAAGGACAAGAACAAAGAAAAGCTGAGGGCTTTACTGGAAGCGKGGATGGCAAAGCAGAGTACATTGCTGGCATTGGAGTGGGAGAAGGTCAAGGTGGAGCCTTCCAAGGTAATTCAGCAGGTCAAGGGAAATCACGCCGCGGCAAGGGTGGTAGTAAGCCTTGGAGCGACAAGCGCGAAAAAGGCGGAAAGATTGGCGAAGGCGGCAGCTTGCGCCAACGATTGCAGTCAGTCGGCGCAGGGCGGACTGATAGCGGGGTTGGCCAAGGCGGCGAGCGTGGCCGTGGGGTTTCGCTTGGGGGCGAAGCCCAAGCGGGCGGTGGCGGTAGCGCTGCATCGGAGCGCAGCGGCATGGATTGGGCGAGCGGCGTGAACGCGCTCGCCAAGGGCGGTCGTCGCCGGAGCGACGACGGCGATGGTAGCAAGAAGCGGCGGAGATAGTCGCCGCTTCTTGCTTTTCGGGCTTGATCTTGCTACAATAGGTTGCACATTGTAGCAAGATTTACCTGCATTTTAGCGTGCGGGAGGAGGATCTCACGTGGCAACTAAAAAGGCTGATGGCAAGCTACTCGCCCAGAATAAAAAGGCTTCACACGATTATTTCATCGAAGATACGTATGAATGCGGTCTTGTCCTGACTGGCACGGAGATCAAATCCTTACGGGCAGGTAAAGCCAACATTGGCGACAGCTTTTCGACGATTCGGAATGGCGAAGCATTTGTACATAATATGCACATTAGCCCTTTCGAACAAGGGAACCGCAGCAATCCGGAAGATCCTACACGGACGCGGAAGCTATTGTTGAAGAAAGTACAAATCGCCAAAATACTAGGCCAGGCTAAGCAAGAAGGCTATACGGTCGTTCCATTGAAAGTGTACATCCGGAATGGCTACGCGAAGCTTCTTATTGGCATTGGTAAAGGGAAGAAACAATACGACAAGCGTGAGTCTGCTGCCAAGAAAGATGCACAGCGCGATATTCAACGCGCATTGCGTGAGAAGCAGAAGATTGCCAGATAGCTTGGGTGTATTGGAAGGTAACACCTTGTCTTCCATGAACCTAGTGTTCATATTTCATCCGATTATGGTATACTAGTAAATGTAACGAAGAGATTTCAAGTGTAACTTGGCTCTACAGCTTGTCCTTTTAACCTTCACCGTCTCTGACGGTTACGAAGGCAATCCGGGGGTGTTCTTGGATTCGACGGGGATAGTTTGAGCGCGGGTTGCGGGTAGTGGGGCCGCGTCCACTATAAAACGCTAAAGCCTATTAAATGGCAAAACACAAAACAACTACGCTTTAGCAGCTTAATAACCTGTTAGCGTGCTTCTACTCAGCATCGCCCATGTGACTGGGATAGGGGCTCAACTATAGTGGGATACGACGTTTGGTCTCCGCCTGGGGTCAGACGTAGGAAGACAATCAGGCTGACCTAACGCATAGCCGGTTACGGGGCGATGCTCGGGTGACATCAAAACTGTGACTACACCCGTAGATGCCTGTGTGGCAATATTTTCGGACAGGGGTTCGACTCCCCTCACCTCCATACAGATTTTGAGAGAGCTCGCTTTTGGGCTCTCTCTTTTTCTATTTTGAGCAACACTCTTAATGTTCATGGGGGTTGGTAAGCCTTCTATATCAAAGTATCTTGGCTGTTGTGATGATGAATCCAAGCAAGTTTCTCATGCTATAGATACTCACAACCTCATGAGTACCATGGGGTGAGAGTGTATATTTAATTGAATAGTTTAAGTTTTTAGTATATTATTATTTTGAAAAAAATGACAAATGAGGTGTGGATGCAGTGGGTAAACTTAAAGAAACACTAACTGAATCGGAATTTGAAGGTAAAATAACAATTGATTGTGATTGGGATTATGATGACACTTCTGAAGGTAACTCTGCCGATCTTGTATACAAGGGGATTATCTTGTTAGACGATGAAGAAAAGGAAATAGAGAGAATATGCAACGGTAAAGGTTATCAAGATGAAATGGCAGAGGCAATTACAAGAGTGAACTCAATGGGGAAGGAATGGGTTCCAAGCGAAAATCTTGAAGAATACGATGGGTGGTATTTAGATAAGTGGGGTAAAACTTTGCTTTAATACGGTTTCTAATACGTGACATTAGCGAAAGTCTCCCTCACATAGTACATACTTAAAGCAGAAGGGCAGGGGAGTGCCAGAACCGCTATACTCCCCTGCTATTGAGCTACTTCTTAGGCCAGTCGGCTACTAATACCTTCTGATATAGCACGGTCTCCTCGGATTTAATCTGAAACGTTAAATGGATGATTTTCGTCTCCCGATGAACTACGACACTTGTAATGAA
Source organism: Paenibacillus sp. 01T442 (assembly GCF_056398345.1). NCBI lineage: Bacteria > Bacillati > Bacillota > Bacilli > Caryophanales > Paenibacillaceae > Paenibacillus > Paenibacillus sp. 01T442. Next base: position 43,817 of record NZ_JBFTPF010000019.1, read on the forward strand.
CTTGGGAACAGTAGCATGTAAAGACTGTGGATTCGGAGAATCGTCATCCAGCAAACTAATGAGCCCACGGATGTCTTCCTTCAATGTAAGCATGTAGTGTTCTGGTAAATTCTCTGCTTTTACTGACTGGCTTAGTGCAGCAAGCTCAGATTCTTTAAGATGCAGTTCTTGCTTCATTTCTAAGATAGCATCTGAGTAGTAAGCTTTGCCGCGGCCATCGGCCATTTCTTGTTCCATCTGCTTGATGCGCTTCTCGAGGAACTGGGTTTCCGCTTCGAGATCGGCTGTTGAGGTATTCTCCTGCTGTTCTTTACGGTACTGTGATATTTTCTCTTCCAACTGGTCATTCAGAATTAATTGAACAAGAGTAACGCGTAGTTTGTTTGCTACAAGATTCTCCAGTGTCTCCTTCCGCCAACCTACATATGGACAGAATGCTTTTCCTTTACGCATGTAGCCTCCGCAAAGATAGTATTTCTGCCCGCCGTGCACTTTAGTTGTTGAAGTAGAGTTGCCGACCATTCTGGAACCGCACTTATCGCAATACAAAAAGCCTCTCATCCAAAAAGGAGAGTGAGGCTTGGTTTGAAAAGGATTATGAGTTTGCCCGCCGCCATTATGGCGATCCTTAGCTTTTGACTGGCATAATTCAAATAAATCTTTTGTAATGACCGCGGGATGAGCATTCTCCGTTATTACCCATTCAGAGCGATCTCTCCATTTAACTCCTTTCGTTTGATACTCTTGCTTATTCCAGCATCTTCGTCCAATGTATGCTTCATTGAAGATGATGGCACGGATGGTACTGGCCGACCACTGACCACCTTTCTGTGTAGGTACTCCTTTTTCATTGAGCAAGTTTGAAATCTTCTTGTACCCTATGTTCTCGTAAGCGTACTGATTAAAGATCCAACGTATAATGTCGATTTCTTCCCGCGGGCCAAGAACCCACACTGCTTTGGTTTTCTGGTTGCTGAACGCAATATGCTCCGTACGATAGCCATAGGGGGGTGTCCCGCCGTTGCTATATCCTTGCTTGGCATTCTGAGTCATTCCTTTGCTTACTTCTTTGGCAAGGTTGGCGTTGAAGAACTCCGACATAACCTCTAACATGCCCTCTAGGAGCTTGTCCTGCGGAGTTTCGGCTTCTGTTCGCTCGGTGATGGATATGACTTTTACGCCCACTTGGGCTAGAAGAGCTTTGTATATCACATGATCGTCCCTCTTACGGGAAAAGCGATCGAACTTATGAACTAGGATTGCATCGAATGGTCGATTGCTACGCTTAGCAATAGCGATCATCCTTTGGAACTCTGCGCGGTCGTCTGTCTTGGCAGACTTGCCTTTCTCGATAAACTCATTAGTGATAATGTGCCCTTGCTCCTGGCAGTATTGCTGGATAGCCTTGACTTGGGCAGGGATCGATAATTCCTTTTCTGTCTGACGGTCAGATGATACACGGACATAGATGGCTACTTTCATTGATAACAGCTCCTTGTATAGTGGTTTTTGGGCATAAAAAAACAGATACACCGAATGGTGTACCTGCAACGTGCAAATTACTAACTTACTGCATAGCTATCTAACGCTTCTGTAGACAGTCTTAAAGCCGATTATTGCTAGGGCGATGATCAGTCCGACAAAAACAGTAGGCAAGCTGAATGCTTCTCCTCCGCCTAATGCAATTCCAATTTTGCTCAATGTAATCACCTCCTTTCGGTAACATCTAATTCAAGTGTACTAAGTTGCTGGCAAATCAATATAAATACTGTTTTAATGACTTCGGATTGAAGAAAATCCTTAATTGGTAGTTGCTGATTTAGTAATAATAGGACAAGTAGTAGGTATTTTATTAATGCAGTGTTTTCAGCAACGAATCCACCAGGACAATGCTTGTCTATCAACTCGAAAAGTTGCGAGAAATACGGGATAGTTATAGGATCAATAAGCGTTCTCTCTAATTCATTCCAATACCATTTCAAAGTACTAATGACTTCAGTCATCTCAATAAAATCCTGTTCTTCTGACTTAAGTACTGATGTAAATATGAGATCAAGGCTTGTCCAATTAATCGTCTCGCTAAATAGAGCAGATGGGTCAGCTGGTACAGTGATTTCATTAATCTCAAAGAAACTAAGCATGTTAGCTACTGTCAACATCCTTTGTGTTCCGAGATCGATAACGAAGTTTAGCATCCCCTTTGCATGTTTCATTTCTTGATTATAGATATGTTCCAGCTCAGCCTCATCTTCCTTAGTTGGTCTACCAGGTTTTTTGGGAGGGAGAGCATCTTTTGCGATTTCTCGTATAGCAAAATCGGCATTATCTGGATCGGATACTACTTTGAAAGCATCGATAAAGGTTGAGTCTATTGTGGAAACAAAACCTCGTAATGCTCCTTTAAGCTTTTCCCACGCTACAGGGTAACCCTTCCAGTACAAAGTTAAGATTAGCGCTTCTTGCTTAATATGTGATAGACGTTGGATTTCCTTAAGTGTATCTATTGTACGCTCATTATAATAAGCAGATGTTCCTCTTGCTCGTCCTCTACCTCTGACCTGTGAAATAATTAAGCCAAGGTTTATATATCTACGTAATTTACTCTCTGTAAGTGGAATGTTTTCTTCTGCGGCTCTAGCTAAGAGTTCATTTCGATTCATCTTAATCCCCCCTGTTGATTCTATATTAGAACGACAAGGGGAACTAAACAATGGAGTTTCTATGCGCAAATGTAAGTCATACTTACTTTCTTCTACTATCAAGCTGAACTTGAGCTTGATTCCATAAACTTTTAGTAATAATTGCTGTATGACTGTCCTTGGTTATTATCCAGTCCACAKGGTTATTCTTGCATCCATTCACCTCAGACTTCTTATTCCATGTACGATAGCCGAGATAAGCTTGGTTACTGAGCAGGGATAAGACAGTAGATGGACTCCAACGCCGACCACTTCCGTGACTAGCCTCTATCACATTCAGCATACGAGCAATTTTTTTACCGCCAGCGCCATCAGCAGCGGATTGGAATATGAGTTCTATCCTCTTTACCTCCTCTTCAGGGCCGAGCACATAAGATACTTTGCTACCCAGTCTCTGAAGTCTATAGCCATAGGGAGCACGACCGCCGCAATGGAATCCCTGTTCTGCGTTTTCCTTCATCCCCTTTACAGTCTCGAAGCTCAGATTCATGTTGTAGAATTCGGAGATTACCTCAAGCATTCCCTCAAGCAACATGCCGTGTGGGGTCTCAGGATCAGTATGTTCAGTTGCCGAAATAACAGAAATACCCTGCTTTTTTAGCAGGGCCTTGTAGATTACATGATCTGCACGTTTACGACTAAAGCGGTCAAACTTGTGAACCAAGATTGCTTCAAATTGTTTGTCAGACTTCTGTGCCACAGATATCATCCGTTTGAAGTCAGGACGATCATCGTTCTTTGCGGACTTAGCTTCATCAATAAATTCATCAATAATAGTCCAGTTTTTCTCAAGTGCATAACGTTCCAGTGCCTCTCTTTGTGCTGGGATGGATAGTTGGCGTTCTGCTTGTTGTTCTGATGACACTCTTAGGTAGATTATAACCCTCATTTTGTTTACTCCCTTCGATATTGTTCGATGCAGCCCTGCCTATCCTCCTTTCTTTGTCTCGGCACATCTCACCGCCGAGTGTTCGCTGTAAACGCAAAAAAGCCCGAATCCATTGGGATTCAGGCAAGAAATTATATATTATGACCTTACGGCGAGGCTGGGAGTAAAATTTTATCACTGCCTCTCCCTTCAATATTGTTCGATACAACGCAGCCTATCCTCTCAGTCAAGGCTGCGAAGCAGTCGTCTTAGCCTTGACGGGGTGCAGGAGTAGTAATCCTGTGTGTCCCCGCTTTAGGGGGACGGAAGGAGGGAGGGCTAGATATTATTCCGATTCAGTAACGGGAGGTCTACAAATTCTTCATCCAGTTTTCTTAGCAATATTATTGCAGATTCGTTATCTGAAATTAGTGAATTAATTATCTGACCGCAAATGTCTTCCGATAGGATGTAATTTCCAGTAATGAACGATTCAAGTAATCTTATTCCCCTGCCAGTCACTTTTGATAATTGATCTAAGGAATATTCATCACTAGACAAGAAGTCATTTAATAATTGTCGAAGTTGGTCCTGGTTGTTATTCATAATAATCATCCCTTTCTCACCACTATTTATTTAGTTCATCAATGGCACTTTTTTTCCTTGCCCATGTTTGACGGCGAACCCTGACTTTATTAATTAAATTGTTAACTTCCTCGATGAATTCTTCATACTCCAGCACACTCATTTCTACTACTTCATCGACTTCCTCATGCATTACACCAGCAGGGGAGTATGCTTTAAGGTTCATATGCATGCGGTGAGTGGGTTCTAAGATGTCGAAGTTCTTAATTGATGACGTAATTCCGCAGATCGTGAATGACACTGGATTATTTCTATAGAAATCTAGCTGGAAAGCCTCTATCGGTACGGCCATGACTTGTGCGATCTTCGCGAGCAACGCTGCTTTCAAACCATACTGTTTGCCTGATTCAAATCTGGAAAGCGTAGAAGGGGATGTACCGATCTTGTCGGCCAAGGCATTAATCGTAAACTTACCAGGATTCTGTGACTCCGCTTTCTCACGGATGTATTTGTGGATTTCGCCGAGCTGTTGGAATTCGCTGAGTGTCCTAAGGTCTTCTTCTGTTATTACATAAGGTATTGATCCCATCTGGCTTCACGTTCCTTTCTTTACTGTAGGAATAGCATATCATGACTGTTGCGTAAATGCAATAATATGTATTGCGTAAATGAAAATGACGTGTTATGATCTGTCGTAACAAACTTGAAACGGAGATGGTTCGCTATGCGCAACTTCCTTACGCTTCACTTAGATTGGATACATGCAGATCAGGTAGAAGCGTTCATGCTCCAATATAATAACCCGAATGTTATACGAATTCTCGTAGGAGGAAAACCATTATGTTCGATACACTCACCTTAGTAGCGGAATGTAAGATACCAGAAGAAGGACTAAAACGTATGATGGAGCAGAGAGCAAGGGTAAAGTATCTTAACCCAGGGGAAGAAGAAGAGGATGAGCTAACCACCTTCTCCTACGAGCTACAGAACGATCCACTTATGCCTAGACTCAAGTTCAATAGGGATAGAGGGCGAGTAACTATAACCATTCCATGCTGCTCATATTTCATGTTCGGATACCGTATGAAGCGTATGGATGCTACTCATGTATCTGCCTTTATCGATAAGTTACAGCAATCATTCGTTAATGACTTAACTATTGAATTTTTGCGGCCCGCCGATCAGTGGAAGGTTAGAAGTGGGGATGTATACTATGATTTCAAGGTACCCGATGTTGCGGCTCAAGTACAGGCTATTGCACAGCTTTCTTTAGCGGGATACAAGCCAGTTAATTATCGGTTTGAAACTGCGGCCTTTAAGAACGGTTCAAAGGACTGCAAGTTCTACGATAAGAGGTCAAAACTTGTCGAGGATGGATGTCAGGATAAGCGTGACCTTGAACTTAGCCAGAACGTGCTACGATTTGAAGTCGGTGTGGTTCACTACGATATGAATCGATATGTTAAGTCACAGCAACTTGGACATGTCATGTCGGAATCATTCGTCAATGACTACCTGGAGAGGTTTTTAGGGCGGCTCAATTTATCCAGCCTTGTTGCGTCCAATGAGCGGGATATCTATCACAGACTTAAGGATATGTATGACGATAAGTGGGCAAGTACGCTTCTTGGCTTTATTGTAAAGCGCAATAACGGTATACATACAGATAATGCTCGGGTAGAGCGGCAGGAGAGGGAGTATCTCAAGAAGTTAGCCCAAGCTGGAATTGCACCAGTAATTAGTGATGTGCCACTGCCGCCATTACTGTTGCCATGGATGGAAAATGTTCCAAACACACTTAATAATCAGAAACCACTTGTACTACCTGTAGAAGTGGACAGGGGAGTGCAATCAAGCAGTCGGATGGTACTTGGACCGTCCACTATCCCAGCTATAACTGGAGCAATGAGGGCTCCGATCATCGTTCCAAATAAACGTGTTGTTACGGGGTTGAACCTAGCTAATTAACTGTAGAGGGACGGCGGCAACCGTCCCTTTAACCGTACAACTTTCTAATTGGATTGTCGGCTGCATTCCATAAATCCTTTACTTGTTGTATGTAATTTTGTCGATGTGTGGGTGGTAGATCAGAGCTGCCTTCGAAGTTGTCAGCGGTAATAATGGCTACGAATGAGTCTGTGAATTCTATCATGTTTATGGCGCGGCATACATCCTCAATTTTAATGGATACATGACGGCAATATCGGGGGTTCCACAATGCAAGGTGTTTAATTTCAGGAGTGAAATAAGGGGAGAGGCAGGATAGAATCCAGTAAGCAATGAGCTGTCTACTCTGTCCAATCTTCCAGCGGAACTCTGATTCAGTTTTGATGTCAATTAGTGTATTTCCAATGATTAGATCGCCGTCCGCACCGTCTACAAGGGCTGTTACAGCCATGCCAAATCTAGGGTTGCACAGAATTTCGTGTTTCGTAATAAACCGTTCTGAATGCTTCTCTGAGGCCTGTATCAGGGCTTGGAGATCATTGATATCGTCATCATTGGCTTGAAGAATCGTGGGAACATCCCCATTTCCACTTCGGTAGAATTGATCCAATTGTCCAAGTATAACTGCATCTTTGATTACATCTATGGTAAGCCCCGTTTTCTCAGTTATATAAGCATTTCGTCGCTCTACAATGCTCCTAAAGGCTTCAATGATATGTTTACTGTCTAGGATATTAACAGCAATAGATGCGGCCAGATGCTCGCCCTCACGTTCCTGATGAGCACCATTGATGCGTTGTACATACGCTCTTAAGAGATAGTCATACGCGTGCCCTATAACAGGATTAGCGCGGTTTTCACGCTTAACAATGATTGGAGGATGTGAGGGGAAAGCAATGCTACCGTCTACACTTAGGAACGATCCTTTTAAGTTGGGTATTAAAGAAAAGAGAGATTTAATGCTTTCATTGTATTGGAGCAGGTTTGTAATTGAGATTCTAATTACCTCCAGGGTCGTTATTGTTGCTATTCTTGAATTGCTTAAGCTTAGAATAGTAGTCGGATAAAACCTTCACTTGTTGTCGAATCATGTCCCTTAGATTATCGAGATCATCTTCTGAGAAAGGGACCTTATCTTGGATAAGATTCTCCATGATCTTTACTCCTGTGTTCTGTTGGTAAACCCGTATAGAAATATCAATGGATATATCATTTGTCTGGATGAATCCATCTTCTGTAAGATCAAGCTCGGAATACTCCTGATGAGTGACTGAAAGCACCTCAGATTCAATGGCTTTGTATGACTCCATGTCCTCTTTTTTTCCTAAGAAAAAGTGCTGATTGAGTTTCAAACCACTTTCGTAAATCAAGGATACAGGTATATTGTAAAAGTCTGTAAGAACACGAACGGTGGATTTTCGTGGTTCCCCCTCAGCCAATTCTAATTTACGCAATCCATGATAAGTGATCTCATCACATTTTTCAGCTACTTTACTCAATGTGAATTCTCCTGGATAGATTTCTTCTAACTCTTCCCGAATAATTCGTAATTTTTCACCTGTACTTTTACCGACTAACTTAAGAGTCACAAATCCAGGTTTCGTTTGTTGTGTTTTATCGACCATACAATCACCTCTCCTATATTATACAACACTTCGGATAATGATACTAGTTACATTAGTTGACAAGTTAAAACAAATATTGTACGATCATCCCATCAAATGAAAAGGAAGTGTTTGGAATGAAAATTAATCTGATTCAAAAGCTTAAAGAGATTTCATTAGATTTTACTCTGTTGGAAGAAGAGGAGTTGAAAAAGCAATTAGCTTCTCTTGATGACCTAGTTCATGAATATGGTATTGCAAGGTTGAATGGAGAGTTTAGAGACGGAAAACCCAATGGGGTAGTAACGCTTTTCATGAAAGGGGGAGATGTGGAATTTGTCTGCAATGAGGGAATTCCTCAAAATAACATGAAGATCGAATTTACAAATGGTGGTCTATTCGAAGGTAGCTTTCCGATAGGTACGGGCAGATTGATATTTCCAAATGGAATTTGTTATGAAGGACAGATGAAAAAATGTATGCCTTACGGTCAAGGTGTTGTATACCTCCAAGATGGCTCAAAGATCAAAGGGATGTGGTTGGACGGCGAGATTCGTGGAAATTCAATCTACTTTGATAAAGAAGGAAATCCATCACAGTTGCTATTTCAAAAAGAAGACTATAACGAGATACAAAGGGTACAATAAAACGCTGTATTAAAAAGAAAGGGTTGAAGTTATGCAAGAAGAGATTAAAAAACGCGTCATTCCCAATTTGCTATCTGTACATACACAATTTTGGTAGGTCAATTCGATTAACAATAAAGAGTTCCCCAAAAACTTGTTGAATCAATTTCAGGACGGCACCATTGCCGTCCTGTTTACACAAAACTTGCCGATCATCTGGTCGGGAACCATCGGTATTTAGAAATCGAGGTGAAATATTCTGAGTTCACTATTTAAACGTCTTTATCAGTTACTTAGCAGCAAGGATAGGAATCAGTTGGAAGATTACTTAACAGAAATCTTCGCAGAAGTTCTTGTGAAGGAAGGGCTCTTGTATGATTTCTTGAATGCACTAACTGATATAAATGTAAGTCAAACGAAAATCCGTGAAGTAACAACTCAGAAGACATATTCTAAGCAAGATGATCACTTGACGGATAGCCGACCTGACATGATAATACGCTTTTCGGAGGGCGAAAAGCACCATATCCTTTTCATTGAAAATAAACTTGGGACGGAAGAGGGGCATCAACAACTAAAGCGATACGCAGACCATTTACGCTGTTATGAAGCTGATGGGTGCTTTACACATCTTATTTACATAACGAAGGCCCATGATCCGAAGAAGAAGTACGATATCATTCAAAGCGGAAATAATGCAACATTCAATCAAATGCGTTGGTATCAGGTTTACAATTGGCTAAAGGGGCATCAGAGCGAACTTATTAATTTAATTATGGAGTATATGGAGGAAAGCCAATTGAACGATAGCAGACGGTTTGTACCGCAGGATATCTATGCAATTCAACATATGGAAAGGCTAATAAGAATGATGGATGCTTGTCTTGAAGGCAAGGTAGAGGAGACGGTGTCAACTCTCTTTAATAGATCGACAGGTTGGACTAATCGTTTTGTGCAGTTAAAGGAATTTTATCGATATATGAAACAGAACGACCAGGGCAATTACACCGTTATTAATTTCGGATTCCATTTGACGGAGGACGAATATCCTTTAGTATCTATTCTATTTCAAGTAAATCCTAAGTGTACAAATCGTACAGGAATTATCAATGCGATGAGGGGGTTTGTTGAGAAAAACGAAGGCTGGTCTTCTGAGGATATGGATGATAATCAAGCTTGGGCTTCCATCTATTATGATAAAAGCCTATTGGAGTTCTTACCTGCTGATGATCACATCGATGCCATCCAAACTTTCTTCATCTCTCGTCTAAATGAGTTGTATACTCTAAAGCAACAACATCCCGAGTTTGATTGGAAAAGTAAAGAGAGCGGTGTAATTGGGTGACAGAGCTTGGAATGGATATTGAATTAATTACCACTGAGCATGGAATTTGCGCATTCTCACTTGATATTTATGCTAAGAAATATCAAAAGAGGTTAGGGAGGAACACCGTAAAGCAATTAATTGGCTGAATCAGGTATCAAATGAAGAGACACATTTTTTTTGCAGTGGAGATACAGGCTATTACAATAGATGGTTCATTACCCGCGCCACTATTTTAAAGTTAAGGCTTCACCTAATGAGTGGGGGAAAGCACAGAAAGCCATTACTACGGGTGGAAGTGAAGCTAAGACCCAAAGCAGCTTTATTACCATGAATTCTTCTCTAAGTTCCTGAATGAACATAAGCAGCGTAAGCCACATTTTACAAATACTAAGTCAGTTGGTTATGATAGCTAGTTCAGGCAAGACAGATTTCACTTACAGTATTGCTTTCCGTGGCGGCAATCGTTTCTCATGCGAATTTTACATTAATATAAAATAGTAAGGAATTAAACAAGGCCAAGTAGAGAAGCTATCCCAGTATAAGACTGACATAGCTTCTCTGCTTTGTGATTTGTCTTGGGAACGTCTAGATGAGAAGAAAGCATGTCGCATTACGGCTTACATGGATATAGCCAGTGAAGGTTCAATGATAAATTGGGGCATTAATACTCTAATTGCATTTAAAATTTGTAGTAGGGAAGTCCGCTATCTAATTACTAGTGGTGGCTCAGTATACGTGCGAAATCCAACATCAGATTTGGTTTATAAGGAAATTGAAATAGTGCTGAACCGCATTTTTTAATGATGCGGTTCCTTCATATATTGAAATATATCCCTTAGTCCCCTTGAATGAAATGTCATGTGCAGGCTTAACTCCCCGAGCTGCATCTTCCTTACTATATGTAAGGCGTTCCATTAATGATCTTCCACGATCATTGGTGTAGTGCTTAATTATGGTACCCTCAGATGTTTCTACTCTTCTGCATCTGGATATGCAATCGCGGATCTGCGCTTCGCTAGTTACGGTCTTGTCAAGATAACTCCTGAATGCATCCTCATTGGCTATTTTTTTTCGCATACGCTTACCTCCAGAATTCATTATATAAGTATCATATCACGTAAGAATGTAGCCAGCACTTAGCAATTCAGTGGTTATCAATCGGTGTTTAGCTAGCTATGATTAAATGTGATAACTAATTTATTGTGCCTAGCCCCCCATCGATAGTGTCATATCCGTTCTTTACCAATACGCGGACAACTGCCACAAATCCAGTGTTCGCGTGGTGTTGCCTAGTCAAAAGGGCTTGGTGTGTGTGGCTGCCGCTGAAAGGTAAGTAGGATTAATAAATTATTTAATAAAAATCTTGTAATTTCTGGACCAAATGGTTACGTTACGAGTGACGATAAAGGTTCTCTACTGTTCCTCTATCGTTTCTCCTTATATAGCCTCCCTTCCTTACACCAGGGGGGAGGTATTACAACCAAAAAAGGAATGATTTTATGGAAATTTCTGATCTAGATAAGTATGGAGATTTTGGCTTTAGAAAAAATTATGTTAATGATCCCAATGATGTGATGAGTATATATGGTGCACGGAGAGAAGTAATGATGCATATGGATAATTTGCCACTTTCACTTCAGATAAAGACGAAACGCTGTCATGATTCGCTTACTCAAGAACAACTAGGTAAGATACTCCGTTTACCAGCATCAACTGTTAGTATGATTGAAACAGGTCAGCGACTTATTCCCAAAAAAAGTTTAATCGCACTGGCTAAGTACATGTATGCGGACTGGTATGTCGATGGCCAGTTAATATACAGCTATTCAGAAGATGAAGTAGAATCAGTGAAATCTGATGAATACATGGATATCGAAACACAACGTGCATATTGGAAAGAAATATTTGATGGTGAGCCAGATATGAACGGAACAATACTAGGATGATCAAGAGGGCTTATATTTAAGACTAGGGCTTGAAAATTAAGAAGGAGATGAGCAATATGAGCATAAGTGATGAAGAATTCCTAATAGCGCTGGATTTGGAAGATTCGCTGCCACAAACTAGTTTGGCCCAGAAAGAGGCTAATAAATACAAACGTGAGTTTCTTTTGAGTATGAAGAATAGAAAGCCGAATGATTGTGGAGAATCCGAATTTTCCAACTTTAGTACGGAGATTATGGAACGTCGTCTTAAAGATCCAACTTATCGTTTCTCTATTCGAGGTCTACTTAATGAATAAGAGCTAAACGAAGGCGGATGAAAACGAATGATGGGTACAGACAATGCGAGCGAAGCGAGCTTCAGTATTTAGCCGAAGGCCATAATAAATAATGGGGAGCCAGTCACGTATGGACTGGCTTCCTGCATTAATTTCCTATATGTTCTTTCCCGTCATCAGCTCATCTAAATACTCGTTACATGTAACCGCCCTCTTTTAAGCTTATGAATCGGTGGTGCCCAATGACAATATGATCCAAAACCGATACGCCTAGTAGTTCACCAGCCTCTACAAGTCTTCGAGTAAGCTGAACATCCTCAGGACTTGGATCAGGCTGACCAGAGGGATGATTATGAGCGCATATAATACTTGCTGATGAGCGCTTGCATGCTTCGCGGAATACAATCATTGGGTGCACAATGCTTGCGTTGAGACTCCCTTGAGACAGGGTTTCAACAGCGATTATGTGATTTTTAGTGTTAAGAAAGATCACTTTAAATACTTCATGCTGGAGATGCTCAAGTTCCCCCCTAAGTAGGTCGTAAACGTCCTTGGGACTCCTGATTACAGTAGGTGCTTGCTTAGGCATGTTAAGCATCTTCGCAAGCTGTAAGGATGCAAGTAGCTGATTAGCTTTAGCTGGACCGATGCCACGTATCTCCATAAGTTCGTGTTCTGAAGCTTGCATTAGTTCATAAGGTGAGGCGAAACGTTTAAGTATTTCCTCCACAGCATAGCTTCCTGGTTTCTCACAGAGTGTCGTCGCTAACAGATTTTTATATGTGGACATATTTCTCATAGTAAATTACCTCCGAATTGTTAGATAATAAGAAATAGAGGAGCAGCTATAGCCATTCCTCTTGAATGTAAATACATATTTGGTTAAGATAATATTGAGTTGGAATTACACAGGGCGCTTTCCCGAGCGTCCTTTTTCATGTCCTTCGATTTGAATTTCCATACCTACAAGCAATGCTAGATAACGGATGTACATGATTCCGTCCTTAGAATTGAGAGATGCATTGCCGTCCAAACGCTTCCTAAGCTGCTGTAGTACTGTTCTACGCTTTTCTAAATTCTTTAGCATTTAATCCTATCCTCTCTTAACTGACTTTATTCACCCTTTTAAGGTGTCGTTCTAGCTGCTCAGGGTAGTGCTTTTTGAAGTAAGCACGCACATAATGGGCTGCTATGTCCTTCTCTTTTTTCCAAACTCGAATGAAATACGTCTGCAATACCAATCCAGCTACCTTGATCTGGTTCTGAGCTACCAGTTGACGAACCAGAGTGACCATCTCGTCAGCAATTTGTCTTTTCTCCAAGTTTCAACGCCTCCATATAATTGTTGATGGTTTCGTGCCACTCCAAGATGCCGTGTACGGCGTCCGTAAAACAGTTGCTAAACGGATAGTTCTTGCAGAGAATGTAAGTAGTCGCTCTTAAAATTTTTAATTTCCGTACTTCACTAAATCAATACCGTTGATACCTGTGGAGTACTCTTGGAGTCCTCCTTATGGCCTATTCTCACTAAGCCTGATTTTGGGTCTCTGTAAACAGAAAACTCCCTCAATTATCTAAATTCAGATAATCAAGAGAGCTCTATGGGTTTGTTTCTTCTCAACTGTTGCCTTAACATCTTGTTTGCTGCATGCTTGAATGGATCGAAATACGGTGGGTTGCGGTAAAACCTACTGTAACCATCCCAGATAATTCGACGAATCTCATTAATGTCTTCTGTATGCTCTCGTATTAGCTTATGGAACAGCCAGTTAACCTCATAATTTTGGGCCGATAAATGGCCGCTATCATAATAGATTTGTTCATGCCCTATAAAGATGATAGCGACAACACCATAAGCGTTAATCTTTACTTTCTCCTCTATTAAGATTCCTTTGAAGTCTACTAATGAAGCAGGGTACAGAATCTTAACACGGTAAAGTTGGTATTGCGTATAACCTACAGTCTTACTAACTAAAAGTTGCTTGCTCATCTTTTCGTCCTCCATTTTGATATTCTCGTTTCAGTTGAATCCCGTGCCGAGCTAACTCAGTCTTGAGGATTTTTATTAATCTCTGATCCAGTCCAATCAGTAGTTCTGAACTGACTTCCTCTATCGAATCCTTTTTATCGTATCGTTCATTTCTGCTTCCTCCCTTCTCTAGAGGGGTGATCTCACTGCCCCGTCTACTCCCTGTTAAGCTATTGAACGCAAAAAAGACCCACTCAATCCCATTTGGAATGAATAGGTCTTTCAGTTATGAATCATTTTTACTCGTCTTTCCAATCTAGTATATAACTCAGCACCTCGTAAGCACGTTTCTGATCGTCAACGCTTCTGCCTTGGAACTTGGATACCAGTAAGGATAAGTAGTACGCATCCCTCCCCTTTTCAAGTGGTTGTATGAAACGAAATAACTCTTCGAATGGTACATCAAGCGCTGCGGCTACCTTCTCAATACTTTTCATCGTAACATTATTTTCACCGCGTTCAATTCTACCAATGTAAGTGTAATGTAATTCTGCGAGTTCACCAAGCTTCATTTGACTCCATTTACGCTGTTCACGTAATGATCGAATGCGCTCTCCTACTATTTTCATCGTATGACTACTCATGCTACTCACCTCTAAGCAAACGATAGCTTAGAGAAAACGGAGCATCGACAGCGTATTAGTAGTAATAAATATAAAATATAGCGTGAAAGTAACTATTGTGATATATATACTATAGTGAATTTTGGGACTTTTGGTCATAGTCTGGAAGTACTACCTATTGTGGGAAAGGGGGGGGCGCGTTAGGAATCTCAACATTAACTTACAATACATAACTTGGGGTCGAATTTTTTGCGAGAAATGGTTGCCTATTACGAATTTTTTTGACTTTACATAGTACAAAGTGAGATTTCCTCACTGAATAGTCATCGAGAGTATTGATTAACTCACTGATATCAGAAAATCTATATCTAATGAAGGAGTTGTCGAATGAGAACATTATCAGCAATGTTTGTAATTTTGTCATTAGTATTTGTACTTAGTGCTTGTGGAGGAGATTCAAAGAAAGGGGCATATGAATATGCGGTGAGTCAAGCTAAGGAGGCTTTTGCAAAGCCTGCAGTTGGAGTAAAAGAAGTTGAACCATATTCAAAAGACATGGTTACCGTCAAAAAGGAACATGATTCAAACATATATAGTGCATACTTCAAGATAGTTTTAAATGATGGTAAGACCAAGAAAGTATATGTAAGTGAGATTCGTCTTGCTAAGGATCATTGGACTTATGGAGGAATGAGGTACGAATGAAGATATCTTTGAAAATTAAGTTAATCATTCTCTTCGTTATATTACTAATTGAATACAATTTACCTTTTCCAGTACATTTGAAACATCCAGATGTAGGGGATGGGAACAGGGAGGTTTTCGCAATGAGCAATATATATCTATCATCTGAACAAAGTAACAAGGTAGAATTCCCGTTCAGCGGTGGAGTAGAGCAATCCAGGGTTCCATTTGTACTAATGTCCATCACTTTGCCAGTAGGATTATTCATAGTATTTCGTAAAAAGAGGCAGGAGAAATAATTAAGTGGGGGAAAAGACTAGATGAAGAAAATAACAATGCTTATGGTACTATTACTCTTTATTACAGGCTGCGGCCAATCCAGTGGGTTAATACAACAAGGAGTTTACAGTGGCAAAGCAATTGAAGGCATATCAGAAGCTGCCTGGACGTTCAAAGCAGAGCCTGGGACCGCCTTGAGTCAAACGCTTGTTACAGACAGAAATACCTATTTCGGTAGTGACAAGTTGCTCTATGCAGTTAATTCGAAGACTGGAGAGAAGGAATGGTCACATCCCATTGATGGATATCCAACATTACCAGCACTTGCAGGGAATATTTTGTCATATAATGACAATTCGGGTATTCATGCCGTGAATGCCGATAGCGGAGAAGAAATTTGGAAGTATGACTATAATCAACAACTTCCAGACGAAGTGAAATCAAAAGTAACAGTAGCATCCTCAACACATGTATTCATTATTGAACAAACCCAAGGTGGTCGAACATCATTAAAAGCGTTAGAAGCTAAAACAGGAAAAGAGGCATGGAAGTTCGGCGATGATCTATCAGTTACAATGACTCCTTCTCTTTCTCAAGATAAGCTTTATATTCCTGCCGCTGGTAAGATTCATATTATCAATCAAAAGACAGGTATGGAGGTCAAAGTTATTGATACTGAAATGCTCGTTTCTAACGTAGCCGTATCAAAGGATTCCATTTATGCTGTAGGTATGGGAAGTAAAGTTATAGTAGCTTACGATATAAATAAGTATGGGAAACAGTGGGAGTACATGAATGAAGAGATCGCAATGCCAAATATACCAACTCTTACACTACTGAAGGACAAGATTATTGTTTCAGAAATGAAGAATGGCATCATGGTAGGTATTGATTCAAAATCAGGCAAGGAACTTTGGAATGTAAAAGTTGGAGATAAGAAATATCTTGCAACTATTCCTACTTCGATTAGTACTCCTCCATCCGTACTAGAAGACACCTTGTATATTGGTGCATGGGGAGGAGAAAATGAGAAATTTAAAGGTGCTCCAGCTTTCTCCAATCTGATTGCTATTGATGGAAAAACGGGTACGGAACTATGGAAGCAAAGAGTTGATAACTTCATCATGTATCCCCCCTCTTTTATAAACGGGAAGGTTGTTGTTACGAACATGTATGAAACAGTTGTGGCTTATCAGGGGGGCAAAGAAACTAAGTCAGTAATTAAGAAGCAAGATGAGAAAAAGCCAGTGTCAATTAAGACTGATGAATTAACCATTCATGGACTGAAACTCGGTGTCTCTACTGATGATGTTGTGAAGAGTCTTGGAATGCCTCAAGATAAACAGACTGATACATCACTAAATTCCACAATATATAAATACAAGAATTTGGAACTCCTATTTGTTGCTGGTAAGCTTGCCGCGATTAAAACAAATGATAAAGAGTACCAAACTAAACAAGGGATTAGACCAAGTAGTCTCTTGGAGGAGCTACTAAAAGCATATAATGGATACGAGGGTTACTTTGGTAAGAAGCTCGCCATAATTAAGGGTGAAAATGCGCTTCTTATTTTTAACCTGGGGCGTTTCTTTGACAATGATCCATACAGTGTAGGGAACATGAGTATAATAAATATTAAACCAACACTAGATAATCCCAAGTCAGCAGAAGGTTACTACCTAGCTAATTTAATACAACAAGAAGGTGCGATAGCATCACTTATTGATAGCGGATTTGCTTTGATTGATTCTACTTCAATTGAGTCGATAACCGACAAAGTTAGCTTTGGAGAGCAAGCAGAGAAAATCAAATCAAAGGAAGTTGCAGAAAAAAGTCCTGAGCCAAAGAAAGCAGAATCCAATTCTAGTTCCAGTATAAAGGAGTTTGAAGGTCAGTGGAGCACTCCTGGATCTGACGAATTAGCTTTCAAACTTGCTTTTAAAAGCGATACGAAGGGGACTATTTCATTCTTCTTAAGTGAAGGCAAGAAAAGCACAAGTAACATTGAAATTGTTTATGATAAAAAGCAACTAATATATAACTATGAAGGAGCCAATAAGATCACTGTTTTAAAGTTAATTGACTCAAAGACAATGATATTTGAAGGTTACGATGGGAAGCGTACAACTTTGGAAAAGGTAAACGATTAGGCAGCCGCGAGGTTGCTTTTCTTTTTTTTGTAAGCCGTAGCACTTGTAAGGAAGGAAAAGGAAGGAAAATGACGAATTATGGAATATAACTTATTCCAGAAGTAACGGACAAGTAAATTGTATAAAGGGAGTAGGACAATAATGTCCAGTCCTCAATGCGGAAATGAAATTAACAATACTGCACGATATTGTAGTAATTGTTGTAGTCAATTATTTTTGTAGCTCTTTATACTACTGGGGGGATTGCCATGTACTGCTCAAATTGTGGAAAGCTATTGGATGACTCATCGAACTTTTGTTATAAGTGTGGTGAGAAAACGGTGAAA
Organism: Paenibacillus sp. 01T442; assembly: GCF_056398345.1. NCBI lineage: Bacteria > Bacillati > Bacillota > Bacilli > Caryophanales > Paenibacillaceae > Paenibacillus > Paenibacillus sp. 01T442. Next base: position 61,725 of record NZ_JBFTPF010000019.1, read on the forward strand.
GAAAAAGCCACTGTAGCCGTTAGCAACACTTCTCTTGCTAATAATGAAATACGAAGTTCTACGGCGGGAATATTAAGAGTATCAACTAAGTCTAATTCTAATTCTGTAGCAGGTGCAATAGCAGGTGTATTACGCGAACGTGGAGTTGTTGAACTTCAAGCGATCGGCGCGGGTGCAATAAATCAAGCTATTAAAGCAGTAGCTATTGCTAGAGGATTCGTTGCTCCTAGTGGCATGGATCTTATCTGCATTCCAGCATTCGCTGATATTGTGGTTGATGGCGAAGATCGTACAGGTATTAAGCTTATCGTAGAGCCAAGGTAAGGGATAATCAGTATAAGCAAGAAGCATTTCATCGATTATACAATAGAAGGAAATACAAATGAAAAAGATTATTTATTACCTATGGATGTCTGACGAATGCAATTAAAGGGTTAGTTAACTATGTATACGATAAAATGGATGTAGGCAGATGTTCATGTYATCCATTTATAGAAAACCGAGTCATCTTTCATTGTAATCTTCGTATTCATCCGTAGAAACAATACCAACGATTCTTTTCCATATACAAAACATTTTCTCGTTTCATCAGCTCCTTCTAGATCTTTTACTACGTATGTCTTAGCCTGCTTCAAAGGACGCAAGGGATTAACTCATGAACTTGTAGCGGTTAAGCTAAATGATGCTCAACTCATTGCTGGAGGAATATCTAATGCGAGCCAAGGTTCTTACGAAGTAATTATGGTGATCCGCGGCGACGGAAACGATAGCGATTTTGCTGTATTGAATGATCCTTGCGTAGCTCAGGAAATATCTAATTCTAAGATACCTTGCTAAGGTAGCTAAATTCATAGTGGACATGCTTGGAGAGCCACAGCAAGGCGTTAGAGAGGTTAAGAAGTATATTCAGTACAAGGAGGAAGCCCTATAACAATAATAGAGGCAATTGGAAGGTATTCCGTAAGGCAGAGGCTGGATCTGCGGCAACATACTTTGTGCTGTTGTTCCTATTAATCACTATAGGGGCTGGAATCATCTTCTTCGTTATGCCGCTAGTCTAATATTGTTATAGTTTTTTGAAACTGAACTTCATATTAGTCGTAGTATATTATAAATCTTAACGAGAGGACTGAGAGTTTAATGACAAAGGCTGATGACAGAGGCTTCCTTATAGTTGAAGAAGCAAATGAAACAATAGAAACATGGATTAACAAACCATTTATATCAGATGAGACACGTAATCAATTAATAGATTCAAATTTCCTAATAGTTCCACGAGAGGGGTTTCGTGATATTGAATACCCTGTCTTTCCAGTAGGAACAGAAGAACTGTTTGGCTATTTACGCGAAAATGCTACAGATGCACTAGTGCCTGATATCTGTATAGATGAACAGGAATATAAGGAGTTGGCATTACATAGTGATCTTTATATTATAGGTAGCTTCATAATGGAACACTTGGCTGCTCCACTGGCTGTTAGTCTACTAGATGCCTATATAAAAAACAAGTTAGGGTCAAAGGAAGAAAAGGCGAGCGTAAACGTAGAGATTACTGTTGTTCAAGAAGGTAATAAAAAAGCTACACGGATTCACTACCAAGGTCCTGCAAAAGAATTCCAAAGAACTGTTATACCATTACTTCAAGAGAACCAATCTAGCGAAGTGGGGCCGATGGAAGATGGAAATGGAACAGATTAAGAAGTTGTTAAGTGAAGTTATATCAAACAATGATTCCCGAGATGCCGAGAAAATATTGCGTTCTATAGAGTCATTAAAGCAAGATGCGGTGAACATAGGAGATCAAGTCCTTGCAAAAGAACTGTGGTGCTCTGGCCAAATACTTCTTATACAAGAAAAGTTTGTGGAAGCCTTCAAACACTTAAAGAAGATGGAGTTTTACAAAGGTTGGTGTTGCTTTGAAAGAGTAGAGCTAGAACTTCATTTTTTGGAGCCTCATTTCAATACGGAAGATGATACTTATATGTTAGCCTTCATTAAGAAACATACAGAACAGTTCCAATCTCTATTCCCATATAAAATTTTTATGAGCAGTGAGATTCTGGAAAAGGCTAAGGAATGTAATATATGCAATCAGCGTGTGTCCATAAGAAAGCCTTGTGGTCATAAGGTTGGAGATATATATAATGGTGAGATGTGTATTCGCGTAGTTACGGATTGCGAATTTTTGGGGGTTGCTATGGTTGAGAACCCCGTGAATAGATACTCAGTTCCGTTTATCAAGGACCCAGTTACAGGGGAAACTGTTGATCAATATAACTACACAGCTGTTAGTTATGCATCAGTGAGATTAGCATCTCCATTTCACGGATGGGATGTAGAATGGACAAAAGCATGGCATCCTCACTCAAGGTATAAGCACATAGGTCGCAATGATAAATGCCCCTGTGAGTCTGAGAAAAAATATAAACATTGCTGTATGAACGAAGTTGGTGTACTAAGACCGCATTGTGATATTACATTCCTTGAACCACTCCCAATGGAACTAATGACCATTGAATATACTAATTAGAGGGCAGTTGGTATTAATCAGTTTATTTGTTCCTTTTGCTCAGGTACTTCCCAAGCCAAGTGGTTCATATGCGTTTCGTGTATCCTTACAAACATGAAGATCGATTTTTGGTCAACAACGAACAATGTAACTGAGCGCAATACCAAGGCAAATATCAAAAAGTAGAAAGCTCCAAAACCTTATAAATTAGGACCTAAGGCGCTTTTAGATCGTCATAAGACACGCATGCACACACTCGAAAAAACAGGAGACCCAGCCCCGTCGGCTAGGTTTTTTTTCTGGTGGCTAGAACCCTTATTGCATAAGGGTTTACCATGATTATTATCAAGTAACATGCAAATGATGAAAGCATTGTGATAACATCTGCCGCTTTATTCTTGTTAATAATGTTGCGTAGGTGGCAGAAACAAGGAGGAACCCTGTAGTCTGTTAAATGAAATCCACATAAGACATAAGTCGAATAAGGACAATTAGGTGTCTATGCATTTATGGTGTTTGCCCTTTTGTGGTTGAAAGCAGGAATGGTATCGGTTGTTCTCGAATTTTAGTAGGTGGAGTAATCAGTACGCTCTTACATTTACTGACAGTCATTTGTCTCATAAATAAGGTATCATTGAGAGTGCAAAGATTAATAAATGGCAAGAACGATATTGAGGGGGTACCGCATTGCTGAAGCTTGAAAACATAAAAAAAGATGCGATCATAAATGGATTGCTTACTAATGAAGCTGTTCGCATATTGAGTGTAGAACAAGTGGGTCCAGACGCGATTACGATATATTTTAAATCAGCAAGTGGTGTACTACAGGAGCGGATGCTGTTCCGTAGTGATGAAACGAATCTCTCCCTAACGCAAACGGGTAGACCTTGGGCATTTGATGCTGATGGAGATGCCTTTAAGTTGGCAGCTGAAGCGTATCGGATAAACCTTGCACATTTGTTCGATCCCATGATGGCCGTGCATACTTCAAACGTAGAACCATTACCGCACCAAATTACGGCTGTGTATGAATCGATGCTTCCGCGACAACCATTACGGTATGTGCTTGCGGATGACCCAGGTGCAGGTAAAACGGTCATGGCGGGGCTTCTGATGCGTGAACTTTTAATACGTGCAGATGCTCGGCGTATACTCATAATTTCACCAGGCAGTCTTGTGGATCAATGGCAGGATGAACTGTATGAAAAATTCGACTTGCAGTTTGAGATTTTTTCAAAAGACATGGAGAATTCAAGTCTTTCAGGAAATCCCTTTGAAGAGCGAGATCAGCTTATTATACGATTGGATCAATTGAGTAGAAGTGAGGACTTGCAAGATAAATTAAAGTCTACGAACTGGGACTTGATTGTCGTGGACGAGGCACATAAGATGTCAGCAAATTGGTATGGCCAAAAAGTAAATGAAACGAAGCGGTTTAAGCTAGGTAAGCTAGCTGGAAGTATAACTCGTCATTTCTTGCTGATGACAGCGACGCCACACAATGGAAAGGAAGAGGATTTTCAATTATTCCTTTCTCTTCTTGATTCGGACCGATTCTATGGGAAATTCCGCGATGGTGCCCACCAGGTTGATGTAAGTGATCTAATGCGTCGAATGGTCAAAGAAGAGTTAGTAAAATTCGATGGTACGCGGCTATTTCCCGAACGGCGTGCAATTACAGTAAATTATCAGCTCTCTGATTTGGAAGCAGCTCTGTATGCTCAAGTCACCACTTATGTGAAAGAAGAAATGGACAAAGCAGACCAATTGGAGGATCAGAAGCGTAAAGGTACAGTAGGGTTTGCATTGACGTCCTTACAAAGGCGCTTAGCCTCCAGTCCTGAGGCGATATATCAATCATTGAAAAACAGGAAAGAGCGGCTCCAACGGCGTGTTGAAGAAATGAAAGTCCAGCAGCGTGGTAAAATTGTATGGGACAATGTGTATGATTCTCCAGAGGATATATACGAATCGGCAGACGAATTCGCCAACGGACAATATGAAGACTTTGAAGAAGAAGTGACCTCCCAAGCAACAGCAGCTCAAACGATACAGGAGTTAGAGTACGAAATTATGGCGCTTGATCGACTAGAGCAGTTGGCGCGGGAAGTAGTTCAATCGGATCAAGATACCAAGTGGGCGGAGTTATCCAAAATGCTTTTAGATGAGCCCCACATGCTTGATGTAACGGGTAAACTTCGGAAACTCATTATCTTTACCGAGCATCGTGCTACACTTAACTACCTTGTGAATAAGATTAGTGGACTTCTTGGTCGCACGGATGCTGTAGTTACGATCCATGGTGGCATAAAACGGGAAGATCGCCGTAAAGTTCAAGAGCTTTTCCGTCACGATCCAGTAACCGTGGTTCTTATTGCGACAGATGCTGCTGGTGAAGGTGTGAACTTGCAGAATGCAAATTTAATGKTAAATTATGATCTGCCGTGGAACCCTAATCGCCTAGAGCAACGCTTCGGACGTATTCATCGTATAGGTCAAACCGAGGTGTGTCATCTTTGGAATTTAGTAGCTGCAGAGACGCGCGAAGGTGATGTTTTTCAACGTTTGCTCAATAAGCTTGAGATTGAAAGAGAAGCTTTGGGTGGGCGTGTATTTGATATCTTAGGCGAGGTATTCCAGCACAAGTCACTGCGTGATCTCCTAATAGAAGCCATCCGCTATGGAGACAGTCCAGAAGTCCGAGAGCGACTTGAAGAACAGGTAGAGGGTGCTTTGGATCCAGAGCATTTAAAGGAAATCATGAACCGCAATGCTCTTTGCGAAGAAGTTATGAGCCCAGAACGTCTATATAAGGTAAAAGAAGAAATGGAGAAGGCACAGGCACGCAGATTGCAGCCGTATTTCATTCGTGCATTCTTCCAAGAAGCTTTTGCTCGATTAGGTGGCGAGCTGAAGGAAAGGGAACATGAGCGATACGAAATATCTCATGTGCCCGCCGTGATTCGCGAGCGAGATAGGCTGATAAGCGGAAGGAATCGAGGCAATCGTAAGCCTGTACTTAACAAGTATGAACGTGTCTGTTTTGAAAAACAGTTGATTCGCGTTACTAACAAGCCAATGGCGGGATTAATTCATACGGCGCATCCTCTAATGCAATCCGTAACCGACCTCATCTTGGAGCGAGAGCGTGGAAAACTAAAACAAGGGACAGTGTTCGTCGATAGTAGTGATGACGGAATAATTCCTCATATGCTTTTTATGGTAGAGCATGCTGTTCGTGAGCAACAAGTGACAGGTTCAGCGCTAGAAGTTTCCCGTCGTGTTCAGTTTGTTTCTATTGATGAGCAGGGTCATGCTTCGATGGCAGGTTACGCACCTCATCTGGATTTGAGTAAGGCAAGTCAGGAAGAACTGGTCTTGGTTTCGGACATCCTAAGAAGTCCTTGGCTTGTAGGGGATTTAGAGTCAAATGCAACTAGATATGCAGCTCAGCATATTGGGGCACAACATTATGAGGAAGTCCGAGATCGGCGAGAACATGAAGTGGAACGTACACTCCAAGCAGTCCATGAACGACTTGTGCGTGAGATTAATTATTGGCAAGACCGTTATCTCAAGCTAGAAGAAGACATTGCAGCTGGGAAGCAACCACGTGTACAATTAGAGAATGTCCGTCGCACTATCGATGATTTGACGGCACGATTAGAACAACGGCGCAAAGAGTTGGAAGCTAGGAGGTTCGTTGTCTCCTCTACACCGATTATCGTTGGTGGTGCTCTAGTTATCCCAGCGGGGTTAATAGCCCAAAGGACTGGACAACGGCCATCTGTTGATGCCGCTAGTCGTAAAAGAATTGAACTAATGGCGATGCGAGCGGTTATGGATAAAGAAAGACAGCTTGGGCATGAAGTCATCGACGTATCCGCTGAGAAATGTGGTTKGGATATAACAGCCCGTATACCGCTTGGAGAAGGTAAATATGGATTGGATCGCCACATTGAGGTTAAGGGCCGCGCCAAAGGCCAAAACACAATAACTGTAACCAGAAATGAGATGCTGTACGGATTAAATCAGGGCGACAAGTTCATTCTAGCTGTCGTCATTGTGGATGGTGACACGGTTGACGGTCCTTATTACATTCGCAATCCATTTCAAGAGAAGCCTGATTGGGCTGAAGTCAGCAAGAACTTGGACGTAAATCTATTAATAGAGCGATCAGAACGAAATTCTAGGACAGAAGTGAGTGAATAGAACGTGACACAGCTCAAAATTCCAAAGAAATTAATAGAAGTTTCATTACCATTAGATGATATAAATGAAGCGTGTGAAAAAGAAAAGCAGCCGTTTACTCCAAAGCATCCGCGTTCAATCCATATATGGTGGGCACGAAGACCATTGGCAGCAGCTCGTGCAGTTCTCTTTGCACAACTAGTAAATGATCCAGGATATGAACGCCATCTTCAACGAGGTATAAATAAGGAAGCGGCACAAAAAGAGCGTGAAAGATTATTTAATATCATGAGAAGACTTGTGAAATGGGAGAATACCGCTAACGAAGAAGTTCTCAATGAGGCTAGGGTTGAAATATGGAAGAGCTGGCGAGAGACATGTGAATTAAATAAAGGGGTTCCTGGCTTTGATCCAGGTAAGCTTCCTGCTTTTCACGATCCTTTTGCAGGCGGTGGATCAATACCACTCGAAGCTCAGCGACTTGGGTTAGAGTCTTATGCGTCTGACCTTAATCCTATCGCTGTAACCATCAATAAAGCAATACTTGAGTTTCCATCAAAATTTGCTGGACTACCACCCGTAAATCCAGAGTCTCAAGAATATATAGTTCAAACACAAGATGAATGGAGTGGGGCCAGGGGACTTACAAACGACATAATATTTTACGGAAAGTGGATGGCGGCTGAAGCTCGAAAAAGGATAGGACACTACTACCCTGAAGTGGGACTTCCTTCAGAAAGTGGCGGAGGGAACGCAAAAGTCATTGCTTGGATTTGGGCTAGAACTGTGAAGAGTCCGAATCCTGCTTTCAGTCATATTGATGTACCCTTGTTATCGACATACTGGCTGTCTACTAAACCTGGAAAAGAAGTTTATGTTGAACCTGTAATTAGTGGAGATGATTATTCTTTTAAAGTAGTTACAGGCGTTCCAGTAAATCCTGAAGTGGTGAAATCTGGAACAAAGGTTGGGAGAGGTGGAAATTTCACTTGTTTGTTATCGGGATCGCCAATAAGTGTGAACTACATTCGGAGCGAAGGTCAAGCCAATAGGATTGGCCAGAAATTAATTGCTATTGTTGCTGAGATAAAATCAGGGAAGTTATACCTATCTCCTAACGAAAATATGGAAGAGGTAGCTGTTAATATTGAACTAAAGTGGAAACCTGACTTGGAGATAAACTACAATCCTAGAGATATACGTACGCAGTTGTATGGATTAAACACCTACGACAAATTGTTTACCCCTCGACAAATACTTGCATTAAATACATTTTCAGATCTAGTAAATGAGGTGAAAGAAAAGGTAGTTAGGGATGGGATTTTAGCCGAAAGACAAGAAGATGAGTCAAAGTCTTATGGAAATGCAGTTGCAACCTATCTAGCTTTGGCAACATCACGTTGGTCGGATATGTCAAACAGTCTATGTAGTTGGAATACAACAAATCAAAATGTAAGAGCACTGTTTTCAAGGCAAGCTATCCCGATGACCTGGGATTTCGTGGAGTTATCACCATTCTCAAAGCTTGGGTCATGGTATTCAACCGTAGAATCAATTTCTGCGTTAATGAGTAACTTCGCACCAAATTTTTTTGGTGCAGCGAATCAAGTAGATGCACAGCTACAAAGTGTTAGTATGGATAAAATCATCTCAACTGATCCACCATACTATGACAATATTGGATATGCAGATTTATCCGATTTCTTTTATGTTTGGCTACGCCGTATGATGAAGGAGATTAACCCGAGTTTGTTCGCCACAGTTGCTGTCCCAAAGGAAGAGGAGCTTGTTGCAACACCATATCGGCACGGTACCAAAGAAAAGGCGGAGTCATTTTTTATGAATGGAATGACACGAGCAATGCATAATTTAGCTACCCAAGCACATCCAGCGTTCCCAACAACGATATACTATGCCTTTAAACAGTCTGATACCAATAATGAAGGAACTGCTTCAACGGGGTGGGTAACGTTCTTGGAGGCAGTAATTACAGCGGGATTTACAATAACTGGGACTTGGCCATTACGTACAGAGAGAGCAGCTCGATCAGTTAGTTTGGATTCAAATGCACTTGCGTCATCAATAGTCCTGGTCTGTCGTAAAAGACCAATAGAAGTAGTGGGAGTATCACGCCGTTCATTTATCCGTGAATTAAATGAAAATCTACCCACTGCATTGGAGGATATGGTAGGTGGCAACCAAGAGATGTCTCCAATTGCTGCTGTGGATTTACAACAAGCAGCAATAGGCCCTGGCATAGCTATTTATTCTAAGTACTCTGCTGTATTAGAAGCAGATGGATCAACAATGTCCGTAAAAAGCGCTCTTCAGCTGATTAATCGTGTTGTTGATACTTTTCTAAATGCTACTAATGGAGATCTAGACACAGACACTTTATTTAGTATTAACTGGTTTGAACAATATGGTTGGAACACTGGAGAGTATGGGCAAGCGGAGGTCTTAGCGACCGCAAAAGGAACTGCAGTAGATGGATTGCATCAAGCTGGCGTCCTAAATGCCTCTCATGGTAAAGTTCGCTTATTTAAATGGCAAGAATATCCTGCTGAATGGAGACCAGAACAAGACAATCGAACTCCTGTCTGGGAAGCACTTCACCAGTTAATTCGTGCACTTCAACAACAAGGAGAGCAAGCGGCAGGTTCATTACTTGCAGGAATGCCAGATCGCTCAGAGGCTATTCGCAATCTCTCTTACCGTCTCTACACAATATGTGAACGTAAAGGTTGGGCAGACGATGCTCGTGGCTACAACGAGCTTATTGCAAGCTGGGATGCAATTGAAGCAGCAGCTCATGAAATAGGTCACCATGGAACACAGATAGAACTATTTTAACTGAAGTGCAGTTAAAAAGGAGATAGATGGTTATGAGTATAAAACCTTGGCGTGAAATTGCTATACCGCATCAAGATGTACTGCAAGGAACATTTCAACAATCAGAGTTCGCCGCAGATTTAAGCCTTGTTCATAAAGGTACAGCATCCAATGAATACAATGATCCGAAGCTCTTCTATTCCAGAACATATATAACGGAAGGTATGAGATTGCTCCTGGATTCTGTTATTAAGAGGTTAAGTGGGCGCGGGGGAGATCCTGTTATCCAACTACAGACTGCGTTCGGTGGCGGTAAAACGCATACCATGCTTGCTGTTTATCACTTGGCATCTGGTAGAGCACCTATAGGCGAACTGCAAGGTTTATCTTCTATTGTTGATGCTGCTGGTATAATGGATGTTCCGAAGGCTAGAGTGGTAGTTCTAGATGGAAATGAGCTTTCACCGAATCAGACGAGCAACAAAAACGGGACAATGGTTCATACCATGTGGGGAGAACTCGCATGGCAACTTGGACAGTCCGAAGCATATGACATGGTCAAAGATGGGGATGTAAGTGGCACTTCACCAGGTAAAGCGGTGTTGGCTGAACTATTAAGCAAGTATGCTCCTTGTGTCATTCTCATTGACGAACTTGTTGCATACCTACGTCAGTTTGAAGAAGGAAGAACCTACGCAGGGGGGACTTTTGACTCCAACTTGTCCTTTATTCAAGCGTTAACGGAAGCTTTGAAGGCTGTTCCTCAAGCCATGATGCTTGCTTCTCTGCCTGAATCGCATGCAGAGCTTGGAGGCATTCGTGGGCAGCAGGCCTTAGATGCACTAGAGAAGTATTTCGGACGTGTGCAGGCTCTTTGGAAGCCTGTCGCGACGGAGGAAGCATTCGAGATCGTCAGGCGCAGGCTATTCACAAACATCACGGATGTACATACGGTTGAAGAAGTGTGTCGTGCGTATGCGGAACTATATGTACACAATAGTGCGGAGTTCCCTACGGAGACACAGGAGAGCCGTTATCTGGATCGATTGAAGCAATCATACCCTATTCATCCAGAAGTATTTGACCGACTATATGAGGATTGGTCATCCCTGGATAAGTTTCAGCGTACACGCGGTGTACTTAAGTTAATGGCAAAAGTAATCCACCAGCTATGGACAGAAGGCAATGCCTCACCAATGATTCAATGTAGTGACCTCCCGTTGAACGCTCAAGATGTTCGCAATGAGATGGTGTATTACCTGCCTCAAGGATGGGACCCTGTACTCGAACGTGATGTAGATGGACATCGTGCCGAAACCGTCACTATTGATCGAGATTCCCGATTTGGTGCTTATCAAGCTGCGCGGCGGGTAGCGAGGACAATCTTTTTGGGAAGCGCTCCGAGTGTAATGCTTCAAGCGCAGCGTGGGGTAGATCAGTCGCGGATTCTTCTCGGTTGTGTGCAACCAGGCCAAACAATCAGTGTTTATAAAGATGTACTTCGCCGAATGAGCGATGTTCTACACTATTTGAATAACGTCAACAACCGCTTTTACTACGATACAAGGCCTAATTTGCGTCGTGAGATGGAAGATCGCAAAACACGCTTTAAAGAGACAGATCCAGAAATTCGGACTCGTCTAGGTAGGATGCTGGATACTAGACGGGAGTTCACAGGTGTACATATCTTCACGTCGTCTGCGGACGTTCCTGATGACGAGGAGTTGCGTTTGGTTGTTCTTACGACGAATGGTACTTTCAGTCGTTCAGAGCACAATCAAGCTGAAGTGTTTGCAAATGAAATATTAACCAAGCGAGGTAGTCTGCCACGCAGCCATCAGAACCGTCTGATTTTCTTGGCAGCTGACTATGAAGCCTTGCAGCGTCTTCGTGAAAGTGTTCGTACATTATTATCGTGGGATTCCATTGTCAAAGACATTAAAGATGCGAGGCTCAATCTAGATCGCATTCAGCAGAAGCAAGCAGAAGAACAGCTTGCACGTTCGCAGGAGATCGTTACTCGCACATTGCKGGAAGCTTACAAATGGCTCTTGGTGCCTTTTCAGGAAGCTATAAAAGGTCAAGGCGTATCAGAATTGAAATGGGAATCAATATCTATTCAGCCCAATGCGAGCGATGCTATGCTGGAAATTGCAAGCAAGCTTAAAGAAAACGAGCTCCTCATTACGATGTGGTCACCCGTTCATCTACACTCCATGTTGAATATGTGGTTCTGGAAAGATGACTTGAATGATGCGCCTGCACTCGATGTCTGGAAGAAGACATGCCAGTACTTATACCTACCACGATTGCACAATCAGGCTGTTTATCGTCAGGCTGTTGATACAGGCTTACGTAGCCGTGATTTCTTTGGTTTGGCGTATGGTAGATTGGGTGAGAAGTATCAAGGATTTGAACTGGAGCAGAGCGGGAATGTTATTTTAGATGGGACTACACTGCTGATTCACCCAACAGTGGCTCAAGCTTACGATGCCGTGCAAAAACAATTGAAAGCACAACAGGAAGCGGAATTGCTAAGAGATTTTACTTCGATAACCCCTACTGGTGGAGGGACACCTCCTGTTGAACAAGCAGATCCAACACGACCAATTAGTCCCGTCGATCCTGAGCCACCTGTTGTAACGCCTCCAGCGCAAATTATGAAGAGACGTTTCTATGGCAAGGTAAAGTTACCATCAACAACTGCGAAGATGGATTTTGCAAAGATTTACGATGAGGTGTTAAGCCACTTCGCACTCAAACATGATGGTACGGTTACGATATCTATCGAAGTCGAAGCAACATCAGCGGGTGGATTTGATGAAGCATTCCAGCGCATTGTTCGAGAAAATGGTGGACAGCTAAGATTCAGCACAACTGAGTTTGAGGAATAATTGTTCCAACTCTTAAGAGATGTTGGGTATCATACTTCTAATTTTGAACGTACTATTCTAATAAATCGAAGCTGGTATTGAGTATGGTTGGACAAATGGCTGAATAACGACCTGATAGGCTTAATTTTTTGTCGCGATGAGCTGGGTGAGTTCCTATTGATAAACAAAAACCAACAGCAAGAAATTACTGAACTAAACAAAATGCGGATCAATCGAAGTGCGTTACAAATTTAGTCAAAGTCCAGGCAGAGGATAGGTCGCGGGCAATTGCGGATTACTCGCTACATCTCGTTCAACTTCTTCAAAGGGCTATACTTGATGCAGGAATACTAGTAAACTGGGCAACAAATAATGAACATACGAATTATTTGTAATGATGGAAGATCGTCTCAGTCCAACGAATTTAATGAGTAAGTTGATGCTGGATGATGACGGAGAATCTATATTCTGGGAGGATATCTTTCAGGAATCCCAATTGAAGTGGCTGGAAATCTCATCGATGCAAGGGTGAACAGGCTATTAGAGCAGGGAATCATTCAGACACGTGAATATTTGTAGTTGGATAAATAGAACTTATATTATATTGCTGAAAGTCGGGTAGGAATATTTTATGACATCAAAACTGTGACTACACCCGTAGATGCCTGTGTGGCAATATTTTCGGACAGGGGTTCGACTCCCCTCACCTCCATACAAAGAAGAAAGCACCCTCAACGGGTGCTTTTTCTTTTGTATGTGTGAGCAAGGAGTTGAACCCCTTTAGGGTTCGCCAGCGCCGACCGGAGTGTGAGCGGAGGGAGCACGGCATTGAATGGTAAAGCTAGGGTAGTCATCAGTGAGTGGGCTTCGTCAGTAAGTTGGATAGACATTTCAATACTTCCTTAACCTCCATACAGAGAACCCGCTCGCTGAGCGGTTTTTTTCCTGTCTAAGGGTGGAAATGTAGACGGATTGTAGACAAGAAGTATAAGAATTGCAATTTGTATATTTATTGTAGACGATACGTCTACAGAGAATAGCGCGGTAAGATTACTCGTTAACTTTAGAATGAGGAATCATTTTGTTGAATGTATGTCATCAAAAGAATTGTTTCTCTTATGATTAAACGATTCGATGATGGCTTTAAAATGCTAAGAAGCCCTTCTGAGGGGCTTTTTTACGTTGTATCAGCAATGGTTGATAATACAGAGAGAGTTCTGCCAATATCCTGATTTTGTGAATTAATGATATAATAAGGAGGTAGCGAAAGGCAGCTATAAGTTGTTAAGAAAAGAATGATTTTATGTAGGGGGAGCCTTTAGCAATGCGTGATGATTGGCAACTTGATGAAGAAAATGAATATATACTAGAATCTAAAAAATCTAGAAAAATAGTACTTATCTTTATTGTGGTTCTTATGATTTGCCTAATTATTTTAGGTGGGGTTATTTGGCACTATGTATCAGAGTTTTTTGCAAGTTTATGTGGTGCGGCAGACTGCGATTAAATTATAAGCAGTGAGTGGCTAATCTTTAGCTAGTTTTTTATTTTGAAATTAAAGCGATAAAAGCATGATTTTATCTATAAGGGGAAGCTAATTTGAACTTATTTGAACAAGGCGACAAACTGTATGCAAATGGGCTTTATCAAGAAGCATATGAAAAATTTGAGTTAGCTTATGTTGATGAGAATGAAAAAATAGCTGATTGCCTTAATTATATGGCGTGTTGCCAAATACAATTAGGTAATTCTCAACAGGCACTAGAACTGTTGGATAAAGCACTAAAAATAAGTCCTACATGGGAAAGACTGTTTTTTAATAAAGGTCGTGCTTACTTAAAGTTGGGTAATCACACAGAATCCCTTGCTTATTTAAACAGAGCAATTATCGCTACCCCCAATAATGAAGATGCTTATTTTTATCTTGGCGTGTATTACGAAAAGATTGCTGAATACGAAATGGCTAAACAATATTATCAAAAATCGTTGGAAATAAACAATGAACAAACGGAAACTCATATGAACTTAGGTATGATATTTTGGAGCTTAGATGAGAAGGAAAAAGCGTTGAAGCAATTTGATTTAGCTTATCATTACGATAAAGATTGTTTTGATGCATTGTGGAACAAGGGATACGTTTTATGTTCACTTAAACAATTTGATGAAGCTATCCGCTATTTTGAAAAAGTTTACGAAAGTAAACCTAGCGATATAGAGAATCTAAATGAAATGGCGTATGCCTACTTTAAGTTGAACGATTACCAACAGGCATTAAAGTGACTTACTCAGGCGTTGGAGATTGAACCTAATAATGAACGTGCCTTAAAGGGAATCAAAGCGATTAGTAAACGATTACATGAGTAAGGTGTTAGCATAGTAGAGTAATTTTATCATACTGATTGAAGGTGCAAAGTGAGAAGATTTTTAATATACCTACTTATAGTTATGGTTATTAGTTTAGTAGGATGTGATGGGAATACGCAACAAAAGGGTGGGGAGATAGAGCGTTTAGATTCGCAGCAACCCACAACTGAGCCACCAAAATCTACTTCAATGTCAACTCTGACATCTGCGCAAGAATCTACACCTACGCCAACCCAATTTAATGAATATTCAAACACAAGGTATGGCTTTTCTATAAAATATCCATCGGAATGGAGAACTGGTGAAGAGTCCGATAACGGTGATGGGAAAATACTTTACGTTGGCAATCAGGATGTTGATATTAGAGTATACGCATCAAATTATTTGGAGGGTATTTCCGATCCGTATCACCAGAAAGATAACAAAAATGTTCAACTGCAAAAGATTAAATTGGATAATGGAAAGGAATCAACACTTATTCTTGGGAAACATAACAATAAGGTGCTTTACGAAATGGTTTATATCTCCAAACAAGATGTTGAGTACCACTTCTATGCGAATATCTCAGAGAAGTTTTTCCAAGATAATGAGAAAGTTCTTTTTAAAGTTGCGAAAAGCATGGATAAGCCTGAGTAAATAAAAAGATTATCTTCAAAAGGTCATTTCATCTGCGCATTCCGAGCTGTTCTGAGCCCAGGGATCCGGTTTATGTTTTAACGGAATCAGGCCGAAGAATGTTATGATCTGCGGCCGCGATTGGCCGTAACCATGAACGATGATAGGAGTCCTCCGAGCATACTCTTTGTTTTTTACTTCATAATGTCCATGATATAATGGTCAAAAACCAATACTCATTTTCTGGAGGAAACAATGAAAATCGGTAGAAACGATCCATGCCCTTGCGGCAGCGGAGACAAATATAAGAAGTGCTGCATTCCGAAATATGACCAGCCGATTACCCAAGCGGTTAAAGCCCCTGTGGATTTCAAGAGCTTTGTCGCACGTGCATGGACAGCGGAGAAGCTGGAGGCGATGAGTGAAGCTGAGATTTTGGGCAAGTTGAATGCTTTGGGCATCAGAACGAATAGAACTCAATTTGCCAATGAGGTTATAGGGCATATCAGCGCTGATGAGGTTGGTGAAAAATGGATAAGACGCTTATCGTCGTCAATCGATGAAATTGATGAGGACTTTCCTTTGTTTGCTGCAGAAGAACTTTGGAAGAGGTGGCTTCCGGATCAATTCTCTTTATACCGCTTAGAGGATATGCTTGTAGACTATTTGGACAATGAGCCAAATGAAAGAATACTGGAGCGATTTTGGGGGATATGGGCAGCGATGAGAGATCATATTCTTGTTCCCTATAAGTGCCGCTCATTAGAACAGTTTATGGATAAATTCGATTTTCCATATGAAATGAATGCTGTTTTCTTCGATACGGAACCTGATATGGTAGAAGAGTGCCGGAACCGGCAGGAGGAGGACCCTGAAAGCTGGGATCGTTTAATTCTATTATATCGGGATATGCTGAAGCATTTGACGGACATGAGTAAGGACAATAAATTAGAATTGCGCCGCTCGTGTGCGGAAGCACACTTTTATAAAGGCGATATAAACACAGGCAATGCGCTTTTTAAGCAGCTGACTGACGAGCACCCCGTATGGGCCTGGGGATACGTCGGATGGGGGGACATGTATAATCCACGGCTTAGCTTTACGTCAGCAAGCGATAAGGATGAAGCGCTGCGCTTGTACCGTCTAGGGTTAGAGAAAGCTTCGTCAGACAAAGACATTTTAGAAGAACGGATAAAGGAACTGATGATTTAATGAAACGAGGGAATCTGCCATTACCGGAACTCGAATTGCGGGCGATTCTGAGGGCTGCTGACGATATCATCGCCGAAGGCGGACGTACGCTGCTCTCTAAAATTTTGAAAGGTTCGAAAGAACAGAAACTGTTGGCGCTGGGGCTAGATCGAAATCCTTCGTACGGGTTCTACAGGGACCTTTCCTTGGAGCAGATCATGGTTAAAGTGGATCAGATGATTCACACGGGGTTTTTGGAAGTCGAGATGCACGGCAAGCTGCCTATGATCGTATTCACTTCGCGCGGCTGGGCGGTTGAAAGAGAACGACGTGCCGAAGAATTTCTGCAGGAATGGGATTGTTGGATAGAGAACAACATTACTCCGATCAGCATGGAATATTTGAAGGAACGTAACCGGGGATTGGTTTTCTTGTTCCTGTACAAAATTTTATGCTCCGGGAACCAGAAGTACATACCTTATTTGACTCAATGGGAAAGTATCGATTTCAAGAAAGTTCAGGCTGAGATTCGGCAGGTAATCGAAGTGTTGAAGCAGCTGGATGAAATGGAAAATCCGGAATGGGAGCAGTTAAAACGGGAACGGGCCAAATCGTTGCTTATCCGCACGAGCGATCCGATTATCATGGCATGTCAGCAATGTGGCGCTCCTTTCTTATTCGATGAAACGAACCCTGATTATTACACGAGTGAAGGGTTACGGTTTCCAGAAAGGTGTTCGAACTGCTTGGAAAAAGCCTAACTGCATCCCAAGTGACCCTGTGGTAATCAACATTAACGGATAATGCAAGACAATGAAAGGCCACTCTTCGATTTGTAACTTTGCTAAATCACCACTATAAAACAAGAGACATCCTTTCGGGTGTCTTTTGTTTTTATGGTGGTGTCAGAGATTGAGTCGAAAGGGTTTAGCATCGAACTTGCCTGATATCGTATTTATAAATTGGGTAAAGCCCCCTTACGTCCTACGTCATTACGTAGAATTCGAAAAGTTAGTATTGTAGGGAATGCTTCCCCATGCAGAAGTTTTTACAGTCGGAGCTTCGAGCAGCCTCTACTCTTTTTCACGAATTCTAGGTGTAGTTTCACGAGCAGAAAATAAAGGATTCACCTCACTTTTTGTCGAAATTTCTTATAAGGAAATGCTTGCAATAAGTAAGGAGACCAAGGTTGATGATTCGTGTAATGCTCATTGATGATGAAGAAGATGCGCTGGATTTATTGGAAATTTTGCTTGGACAAATAGGAAATATCCATATAGTAGGAACGTATATGAATCCGATTCAAGCGATTGAAGCGTTAGCTAACTCTCCTGTGGATGCAGTGTTTCTGGATAATCAAATGCCGGGAATGAAGGGCACTGAAGTTGCCAGAAAAATAAGAAGCAGGTTACCTCGCATGCCGATCGTTTTCACCACGGCCTATGCGGAATATGCGGTCGAGGCATTTGAAATTCAATCGACGGATTATCTGCTGAAGCCTTTTACGATAGACAGATTGCAGAATACGGTTGCGCGGATTAAACAATCTTTATCCGAGTCCGTCATTCAGGTGCGCCAGAGCGGAAGCATGGCCCCGACCGTCAACTGCCTAGGAGGCTTCCATATCGGGTTGCCGAGTGACGAGAACAAGGTGCTGACATGGAAAACGAAGAAGGAAAAGGAGCTTTGCGCGTTTCTGATCCATTATGCAGGAAAGTCTGTGAATACCGCTTCGATCATTGAGGCGTTATGGCTAGGGTACGATTTGAACAAGGCGAAAACGTATTTATATACATGTCTGTCCTATTTAAGGAGAAGTTTGGCGGAACATCAGATTCCAATCCATATACGCAAAGCGGATCAAGGATTCGTCGCTGTTGTGGATGGGATCACGGTCGATGTAACCGAATTTGAGCAGTTACTTAGCAACACATGGGCCGAAGCGGAGATGGATGAACGGTCATATGACAAAATGAACCAGATGTACACAGGCGAGTATATGGAAGCTTGCGATTTCAGTTGGGCTACCGCCAAACAGTTGGAGATCAAAGCCACGTATGTTCGTGTGCTGCGTAAATGGTACGGGTATTTTCAAAGTCAGGGTAATCGTACGCTAGCGGTGGACAGTATGCAAAAAATACTGTCACTTGCCCCTGATTCCGAGATCGACGGACGTGAGTTGATCAAGCTGCATCTGAAGATGGGCAATCGAAATGAAGCGTATCGTATCTGTTTGCAATTGGAACAATCGGTGCGCCTTCAATTGGGAGCTGAGCTGGAGGAAGAGACATTGCGGCTGGTCCAACAAATGAAAGACATGATGGAGCAAGCTCGATGAGAAAAAAAGTTGCGGCAGCGCTTATCACTTTAACTCTGTTGATTGCAACCTATGGGCTGTTGTGGGCTTACTTCTCTACTCATATAAATCCAATGCCTGTAGCGGTAAAAGGGGTCATGGACTTATCCGCTTGGAAGTTTGAGGAGGAAGGAGTCGTTCGGCTGGATGGGCAGTGGGAGCTTTATCCAGGTCAACTATTCACTAGTCAGCCTTCTCCATCTTCTGCCACTGCAGGGGGATTAACACCTGAGATGATTCAGGTTCCTGGATCATGGTCAAAAAAGATGGATACGCTTGGCATGGCGACTTATCGATTACAGATTCGGATCGGCGACGCCGGCGCGGTGTATGGTTTGAAAACAGCGTCTATTCTGATCTCGAATCGGCTCATCGTCAATGGCCAAATCGTTGGAACAAGCGGGAATCCGGCCGAGAGGCAGCAGTACAAAGCGCTTAATAAACCGTATGTCAGCTACTTCACGTTGCAGCCGGGCTGGAATGACATTCTGGTTCAGGTAGCTAATTATGAATTTCGTGTAAGCAGCGGGATCGGTGAATCTCTTCTCTTGGGCAAGGCTGAGCAAATCACCGGGATTCGTGATCGTGCGACAGCTCATGATTGGATCGTATTAACCGCCTTCTTGATCATGGGATTATATTTTATTGGATTATTTTCCCAGCGTAGGGATGATTTATCACTTGTGGTACTTGGCATCGTTTGTGTATGCATTGCTGCATTTACAAGCGTCAGCGGCGAGAGAGTATTATTTGATACGGTCGGCCCGATTCCGTTCTGGCTGTATTTCCGAATCCAGATGGTTTTGACAGTTGGCGTAGGTGTTGGATTTTTCCTTTATGTATATACCGCTTTTCGGCCTTACTGTTATAAATGGCTCACTCGAGGCGGGCTGGCTGTGGGGGGGATACTTGCGGTGCTGCATGTCGGCTTCGCCTCCGAGCTTACAACAGGGCCGTTTCGTCAATTAACGTCGTTTTACGTGACTTTCTCGTTGTTGTATGCAACGTATGTATTCGTTTATACGGCTCTGCACCGAGTAGCGGGAAGCGGGTATTTGGCTGTGGCCGCTATGGCTTTGAATGTGCTGGTGCTGAACCAGAATGTGAACGTGTACTTCGGCGTGCCGATCTATTCGCTTGCGCCGGTTGAACCTTTTCTTGTTCTGCTGATGCTTGCGTTACTGATGTCGCTCCGGTTTTCTAACGCTTTCCGTAAAATCGAAGAGCTGTCCGGGCAATTGCTGCAAGCCGACAAGTTAAAGGATGATTTTCTAGCTCGAACCTCGCATGAATTCAAGACGCCGCTTCACGGTGTGATGAATATTTCTCGGTCCATGCTGGACGATACTGCACATCCGCCAACTGCGGAACAACGGGAAAAGCTTCAGTTGATTACCGACATTACGAGGAAGCTTTCGCAGCTCGTATACGATATTTTAGACTTATCCAAGCTGAAACTAGGTGAACTGAGAATCGTTCCGGCGTCAATCGATGTTCGTTCGGTCGCGGAGGTGCAAGTGCGCTTCTATTCCTATTTGTGCACGGAAAACCATATTCAACTGGTGAACCATGTGCCTGCGCAGTTGCCTTCCGCTTTGGCCGATGAAATACGTCTGAGTCAAGTTATCGGGAATTTGCTGGATAATGCGATCAAGCATACGGCGAACGGAAGGATTGTCATTACCGGCAGAGAGCTTGGAGGCAGACTTGAAATCGCGGTACACGACACAGGAAAAGGTATCGAGCCCCAGGAGATTCCCTTCATTTTTGAACCGTTTAAATCACTCGAGGGAGATCAGCACCGTGGTTTTGGATTAGGGCTGCCGATTGCGAAACAACTAGTTGAACTGCAAGGAGGTACGCTTTCGGCTACTTCCACGCCTGGAGTTGGTTCGACCTTTACATTCACGCTTCCGATCGCCGATGAGCAAAGTGAAGCCATATTGTCTTTGTCCAATTTAAGTCCACAGTTCATACCCAAGGAAGCCGAATATTCCTTCGCTACGCCTTATCATACGAATCAGAGCGGCAAGCATACGGTTCTGATCGTTGACGATCAGTTTGTTAACTTAAAAGTCTTATTGGACGCGCTTCAAGCCCTCGACTATCGCGTGATCGCGGTCAAGAACGGGTATGAGGCGCTGGAGCAGCTCGATCAAACGGGCAGGATCGATCTTGTCATTCTCGATTTGATGATGCCAGGGATGTCAGGCTATGAAGTGTGTCAAGAGATTCGCAAACGATACTCGTTGCTGGAGCTGCCCGTTCTGATGGTGACGGCGGCGATTCAACCCCAGGATAAGGTGGCAGCACTCCAAGCAGGGGCGAATGACTACTTGTCGAAACCGTTCGATCTGGAAGAGCTTAAGGCAAGAATCGGCAGCTTGCTCGCGATGAAGGAATCTCTAGGCCGAGCGATTCATATGGAAGTGGCATTTTTGCAATCACAGATCAAACCTCATTTCTTGTATAACGTACTGAATAGTATTGTGGCATCAAGCTATAAGGATGTGGAACGAGCGAGAAAGATGATTGCCGATCTAGCCGATTATTTGCGAGGAAGCTTTCGGTTTAGCAATGCGGAGGAGCGCATCGGGTTTGCAGAAGAATTCAGTCTGATTCGAACGTATGTAGAAATTGAGCGTGCCCGATTCAAAGATCGTATTCGCTTCGAATATGATATTGCAGAAGCTGCCTATGGTTTGCGTATGCCGCCGCTTTTGATGCAGCCGCTGGTCGAAAATGCGATTCGTCACGGGATCGGTGATCGCATTGAAGGCGGTACGGTAACATTGACAGCGGAAGAGTCGGATGGGAAGTGGCGATTTGTCGTAGCCGACGACGGCGTAGGGATCGCGCCTGAACGTTTGAAGACGCTGCTAGAAAGGCCCGATGCGGAYGAGTCGCAGGGGGTAGGCCTACGTAATATTAACAAGCGGTTGAAATATGAATATGGAATTTCACTGGAACTGGAAAGCGAACTAGGACGCGGTACGAAAATCACCATATGCATCCCTGCTTAGTCGGTTTAACTGAACTATGCGGATTCACCTGACAGGTTCTCATCGATTTAAGGATGGGGCCTGTTTTATTTTTGGAGAAATTGTCGGTTTTTAAGGTTTCTTTAAGGTGTCGTCAGATATGCTCTACTCAAATAAGCGTGACTTGAGGAAGAACGACGATCAAGAAAGGAAGATGCACATTGATCCCGAAAATAAGGCTAGGAATAAATAACAGACAGCGGAGAATCCGCAAAAGCGTGCACGTTTTACTTGCCATTATGCTGATGATTCCTCTATTATTCAGCGGAGGTGGCGCGGCTAACGCAGCAAACGGTTGGTCGATGATCGACGGCGGCGGGCCTAACGGCCTTAACGTGAATGCAGCCAATCGGGCGGAATCCCCTGCCATGGTCGTATGGAACGGCGAAGTTTATGTCACCTGGCAAGAAAAAGTCGTTCCGGGCGTAACCGCCGCTCAAATCAGAGTCAAGAAATATAACGGCACGGGCTGGACGAGCGTCGACGGCAACGGCCCGAACGGATTAAACATGAACTCGGGCAAAGAAGGAACGATGCCGACTTTGGCCGTATTTAACGGTTCTTTATATCTCGCATGGGTCGAAGCGGTTACATCGTCCTATGGTCAAATTCGGGTCAAGAAGTATAACGGCACAGGCTGGACAAGCGCCGAAGGGGAAAGCACGACGGGAATTAACGTGGATGCGGCAAAGGGCGCTAACTTTCCTACTTTGGTTGAATACAATAATGCTCTGTATGCTTCGTGGTCAGAACTGGGTAAAATTTACGTGAAGAGGTATAACGGCACGGAGTGGATGAGTGTCGACGGAGGTACGAACGGATTAAATATAGATCCAGCCAAAGCAGCAGCTTTTCCTGCTTTGGCCGTATTGGGAAATGAATTAATCGCGGTTTGGTCCGAATTATCCGGGTCCATTTATCAGCTCCGGGCGAAAAAGTATGATGGCACAAGCTGGACGACGATCGACGGCGGAGCGACGGGATTAAATATAGCGACTGGAAAAAGTGCGTACTACCCGACGTTAGCCGCGGTCGACGGCGTCTTGTACGCAGCTTGGCATGAACCGGCTGATTCGACGACGGACGATCAAATTCGGGTAAAGAAATACGACGGTAACGCTTGGTCGAGTGTTGACGGCGGCGGGAAGTATGGGATCAACGTGAGTACCGCATTCCGAGCTAATTATGTGAAATTAGCAGTTGCTAATCATGATTTATATGCGGTGTGGTCAGAACATTCCGGAATGGCAGGATCAACCCCTGTATTTAAAATTCGCGCGAAGATGTATAACGGAACGGTTTGGACGAGCGCCGAATACGGCTTAAATGGTTTTATCGTTGATAATACGAAAGCCGCTTTTAATCCTGCCATAACCGTACTGAACAATGGTTTATTCGTAGCATGGGAGGAACAAAACAGTAGTGGTATGGAACAACTTCGGGTGGCTAACTTACCGGCTCCAGCTGTAAATAGCGTAGCCGTCACTCCAGGCACGGCAATCATCGCGCAAGGAGGAAGCAAGAATCTCACAGCTGCGGTAGATGCGGTGGGAGGAGCGGCGACGACGGTCACGTGGACGAGCAGCGACGCTAAGGTGGTGGTGGATAGCGCGGGGGAAGTAACCGTAGCGGCAGATGCCACGCCGGGGGATTATATGATCACAGCAACCTCGACGGTAAATAACAGCAAAACAGGAACAGCGACGATTACCGTCATACCTCCAACCATCAATAGCGTGCTCGTCAGCCCGATTAGAGCTACCGTCGTGCAAGGTGGAAGTAGGCAGTTCGCTGCAGTGGTAGACGCAGTGGGAGGATCAGCGACGACGGTCACTTGGACAAGCAGCGACGTTGCTGATAAGGTGACGGTGAGCAGCACGGGTAACGTAACCGTCGCGGCAGATGCCGTGCCGGGCGTTTATACGATCACGGCAACCTCGACAGCAAATAGTAGCAAAAAAGGGACAACAACGGTCACCGTCACGGCAACGCCGGCCATCAACAGCGTAACCGTCAACCCGAGTACCGCAAGCATCGCGCAAGGAGGAAGCAAGAATCTCACAGCTACGGTAGATGCGGTGGGAGGAGCGGTGGCGACAGTTACGTGGACGAGCAGTGACGCTAAGGTGGTAGTGGACAGCGCGGGGAAAGTAACCGTAGCGACAGATGCCGCGCTGGGTGATTATACGATCACGGCCACTTCGACGGCGAATAACAGTAAAAAGGGGACGGCGACAATCACTGTCACGACAGCGCCGGCCATCAACAGCGTAAGCGTGAGCCCGAGCACGGCAAGCGTAGTGCAAGGAGGAACCGAGCAGCTCACCGCTACGGTAGATGCAGTGGGAGGAGCAGCGAAGACGGTTACGTGGACGAGCAGTGACGCTAAAGTGGTAGTGGACAGCACGGGGAAAGTAACCGTAGCTACTGGTGCGCCTCCAGGGAATTATACGATTACGGCGACCTCGACGTTCAATAACAGTAAAAAAGGGACAGCGACGATCACCGTCACGGCCATACCTCCGGCTGTGAACAGCGTTACCGTCACTCCAAGCACGGCAAGCGTAGTGCAAGGAGGAAGCAAGCAGCTCACAACTACGGTAGATGCGGTGGGTGGAGCGGCGACGACGGTCACTTGGACGAGCAGTGACGCTAAAGTGGTAGTGGACAGCGCGGGGGAAGTAACCGTAGCGGCAGATGCCACGCCTGGCGATTATACAATCACGGCGACTTCGACGGTGAATAGCAGCAAAAAAGGGACAGCGACGATAACTGTGACGGCAGCACCAGCGATCACTAGCGTAACCGTGAGTCCGAGCACGGCAAGCGTGGTGCAAGGAGGAAGCAAGCAGCTCACAGCTACGGTGGATGCGGTGGGCGGAGCGGCGACGACGGTCACGTGGACGAGCAGCGATGCGAAGGTGGCGGTGGACAGCGCGGGGGAAGTAACCGTAGCGGCAGATGCCACGCCTGGAAATTATACAATCACGGCCACGTCGACGGTGAATAGCGGCAAAAAAGGGACAGCGACAATAACTGTGACGGCAGCACCAGCGATCAATAGCGTAACCGTAAGTCCGAGCACGGGAAGCGTGGTGCAAGGAGGAAGCAAGCAGCTCACAGCTTCGGTAGATGTGGTGGGCGGAGCGGCGACGACGGTCACGTGGACGAGCAGTGATGCGAAGGTGGCGGTGGACAGCGCGGGGAAAGTAACCGTAGCGGCAGACGCCACGCCTGGCGATTATACAATCACGGCCACGTCGACGGTGAATATCGGCAAAAAAGTGACAGCGACGATAACGGTGACGGCAGCGCCAGCGATCACTAGCGTTACCGTCACTCCAAGCACGGCAAGCGTAGTGCAAGGAGGAAGCAAGCAGCTCACAGCTTCGGTAGATGCGGTGGGGGGAGCGGCGACGACGGTCACGTGGACGAGCAGTGACGCGAAGGTGGCGGTGGATAGCGCGGGGGAAGTAACCGTAGCGGCAGACGCCGCGCCTGGAAATTATACAATCACGGCTACGTCGACGGTGAATAGCGGCAAAAAAGGGACAGCGACGATAACCGTCACGGCAGCACCAGCGATCAATAGCGTAACCGTTAGTCCGAGCACGGCAAGCGTGGTGCAAGGAGGAAGCAAGCAGCTCACAGCTACGGTGGATGCGGTGGGCGGAGCGGCGACGACGGTCACGTGGACGAGCAGCGACGCTAAGGTGGTGGTGGATAGCGCGGGGGAAGTAACCGTAGCGGCAGATGCCACGCCTGGCGATTATACAATCACGGCGACTTCGACGGTGAATAGCAGCAAAAAAGGGACAGCGACGATAACTGTGACGGCAGCGCCTACCTATACAATCGCTGCAATCACGGATCAAACGTTAACGGCCCTTACTCAAGGATATGTATCGGGTAGCCAAGAAACGAGAACTGTTACCATCATGAATACGGGTACTGGCGATTTAGCGAACCTGACGGTCACGCTTAGCGGCACAAGCGCTAACGATTATGTAATCACAAAGCCAGATTCTACTTTAACTATCGGCGAATCAACAAGCTTTGACATTCATACCAAGGATGGTTTGCTGGCAAACACCTACACGGCAACGGTCACCATATCCGCCGATCACTTGACTCCTGTAACGTTTGACGTCACGCAAGCCGTGAACTTGCCGAATGCTCCCGCAAATCCGCAAAACCTTGCGGCTGACGTCGGCGACCGTCAAATTACGCTGAGCTGGAATACAGTATCGGATGCGACGAAATACCATATTTATATGGCAACGGATGCAGATCTAACTAATATTGTCGAAGTAGCGACTGTCACATCTTCTACCTACAGCATTCAAGATCTGGTTAACGGCACCGCCTATTACTTTGTGGTAAAATCAGAAAACTTGGGCGGCTTGAGCGCGGCATCGAACCAAATAAGCGCGACTCCGGCAACGATCCCGGGAGAGCCATCCGATGTGACGGCGGTCGCGGGTAACGGACAAGCTGTGGTTACGTTTACGGCTCCGAGCGATAACGGTGGAAGCACGATTAMAGAATATGAGGTGACTGCTTCACCGGGAAATATAGTCATCATCGGAGGAGCAAGTCCGATAACCTTCACAGGATTGACGAATGAAACGAGCTATACATTTACGGTAAAAGCGATCAACGGCGCGGGGAAAAGCGCAGCTTCCGCAGAATCGAACTCCGTCATTCCGAGAGCATCAACTTCGCCATCTGAGCCATCTCAACCATCTCAACCATCTCAACCTTCCGCTCCAACGACACCGGTCAATACGAGCACGGGCGTTGATATTCTTGTTAATGGGAAGGTCGAGAATGCGGGGACCGCTACGATCGGGACGCGAGACAATCAGACCGAAATGACGGTGGTTGTGGATCAGAAAAAGCTGGCTGCGAAGCTTGCAGCAGAAGGGCAACATGCCGTAGTCACGATTCCGATCAGCCAAAAATTCGATATCGTCGTTGGCGAACTGAACGGTCAAATGGTGAAGAACATGGAGGACAAGCAAGCCGTTCTGGCGTTCAAAACCGATTATGCGACCTACACGCTTCCAGCGCGACAAATCAATATAGGCGCTATATCCGAGCAGGTTAGTGCGTTAATAGCCTTACAAGACATTAAAGTGCGAATTGAAATCGCCGTTCCGACAACGGATACGTTGAAGGTTGTCGAGAGCACTGCAGCCAATGGGCAACTCGCGCTTGTCTCCCAACCGCTAAATTTTACGGTGAGAGCCGTCTATGACGATAAAATCGTTGAAGTAACTAAATTCGACGCCTATGTGGAAAGAACGATTGCCATTCCGGATGAGGTTGATCCGAACAAGATTACTACAGGTGTTGTAGTTGAAGAGGATGGGTCAGTGCGTCATGTACCGACAAAAGTCCGACATATCAACGGGATGTATGAGGCCCAAATCAACAGCTTGACCAACAGTACGTATGCGGTCGTATGGCATCCGCTCGAATTTAGCGATATGGCGAATCACTGGGCGAAAAATGCCGTTAATGACATGGGTTCTCGAATGGTTGTAGACGGAACGGGTAGCGGTATGTTCTCTCCTGACCGAGAAATCACCCGCGCTGAATTTACAGCCATCATCGTTCGCGGATTAGGCCTTAAGCTGGAGAATGGAGCAACGCCATTCTCGGATGTGAAATCGGCGGATTGGTACAGTAGCGCTGTCAAAACGGCTTATTCCTATCAGTTGATCAGCGGCTTGGATGACGTTACATTCCGACCGAATGACACGATTACTAGAGAACAGGCCATGGTTATTCTATCCAATGCGATGGTGATAACCGGTTTGAAAGACAAGGTGTTCGAACAATCAGCCGCCGCCGAACTTCTTCCGTTTGAAGATACAGCTGAAGTGTCCTCATGGGCACAAAGCAGTGTTGCGGACAATGTGATGGCTGGTATTATTTTTGGAAGAAACGGAGCTATACTTGCGCCCAAAGGTTACATCACCCGAGCCGAGGTTGCAACTATGGTTCAGAGATTATTGCAAAAATCGAGTCTGATTTAAGCGTTGTTTTCCATTCCAATCTTTGTTTCACCACCTCTCCTAAAGGGTAATAAGTACAAACAAGCATCATATCCTTCAGGAGGTGTTCGACTATGGAAGCAAACAATACGTTTCACGAGGCTGAGGAGGAGATTGTTCTACAAAAGCAAGGCAACGCCTTCATCCTCAGCACGCTGTCAGGTACGGTCGGCGAGATTACTTACAGGCTGGTCGATACCGATACCTGGGTAATTGAACATACCTACGTGGACCCGCGCTACCGTGGTCGTCAACTGGGTAAACAGCTGCTGGACATGGTCGTCCATGAAGCCCGTGACAAAGGGCGCAAGATTATCCCTTCCTGCTCCTTCGCGTTGGAGGAATTCAAGAAAAACGCCATTTATGCCGATGTTTGGGATAATGATAAAGCGGCGAGCGAGTTCTCCGACACGTATAGCTCAGGTAGCGCCATAATGAAGCGATAGGAATTCGCCGCAAGCAGGCTAGCGTCCGACAGGATGCGGGCCTGCTTGTGTTTTATGGCTGCCAATTCGTGTTTAGATGTATAAACTACAGCTAATTTGCTCGAATTAGACGTAGTTTCGTGATTAAATGGAAAAAGTGCATTTAATTTGGATGGAATTTGAAGAATCGAGCAAATCGAAGGGATTTAACGACAGGAAATACAGTTAATCTTTCGAATTCGAGAAATCCGCTTCAAATAGATGGAGAAAATCCAGTTAGATTGTGGGAAGCATGTTTATTCCTTATTTATTCCATATCGGTCATTGACGAAAAAGAGGCTGTTTCCAAAAGTCTAAATAGACTTTTGAGACAGCCTCTTGTCGGTCTTAGCTATGCACAGGTTATGCTGTCGGCATGCCATATGTCATGCGGTCGGCATGGCACATCGCCGGCTTTACAAGTTATTGCGATAGCGGTTGTTGGCGCCGCCTGTGTTGCTTACGTACCCGTAGTCCGGACTGTATGTATCCGCATTGAGCGACTTGTGGGCGCGGAAAATCCGATAAGCCAGATTAGCGCGTTCGGCATCGCCGTCTACGAGAACGAGCACTTTGCCATTTTGAACATATTCGTCATAAAGCATCGCGTCCTTCTCGGGGATACCGAGTCCGATCAAGCCGCCGACCAGTCCGCCTGCACCTGCCCCGACAGCTGCACCTGTTAAGGTCGCCACGATCGGACCTGCTACAAGGATGGGACCCAGCCCGGGAATCGCCAAAGCGCCGATGCTCACGAGCAGCCCCGTCACCCCGCCTAGTACGCCGCCTGTCGCCGCGCCTGTTGCCAGACCTTCTTCCGCTTTGGTCGCGGTCGCTTCTTCGATGTGGTCCAGATCACCGCGGTTGCGGCCCACTACGGAGAGTTCCTCCGAGCGATATCCCTCTGCCTTCAATTGGTTGATAACGCGAATCGCTTCTTCTTCCGTGTTGAATACGCCGATAATATGTTTGCTCATGGTAATCCCTCCTGGAAAGTTGAGTATTAGCAAGCCGCTTCAGGCGACTGTGGCATAGGGTTACTTACCCCAAATCCCCTGATATCAAACAACTTTCAATGGAGCGGGGTGAAAAACTTAATTTTCGACCGTTGGGTGTTTTTTCTACCTCTTTAGGTGATTTATAGACGTGCAATCATTGCGATCCCTATACACAAACCTATATACTAGTTTTAGGAACCGATATATCCCCATTATTTGATCTGAAAGGTGAGATAACCATGTCGATTGATTTATCCAAAGGTCAACGCATTGACCTAACCAAAACCAACCCAGGTCTTACCAAAATCATTGTAGGACTTGGCTGGGATACCAATAGATATAATGGCGGTGGAGATTTCGATCTCGATGCTTCTGCGTTTCTTCTTCATGAAGATGGCAAAGCCAAATCAGCAGCAGATTTTGTTTTTTATAACAACCTTAAGGCTTATGACGGCGCGGTTGTTCACACGGGAGACAATCGTACGGGTGAAGGTGACGGCGATGATGAGCAAATCATGATCGATTTCGCTAAAGTCCCAGCAGCCATCAGTCGGATTGGCATTACGGTTACGATTCATGATGCGCAGCAACGTTCTCAAAATTTTGGACAAGTAAGCCACGCTTTCGTAAKGGTAGTAAATGAAGCGAATCAGAATGAGATTCTCCGTTATGATTTAGGTGAAGACTTCTCCATTGAAACAGCGGTCGTCTTCTGTGAGTTTTATCGTCATGGAAGCGATTGGAAATTCCAAGCGGTAGGTAGTGGTTTCTCAGGCGGTTTGGCTGCGCTAGTTACGAACTATGGCTTGAGCTAGAGGTTGGCTTGTAAAGGGTGGTTGCCTTCTGGTTGCCACCTTTCTGTTTACATCTTTTACAAAGAAGGGTGAAGTCAACATGAGCGTTGTTACTGTAATCAAAGGACAAAAGGTAGATGTAACGAAAGTGCATGCATCGCTTACCAATCTAACAGTCTTTATCGGTTGGCAGGCTCCCAATCACATTGAGCTCGATACTTCGGCCTTTTTACTTGCGCAGAACAGTAAGGTTCGTGGTGATGAAGATCTTATCTTTTACGGAAATCCGAGCAATAGCTTTATAACATACATCGAGAAGCAGGCAAATGAAAGACAGCTGAATATCGATCTGAAACGAGTATTGACTGACGTTGAACGAATTGCTTTTACACTTACGATCTATGAAAGTGAAGCGAGGCGTCAAAATTTTAGTGCGGTCAGCAGCGTCTATCTCCGTTTCGTGAATCAAGCAACAGGGCAAGAAATACTTCGTTATGACTTGGGCAATCAGTTCTCCGTAGAATCGGCCATTGTTATAGGAGAATTATATAGATACAACGGTAAGTGGAAGTTCAGTGCAATCGGTGCTGGATACGCTGGAGGGCTTAAAGCGCTATGTGCGAGTTATGGTGTTGTTGTAGATAATGAGCAGCCAACGTTGAAAGCTCCAGAAATTCAGATCGCGCCGCCGGAACCGAAATCGATACCAGAAAAGGGACCACAGATTAATCTTTCCAAAATTGTATTAACGAAAAAGGGAGATAAAATCAACCTCGAGAAGAAGTCGGGCGGTCTAGGGGAAATCTTAATCAACCTGAATTGGAATCAACAACCGGCAAGCAACCGTGGCTTCTGGGGGGAATCATCTAGCGGGATCGATCTTGATTTAGCTTGTCTGTATGAACTTAATGATGGCAGAAAAGGGTTAATTCAGGCGCTAGGCAATTCATTTGGATCGCTTACGCGTGAACCTTATATCGCTCTTGATGGTGATGATCGAACAGGCTCGGTTAAAACCGGAGAGAACATTCGCATTAATGGAACCAAGCTGGCCAATTTCAAGCGGATTCTGATTTTCACCTTCATTTACGAGGGTGTGTCGAAATGGTCTGAAGCGGATGGCATCGTCACAATTAAGCAAAATGGCGGACCTGACATCATTGTTAATCTCGATGAGCATGATAACGATCTCCGGATGTGTGCCATCGCTATGATTCAGAATGTGAAGGATGAAACGTTAAGTATTGAGCGAATCGTGAGGCATTTTCAGGGGCATCAAGAGCTGGATAAGGCCTATAACTGGGGTTTAAGTTGGGTCAGAGCGAGCAAGTAGCTCAATTAGGTTGTCGTTGCAGGAGGTTAGGCTATGTTAGAATTTTCTTTTGAAATCATGTCAGATTCTAATATTAACATCGAATATATCTATGGCAGCGAGCTGTTCAAGTTAAATCTTTTTCTGAAAAATGGTTCTTGGACCATCCACCCCTTCGACGGAATGCTCCTTCAAAATCGAGAATTATGCAAACTCGTCATCATTGACTTATTCAAAAATAAATATTTTCAAATCATGCTGGCGAAAGAAAACATTGCTTTGTCGAGTTTACGAACATCGATTGAATTGGAGCCAGCGAGAGAAGCTGAGGCATCTAATCCTGCTGAGCGTAGAGGGGGCAGATGGGAAGATCCGATTGATCAAACAGAAGAATTCATTGGCAATCATTCCATTGAGGAAATTATCCAAATCGAGCATGATTTACTTGAGCAAAGAGTTACCTTTTACGGAGATTTGTTGAAGAAAATGTTCATGGATAACTATGGTCCTGGAGATTATGAGTTTGATAAGGTGCAGTCCCTGGTACGTATATTCAAGGAGTCACAAGGTAAGATGATCGAGCTTACGAATACCAAGTAGTCGATAGGGATTACTGAGCAATAGACCTCACCTGCCAACGAAGTGGCCAAGGAGGTCTATTTTTTCGTGTTTTTATTGCCTTTTTACATGCGAGATCAAGAAAAGAGAAGTGGAGTCAAAAATGTCATATATCTGCCAAATGGCTTCCTGCAAGCTAATTTCATTGTTGAAAAAATGTCTAATAGACGGCGTAGCCCGACAAGTCCTACAGTTAGTACACGGGCCAATCATACCAACTGGTATGAGCTGTATGGGTCATCGTTATGGATTCTGGTTGGCGAGGAGGGAAGAAGGAGCAGTTCTGACCGAAGGCAGAAAGTGATTCTTAGGATATGCAAAACCTTGCACGATGAGGAATTACCGAGAGCATGCACAATCCTCTCATAGCTCGAACAGAAGGAGTGAAAATAACAATGCGAACTAACAGACCATGGAAAAAAGTCGTTTCGTTACTTTTTGCAAGCGCTCTCTTACTACCGAACGGGTTGGTGGCATCCGCCGCTGTTGGTAACAATGGAGCCGAACTCGATAGTGTTTATTATAGTGATTTCGGTGATACGATCGCGCCAGACCCCGTTAATTGGGGATTCGTAACAGCGAATGCTACGGTATCGATTAATACATATGAAGTGATGGGGAATAACACCCCGATGCTGCAGTTCACTCAGACGAACCAAAGTGGGGGGCGCGTAGCGACCAAGACCTTCGGTACTTCGGTTAAAGGCAGCCAAATTCTCGTTGAATTTGATTGGTACCCTGGCAAGGTGAATAATAAAGCCGCTAGCAATCCTAGTGAAAACGGTGGCGAGTTCAGGATTCTCGATAGCACTGGCAATACGGTATTTACGGTAAACAATACGAACAATGCACCTTTGCAATATTTTGCAGGAAAGCAGCCTGCAGCGAGTACGGGTATTACGAATCCGCAAGCGTGGTATAAGGTAGGGATTAATCTTGATGTGGAAAATGAGGTCGTCAAATTCAAGTTAACCGACAAAGCTGCGGGTACAAGTCAGGAATTCACGTCCTCGCTGAATGGTGTAGCTTTTGATGGTTCAGTTGCTTCGGTTAAATTGGTAGGCATGCGGACATCTGGCAATAATATTGCTTGGACGACGTACCTGGATAACTTTGGTGTGTATCACATGCCTATTCCGGAAAATCGAATTACGAAAGTGGATAAATTATCCTATCATACGGTGTATGTAGATCAAACTACGTCGGATATCCACTCCATTGGTCTACCGCAATCCGTTAGCGTCACCCTAGCCAATAATAGTAAGGTAAATGTGCCTGTAAGTGCGTGGGTTAACGTGGGCAAGGCTTGGAATCCCCATGAAGCCGGCGTATACACGTTTAAGGGTGAACTAGCGGTTCCTGCGAGTCTGGAGAACGGTTTTGGCCGATATGCAACCCAATATGTATACAACCGTCTTACACCGCCAGATACGGCAAGACAGACAGAGTGGCTGGACAGAGGCGTTATCGCTTTACAATCATATGAGGGTATATTCGTAAGCTGGCGCCTGCTTGCAGATGAGTATGACCGCGATGTGAAGTTCAATCTTTACCGCAATGGGCAAAAGCTGAATATGTCACCATTGTCTGTGACCAACTTTGCGGACTCGGCTGGTGTTGCCGGAGATACCTATGAAGTGGAGACAGTTGTCAATGGAAAGCCAGCAAAGGATAGAGAGGGAACATCAGCAGCTGCCAACGATTATCTTTCCATCCCGATGCAAAAGCCTAAAGGAGGAACTACGTCCACAGGCAGCTACACATATAGTGTCAATGACGCTGGTGTAGGGGATTTGGATGGAGACGGCGAGTATGAGGTCGTTGTGAAATGGTACCCATCTAACGCTATCGACAGTTCACAGAACGCGATGACGGGGCCGACAATTTTTGATGCTTATAAAATGGACGGCACACTATTATGGCGCATGAATATGGGGCTTAATCTCACATCAGGCGCGCATTATCATCAATTTATTATCGCGGATTATGATGGGGATGGCAAAAGCGAATTCCTCATTAAAACGGCAGATGCAACGACCGTCTATGGGGTTGCAAATGGCAAATTTGATAGCAGCAAGGTGATCAGTGTCATTGGTAACGCTGCGGATAATGGTAAATGGGTAAATGAGTTCGGCCATATTTTCGGGGGGCCGGAGTACATTTCCGTATTCAAGGGTGAAACGGGTAAGGAGATCGATACCATTGATTATGCATTCCCGCTGGGAGATGTGGCCTCATGGGGAGATACCTGGCATAACCGTTCGGACCGTTTCCTTGCAGGATTAGCTTATTTGGATGGTAAGAAGCCAAGTGCCATCTACGGTAGAGGCTACTATGAACGGACTACGTATGTGGCCTATAGCTTAGTGCATGGCAAGCTCAAAGAAGAGTGGACCTTCGACTCCGCTCAAGCGGGTAGAGGGGCAGGTTTAGGCTTCCACAATCTGGCCACGGCAGATGTTGATAATGATGGTTTTGACGAAATTATCGCAGGATCGTTGACCTTGGATCAGGACGGCACCATTCTCTATGAAATGGATGGCGAGATGCAGCGTGAACAGGGTTCACATGGCGATGCGCTTCATGTAGGGGCATTTGATCCAGCTCGTGAAGGTTTGCAGGTCATGGCGGTACATGAAGTTCCTTCTGTAGCATCGGTAGAGCTCCATGATGCTGCTACAGGGGAAACACTGATGTCCTACAATGGTTATGTGGATACTGGACGTGGCTTGGCGGCTAATATTACGGCTAGCCCAGGCTTTGAGTTCTGGGGCACAGGAGGTACAACGCCAGCATCGGGAGGAGCCATTTACAACGTACAGGGTCAGGTCGAAGCGGATAGCTTTAGAACGGCAGGCGTATCTGTGAACTTCGCCCTTCACTGGGATGGGGATTTGTTGAATGAGCTGCTGGATAATACATCGATCACGAAATATAATCCCAGCACGAAGAAGGCTGAGCCTTTAAAAAGCTTTGCAGACGTAGTCAGCAACAATGGAACGAAGGCGACTCCGACTTTACAGGCAGATATCCTAGGAGATTGGCGTGAAGAAGTTCTTTTGCCAACAACAGACAGCTCGGAACTGAGAATCTTCAGTACGACGATTCCTACGGAATATCGGATTTATACGCTCATGCATGACCCGGTATACAGAAACGGAATCGCATGGCAGAACACGGCGTACAATCAGCCGCCGCATTTAAGCTTCTACCTCGGTGAAGACATCAGAGAGACGGTTCTGGCAGGTGGACTGCAAGCGCCTAAAGTGGATTATACGGACAAGCACCACGATAAGAAGCCGAAGGACCCTAAGGACCCTAAGGACCCGAAAGGCCCAAAGGACCCTAAAGACCCAAAGGACCCTAAAGACCCAAAGGACCCTAAAGACCCAAAGGACCCAAAGGACCCAAAGGACCCTAAAGATCCAAAAGATTATAAATAATGGGAAAACCCGCTCATGGAGCGGGTTTTTTGCCAAATAGGCATGACGATGAGTTGGTGGCAGGCTGTTTCGCAAATATACGGTGGTCCAGGCAAATAGATGGATTTTATCCAGTTATATTTCACGATTTCGGTTCGGCCCCTTAATTATGGAGTCTATCTGCTGAATACTTGCTTTCTCGCAGTTTCTCATTTTTCGTATTCAACCTTTTTTAAAAAGGGTAATCTCCACTACYCCTAATTTATTTGCCTTCCAGGCCTCATGATATCGGCTTGGACTCATTTTATGCAAGCTGCCGTGGAAACGACGATTGTTGTAGAACTCAATGTAGATGTGTATTCTTTGGTAAGCTTCTTCAAACGTT
>NZ_JBFTPF010000020.1:0-106405 GCF_056398345.1 Paenibacillus sp. 01T442
ATATGGAGGATCATCCGGAGAAATCGGAGCTGCCGATATGGAGGATCATCCGGAGAAATCGGAGCTGCCGAAGCAAGGTCTTCTTTTTTACGAAAAACTGCTTCAGGTTGAGGACGAGCAATTGAAGGCTGGGAATTTTAGCAAGGAAGAAGCGCTAGAAGGTTTGMGGATCATGAAACAACGGCTGCTCTTATAACATTTTTATCGTAGAAATTTAATCATAAAGCTGAAGGTGTTGAAAAGATGGCGTGGTACCAAGAAAGTTTTGGCAATGACTATTTACTTGTGTATAAACATAGAGACATGCAGGGCGCTTACACGGAAGTGAAAAAAATGATGAACTGGTTGGAGCTTAAGCAAGGGGCTCGTCTTTTGGATCTCTGCTGCGGGATGGGGCGGCATTCGTTGGCGCTTTCGGAGCTTGGTTATACCGTAACTGGCGTTGATTTGTCGGAAGTGCTGCTTCAGGAAGCTGTGAAGCTGGGCGGAGAAGCTCAAGTGAAATGGATTCACGGAGATATGCGGGATGTGCCGCTAAGTGAGCCGTTTGATGCAGTTGTGAATTTGTTTACGTCATTTGGCTATTTTGACGAAGATGAGCAGAATGAGAAAGTGCTTCATGAGATGCATCGACTGTTAAAAAAGGAGGGTCGATTCATTGTCGATTTTCTGAATCCCGTGTATGTGAACGCGAATTTGGTCGCGCAATCGGAACGGGAGGAAGAGGATTTGACTATTCGTGAGACGAGAACGATCGAAGACGGTTGTGTGCGCAAGCGCATTGTGATTTCGCAAGCTGGCGAACCAGACCGGCACTATTTGGAGCAGGTGAAGTTGTACGAGCGACCGGAGTTTGAGGCGATGCTGGCCAAAGCTGGATTACATATTGATCATGTCTATGGTGACTATGAAGGTCAGGCTTATTCACCAGATACTTCGAGTCGGATGATTTTTGTTGGACATAAGGAAGGATGACTATCGGGATATGAATGTCGTGACCGTACATACAGATGAAATTACGCAAGTGAAGGTGCCGCTGCCGTTCCCCTTACGTTGGGTGAATGCTTACCTGATTCGTGGCAGCAAAGGTTACACTGTGATCGATCCGGGACTGCATACGCCGGAAGCGGAGGCGCTCTGGGAGCAAGTGCTCAAGGAGCAAGGGATCGGATATGAGCACGTGGAACAAATCGTGCTCACCCACCACCATCCCGACCACTATGGGATGGCCGGTTGGTTCCAGGAGCGCACGGGCGCGCCGGTTCTCCTATCGGAGACCGGATACGCGCAGGTGCAGCTCCTGTGGGGCCCGGAGCAGCCGATGTCTCCGCTGCTCCTGGAGCTATTCGCCCGGCATGGCTTCCCCGAAGCCGGGCTGATCGAGATGACGAAGCACATGGTGAGCTTCGTCGATCTGGTCTCCCCGCAGCCGCAGGTTACCCTGCTGCGTGAAGGGCCCGTGCGCCTCGGCGATCGCGTCTATGAAGCCATCGAGACCCCCGGCCATGCCGCGGGGCATCTCGTCTTCTACGACGCTGAGGCGCAGGTGATGTTTTGCGGCGACCACGTCCTGCCGCAAATATCGCCGAACGTTTCCTTCCTCCCGCAGGTGGAAGAAAACCCGCTCGGCGCGTACCTGAGCAGCCTGCAGGAGATGGGCAGGCTGCCGGTTGTGATGGCTTACCCGGGGCACCGGGAGCCTTGGCAAGGCTTTGGCGCGCGCGCGGAGGAGCTCGTGCGCCATCACCATGAGCGGCTCGCGCTCATGGAAGGGCAGTTAAGCGCGCCGCAGAGCGCTTATGAAGTGTGCCGGGCGACGTTCGGCGACCGGCTGAGCGTGCACCAGATGCGATTCGCGCTGTCGGAGACGATCGCGCACTTGATCCTGCTGGAAACCGAAGGCCGCATCCAGCAGGTGGATCCGCAGGCAGATCGCGTGTTCTACGTCGCGATCTCCAAATAAGTGAAATCCCCCTTCAACGTTAGTGGTTGAAGGGGGATTTTTGTCTCAAATAGCGAACGTAAATCCTGGCTTGTCATTAAATAGCCTTGAGTAAGGGAACGTAGATTCTCTATTTGCTCCTAAACAGCCGATTTCACCCAGAAGGGGGAACGTAGATCCCTTAATCCTTCCGAAATGGTGCCGAAAAACCATGTTTCTTCTAAATAGCGTCCCTACGTTCCCCATCCCTAGCACTTACCCTGATTTTCATCCAAATAGCGCCCCTACGTTCCCTTACGCACTTTCAATCAGGTAATTGTTTCTAATCGCACACTATCATTTCACACTCTTACTTCAACGGCTTACTATACGTCGGTGTATGATTATGCGCTAACCGACCACAAGCTGCCGCTACAATTCCACAGACCATATCATCGATAAACGTATTGCATTTACCATCTGCGTGATCACTGTCGAGCTCCTCGATAATGCCGATTTTGGCTTTGTCTAGATAGCCGAAATTCGTGAGCGCAATAGTTCCGTACATGAGAGGGACGGCAGTTGCGATGCTTTCATCAACGCCGAAAAGTCCTTCGTCCATCCCCACAATATGATTGTATTGAGGGTTGAATTCTTTGGCTTCAACAGCGGTATCAATCTTGATCGCGAGTTGGAGCGCATGAAAGGTTTGCTGTTTGCGAAGTACCGCCAGAATATGTTCTTCACAGAGACTGCGTGGCATATCTGGATTGTAAGGACGTTGCAACTGGTCAAGGATCTCGACCATATCATCCAGAAGCACACCGCGGGCCTCGAGCATTTGCAGATTGCGTTTGGAGTAATCCATCTTCACGCTATCCGAAATAATGACACTTGCGGTTGAAGCGACAATCGCACAAATCCCCTTGGAGATGAAGGATTTAGGTCTTTTCGTCGGAAAAAAGAAGCGGAATTTGCAGTCGATAAAACCGAATAGTGAGATCGCGCCGCTCCCGTATAATCCACAAATGGACATCGCAATTGTGCGATGAACGTTGTAGGCAGGATCTTTCATGCTAGCTAGCAGCTCAGCATCATGCTTCACCTTTTTTTGAAGCTCCATGAGTGTAGACATGACGTTGAAGGTTTCTGTCTTACTTAATACCCCGAGCAGCGTGGTTGTGATCAAGTCGGTGGGGATTTTCTTGATGCCTTTTATTTCAACAAGCAATCTAGCAACAGCTTCCTCAATGACAGCTTGTGGATAATGACTGAAAACCTCTTCTCGGAATTCATTGAAAATGAGGGTCTTTTCCTTTAAAAATGTTCTCATTATAAGACCTCCTTGATCGAATATCAGAAAGTAGTTATTGCACTTGATAGTAGTTTTTTATTTCAGTTTCACGCTGGTATTCAGTATAGCATATGAGTTCGAATTGACGAAGATTGGTGATGATTCCATTCGTCATTATGTTTTTTTGTGATTCATAAAGAGGTGGACAAAAAGTAGTTATAAATCGGACAAAGCCCCGTATACATAGTAATACGAAAAAGCATCGTACAGGCCATGCGAATAGCAAAAATCGAAGGAGGAAATAAGCAAATGAAACATCAACATTGGATTCGTTCAGCCGCTTTAGCGGGGGTGATTGTTCTACTGACCACGGGATGTTCGATTTTGGGCAGTGGAAAGAAGAGTGACATCGATGCTCCTCCTGGGGCKGGTACAGACGTAGATGTGAAGACGACTTCAGCTGCGGTTACCGTCGACATGTCTGAAGATATTACGTCACAAATGACGGTGTATGTGAAAGATGCCAAAGGCTTCGTGACACCATTAAGTCTAGCGTTGCCGAAGACAGTCTCAGTTGCAAAGACAACATTAGAGTACATGGTGGACGGCGGACCAGAAACGAGTCAGCTGCCTTCAGGTTTCCAAGCGCTTCTACCGAAGGGGACTAAGGTTATTAGCTTAAATGTAAAATCAGACAAAAGTGCTACAGTTGATTTCTCGAAAGAGTTTCTCAACTACGATGTGAAGGATGAGCGCAAGCTCCTTGAAGCGATCACGTGGAACTTGACGAACTTCCCTACGATCGATAAGGTTCAACTGCGGGTAGATGGCAAGGACCTGAAAGAAATGCCAAAGGGCCGAACACCACTTGATGCACCACTAGCCCGTACGATGGGGATCAATCTAGAGAAAGCAGAGGATACCGAATTTGGTCAAGCTACACCGGTTACTCTCTATTTCCTAAATCAAAATGATCAAAATTACAAATATTATGTCCCTGTGACTCGCCTTATAAAGAGAACGGACGATGTTGCAAAGGCTGTTGTCGAGCAATTGATTAAAGGTCCAGATCAGAAGAAGGGACTTGGAGCTGTCCTCAATGCAACAACAGAGTTGAAGAGCATTAAGCCAGGCGAGGGTTTAATCACCGTGGACTTCTCCAACAAGCTGCTGGGTACGGATCAGAAAGCTTCAGCGGATGCGTTGCAATCGGTCATCTTGTCTTTAACGGAGAACACCACGTTTAAACAAGTGCAAATTAAGGTGGATGGCGCTGTGAAAATTACGTCTACAGATAATCAAAACTACAGTAAGCCTGTCCTGAGACCTGCGCATATTAATCCTGCGATCAAGCTTTAATCGTATTGATAACCAACGTTCCATCAGGTGATTCCAACGTTCTTAAACGGAGGAATCCCTGGTGGTTTTTCGGTTTTTTCCATATTCACTAGTGTTAGGATGCTTTTCCTTGATGAGTTTGTTACAATGGGGCGTAAGGATTAGAGCTTTTGATGTAGCTACAGGAGGAGAAAGACATTTATGAGAATTGGTGGAAGAACGGATCAAGAACTGCGACCTATGCAAATAACCCCTCATTATATAAAACACGCAGAAGGCTCGGTCCTCATTGAGGTCGGGGATACGAAAGTCATTTGTACAGCAACGGTCGAAGATCGTGTTCCTCCTTTTATGAAAGGTCAAGGGAAAGGCTGGGTTACAGCCGAATACTCGATGCTGCCGCGGGCGACGCAAGTTCGAAATCAGCGTGAAGCGGCAAAAGGTAAGCTCGGTGGACGTACGATGGAAATTCAACGTCTTATCGGTCGAGCACTACGTTCGGTAGTCAGCTTGGAAGCACTAGGTGAAAGATCCATTACGCTGGACTGCGATGTGATTCAAGCAGATGGCGGTACGCGTACAGCATCCATTACGGGTGCATTTGTAGCGATGGCATTTGCAATCAATAAGCTTGCTAATGATAAAAACCTAGCCAAGTTCCCAATTAACGACTTCCTCGCTGCTGTCAGTGTTGGCGTTATTGGGGATATTCCGAAGCTGGATCTTAATTATGAAGAGGATTCCAAAGCAAAAGTGGATATGAACGTCGTGATGACGGGACAAGGTCAGTTCGTTGAAGTTCAAGGAACGGGCGAGGATGCTCCTTTTTCCCGTAAAGAGCTTGATGAATTGCTGGCGCTAGCAGAAGCGGGGATTAACACCATGATCGACGTACAAGCCGGTGTGCTAGGGCCGATCGCAGATCGTATTCGAGGTGCTGGGCATGCGGCTACAAAGTAATTTTGTTGTCATCGCAACGCGTAACGAAGGTAAAGTGAAAGAGTTCGCCAAGCTTTTCGGAGCTAAAGGCTATAAGGTTCGAAGTTTAGCGGATTACTCGGATTTGCCGGAAATCGTTGAGAGTGGGAAGACTTTCGCAGAGAACGCGCGGATCAAGGCGCAAATCATCTCTGCCCATCTTCATGTACCAGTACTTGCTGATGATTCTGGTTTATGCGTTACGGCACTAGGTGGTGATCCAGGTGTATATTCGGCTCGTTACGCGGGAGAAAACGCAACGGATGCTGACAATAATGCCAGACTACTTCAAGCTTTGCATGAGTTGGAAGATCGGATCGAGCTGAGTGCGGGGGAGGGCCACCCTCCATTACTTAGTGAAGCTTCCTTCGTTTGTGCACTTAGTTTAATTGATCCTGTGGCGAATGAAGTGATCGAAGCGGAGGATGTCTGCCAAGGCTTTATTATTCATGAGCAGCGTGGCGAAAGCGGATTTGGTTACGATCCTCTATTCTACATTCCATCACTGGGTCGAACGATGGCTGAGTTGACGATGGAAGAGAAGAATGAAATGAGTCATCGTGCCAAAGCTTTGCGTATGTTTTTGGATCAGCTCCCTGATCAAACGAGCTAAAACACAGAAAGACCTGCAACCACGTGAATGCGTGGACGCAGGTCTTTTTTCTGCAATCACATTATCGGATCGAGATCTTATAGGTTCGCAGCCACATATCCACTTGAGCTAAATAAGCGAATAACTGAGGACCTGTCATCAGCTGACCGAACCAAGGCAGGTCGAAATCATTGGACTCTGAGCTGGCGAGTGCGCGAATCTTTTTGACATCAATAAAAGGCAAGATAGGGGATGAAKGATCATCCAGAATTTCCAATACCCATTTTCTTACGGCAGTTAAATAATTCGGGTTGTGTGTTTTCGGATATGGACTTTTCTTCCTCGTCAGCACATCTTCAGGCAATACACCTCGTAATGCTTGACGTAATATGCCTTTTTCTCTGTCTCCGGACGTTTTAATTTCCCACGGAATGTTCCATACGTACTCAACCAGACGGTGATCACAGAAGGGGACGCGTACCTCGAGGCCAACGGCCATACTCATGCGGTCCTTGCGATCAAGCAACGTAGGCATGAAACGTGTAATATTCAAATAGGACATTTCTCGCATCCGATTCTGCTGCTTCGTTTCCCCAGCTAAGCGAGGTACCTCGCTTAAGGCTTGCTGGTATCGATTACTGACGTATTCAACAGGTTTAATCCAATCGACGAAGTCTGGGGCGAGCAGGTCGACCCGATTGGCTAACTTAAGTGACCACGGAAACGTGTTCGCTTCTAGTGCATCTGTATTGTGGAACCAAGGGTATCCACCGAATATTTCGTCAGCCGCTTCTCCAGATATCGCGACCGTTGCTTCCTTTTTGATTTCTCGGCAAAATAAATAGAGAGACCCGTCGACATCGGCCATGCCCGGTGTATCGCGGGCGATCACGGCTGTCTTCAGAGATTCCACAAGCTCTGGCGTATCAAATTCAATGTAATGATGCTCGGTTCCTAAATGCTCAGTCATCCTTTTAATCCAAGGTGCGTCTGAGTTCGGTTGGAACAGGTTCGCTTTGAAATGCTTATCGTTATCCTTGTAGTCCACGGAGAAGGTATGAAGCGGTCCTTGCCCGCTATTCTTGTAATGCGTCGAAGCGAGCGCAGTGAGGGCGCTAGAATCAAGTCCGCCTGAGAGGAGCGTACAGATAGGGACGTCTGAAACTAATTGGCGCTCTGCCGTATCATTAAGCAATTGCTGTACCTGCGCGGCTGTGCCGGCGATATCATCAGGATGTTGATGGCTTTCGAGCTTCCAATACGTTCGAATGGATAAGCCATTCCGATCAAAAATAGCAAATTGACCTGGCTTCAGCTCAGACATGTTGCGATAAATCCCATGTCCAGGCGTTCTAGCCGGTCCGACAGCGAATATTTCTGCAAAGCCTTCGGCACCAACCTCTGCTTTGAAATCAGGGTGAGCTAGAATGGCTTTTGGTTCAGAGCCGAATAATAATACACTATCCTGATGGGAATAAAAAAGAGGCTTAACGCCGAGTCTGTCACGAACTAGGGTCAGTGACTGCTCTTGGTCATTCCAAGCCGCGAAAGCAAAGATGCCGTTCAGGCGGTCTATACATGCTTTTCCCCACTCTATAAAAGCGACTAGCAGCACTTCGGTATCACACGTTGTTCGAAATTGATGGCCGCGGAGCTCGAGCTCTTTTTTTAACTCTGGGGCATTATAGAGTTCGCCATTATATACGATGGTATACGTATAGTCGCCTTGTTTACGGACCATGGGCTGGGCGCCATTCTCAGGATCCATAACACTTAGACGTCGATGTCCGAGGGCACAATGCTGTGAAATCCAGGTACCTGAGGCATCAGGTCCGCGCAGTTGGAGCGTTTCCGTCATATTTTCTAGAATGGACGGGTACCCGGTCAAGTCTTTCCGCCAATCTATCCAACCCGTTATTCCGCACATAGACGTTC
The DNA here is from genome assembly GCF_056398345.1 of Paenibacillus sp. 01T442. Classification (NCBI taxonomy): domain Bacteria; kingdom Bacillati; phylum Bacillota; class Bacilli; order Caryophanales; family Paenibacillaceae; genus Paenibacillus; species Paenibacillus sp. 01T442. Next base: position 8,059 of record NZ_JBFTPF010000020.1, read on the forward strand.
CTTCCTTTCTTTTGAGGAGAGCATAATGATAAAGGGTATGCGAATGGAAGGTATTAAATGTCTGTCCAGAACATGACAAAAGTAAGAGCAGTCCGTGCTTTTTGTGTTTTGTTAAAGAGACTGTTACAATCAATCCAAGTACTGCCATTATATAAACGAAGGTGATGACAATGGGAATTAAATATTCAAGAGCTCAAGTTGATTATTTAGCATCGAAAGAGCACTTTTTACAAATTAGCGCGCAAGCGGACATTCGAATTGAAAATGCAAAACAAGATGGCGTAGAATTGGGTCAAGCTGAAATGGAAGAAATTATTGAAAAGGTTGGCTTGCATCGCGCCTACAACGAACTCATACAAGCTGAGAACGTATTGATTAACTGGACGCAAACAGCCATTAAATCGGAGCCTGAATTTATCCAAAATCGAGCAACTTTTGAATCTTTATACGAAAAGGCACTAACCGATGTTGAATTCAGAGGCGCAATAATAAATTTGGCAATGCGATTAAATACGGACCTTTCGTGACATTCTATTTAGGGTAATGCCATTCTTTATTCAGGAGGCGAGTGCTCATGGATAGTCATTTCATTAGCAAGCTGCATGAGAAGCAGAGGAAAGCCGAGAAGAATAAAAGGACACAAGGTGACGGTCATACAGGCAAAAATTTGCCTCACAACATGCACTAACGTCTTATGGCATGAGCAAGAGCCTGTAGGGGCATCCCTACAGGCTCTTTGTTATTCCCCAGCTTGATGCTAGAGGGAAGGAAACGATAACCAGCATAGTCTGTACGGAAACCCTCCATACTAAGGTGGCGTTCATTCTATAAATAGAAGGAGTTGCTTACCATGGGTAAAAAGAAAAGTATGATGCAGAAAACACAAAGTGCGATCGATCACTCGAAGCAATCATCCCGTATTCAGTCGAATCTCGATTCAACGGAGCCGGGACATCATCAGCCAAATAGGCCATCCGTGTAGGCGAAAGAATCTATCGGTCATAGCAGCACCCTTGCTTGCAATTGCAGCGGGGGTGCTTTTTAATATTATGAAGGAATTAATTAACTTCGGCTTGTCTGGAACAGCACTGCATCAACCAGCACGCAAAAAAGACCGCGATTTCTCGCGGTCTTTCTACTTGCTATTACGTCCCAGGAGGGATTCGAACCCCCGACCGCACGCTTAGAAGGCGTGTGCTCTATCCAGCTGAGCTACTGAGACCTATGACACTTCTTACCGCCTGGACGAGATCCGTTTGGCGAAGCAAGAGTTAATATATCATAACGTATAATGCGAGTCAACTTCATTTTTAAATATTTTTGCATTCATTTGAATGATGGAGTAAACTGGCACAAGCGAGACACACGAACAGAGGTGATCCCTATAACAGATCCTACGCCTAATAATGTCATCCTTTTTCCGAAGACAGAGCAGTTCTATGAAGACGAGCTAATGAAGCTATTGCGCTCCGAGCAGTACAAAGAAGCACTGGAGATACTTACTTTCTTACTCCAATTTCCTAATGTCGATGCGAATAAGTCTGATCAATGGGAAGCCCTGCGGCACTGGCTGCTCACCATGTTTCCGGAAACGATGTTCTCATCATCCGTGACAGAAGAAGAGGATTCGGAGGAAGAATCCGCCTTATTGCGCCAGTATATCCATGATAAATCAGCTTCAGATGATGGTGCTTTTGTGTTGAAGCTTCAAAACATGCTGCAAGAAGGTTCGCTTGAGGGGCAAGTAAGCGCATTGGAGCAGCTTGCTTTTATCGAGCAGCCTGAGGTGAGCGAATTTGTGAAGACATGGCTTTGCGAAAGGCCTAGACATCCTCATCTTCAATTCAAAGCGTTACAGACGCTTAAGCAAATGGGAGAGCACGGCTTAATTGAGTTTCCTAAGAATGGCCGAACAGTTCTCGTGGAAATCGATGAGACGCCGCTTACAGCGGAGGATTTTCCATTGCGGATTCGTGATATGATTCGCAGAGTCGGGGACATTAGTGAAATAAGCCAACCTGACTTTGTTTACTTTGCGACTCAGACTTGGCAGGAGTTTCTTGCCTATGCGTATGGCACCTCTATTTACACGGAGCTGCTTAGGGCAGAAGAAAGCGCGGTAGATGTGTGGGCCTCAGCGCTGCATGCGATTTTGCAAGACAAATTGTTTGGTACGGTTGATCGAGATGAGCTATTAGAGACTTATGGAATCGTGGACGCGATGACGCTGCAGTGGAAGCGCGCGCACAATGTCCTGACCGCTTTTGTAAAGCAATTTAGCCCAGATCCTGGCTAAGAACAAAGCTCGCTTGAAATGAAAATGTTATATGGTATAAAAGAATGGTTATAATGAGCTTAACGTGAAAAATATATGTCATGGTACATTTTTGGAGGGGAAGGCATAAAATGAAAGCAAGTTGGGAAAAAATAGAGAAGAACGTTGGCGTTCTTGAAGTTGAAGTTGGGGCAGAACGTGTAGCAGATGCTTTGGATAAAGCATTTAAAAAGGTATCAGCGAAAGTGAATGTTCCAGGATTCCGTAAAGGGAAAGTGCCACGTTCAATCTTTGAAGCTAAATTCGGTGTTGAAAGCTTGTATCAAGATGCACTAGATATCATTTTACCAGAAGTTTACGTTGAAGCGATTGAAGAGGTTAAAATCGAGCCTGTCGATCGTCCAGAAGTAGATGTTGAGCAATTTGGTAAAGGTCAAGTCTTGAAATTCAAGGCTAAAGTAACAGTTAAGCCTGAAGTAGCGCTTGGCGACTACAAAGGTATCGAAGTAGAAGCGGTTAACGCTTCTGTGTCTGAAGAAGAATTGAATGAAGAGCTTGCACGTTTGCAACAACGTCATGCTGAATTGGTTGTTCTTGAAGAAGGACAAGCTGCTAACGGCGATGTCGTGATCATTGATTTCGAAGGATTCGTTGATGAAGTAGCTTTCGAAGGCGGTAAAGCGGAGAAGTATTCCCTTGAGCTTGGATCCAACTCATTCATCCCAGGATTCGAAGAGCAACTTGTTGGTCTTGGTAAGGACGAAGAGAAGGAAGTTAACGTTAGCTTCCCTGAAAACTACCATTCCGAAGATCTGAAAGGCAAAGCAGCTGTGTTTAAAGTGAAACTTCACGATATCAAACGCAAAAACCTGCCTGAGCTTGATGATGAGTTCGCTAAAGACGTAAGTGAGTTCGATACACTTGTTGAGTACAAAGAAGAGCTTCAAAAACGTATGCAAGAGCGCAAAGAGAAAGATTCCGAAGCTGCACTTGAAACTGCAGTTGTTGAGAAAGCTGCTGCTAACGCAGAGGTTGAAATTCCAGGTTCGATGGTTGAAGCTGAGCTTGATATCATGGTGAAAGAATTCGAAAGACGTCTTCGCTCCCAAGGCATGACGCTTGAGATCTACTACCAGTTCTCCGGTCAAAACGAGAGCGCATTGAAAGAACAAATGAAAGAAGATGCTGAGAAGCGTGTTCGTAACAACCTTGTTCTTGAAGCTATCGCAGCTGCAGAAAACATCACAGTTTCCGACGAAGAAGTTGACGCGGAACTTGAGAAATATGCACCGTCTTACCAAAAATCAACAGCTGAACTTCGTGAGCTGTTTGCTTCCAACGGATCTCTTGAAGGTCTTAGCAACGATCTAGTTATCAGAAAAACGGTTGATTTCTTGCTTCAAAATAGCAAGCATGTTTCCGCAGCCGTGTAAATAAGGTAAGTAAAGGCACGTACGCAAGCAACGTGCCTTTCTTTTACCCTAATTTACGTCTAAACGCCTTAGTACATACGTATTACCGCTTACATAGGTGAATTCAGAAAAATGACATTGTTGTTCAATCGTGTTAAACTGTAATTGAATCTCAAGTGAGAGAACATGGCGCTTGCCGCAAAAGGAGTTGGTACAATGAGTCTTATTCCTATGGTTGTAGAACAAGAGGCTCGTGGGGAACGTTCCTACGATATCTACTCGCGTTTACTTAAGGACCGCATAATCTTCATCGGGACCGCTATTGATGACGATGTGGCTAATTTGGTCATTGCCCAGCTGCTCTTTTTATCCGCCCAGGACCCTGAAAAAGATATTCACTTATATATCAACTCACCTGGTGGGTCTGTTACGGCAGGAATGGGTATCTTCGATACCATGCAGTTTATTAAACCGGATGTATCTACGATTTGTGTAGGTATGGCCGCAAGTATGGGTTCTTTGCTTTTGACAGCAGGAGCCAAAGGTAAGCGATACGCGCTGCCGAATGCAGAAGTAATGATTCACCAACCGCTCGGCGGTGTTAGAGGTCAAGCAACCGATATCAAAATCCACGCGGATTGGATTATCAAGACCAAGAATAAACTCAACCAGATTTACGTGGACCGAACGGGACAGCCGCTTGAAAAGATCGAAAGAGACACCGACCGAGATAACTTTATGAGCGCTGAAGAAGCGAAGGCATACGGGTTAATCGACGAGGTTATCACTCGAAACGACTTGAAATAAAGGAGTGATCCCATGTTTAAATTTAACGATGAAAAAGGCCAACTCAAATGTTCCTTTTGTGGAAAATCCCAGGACCAAGTTCGTAAACTTGTTGCCGGACCGGGAGTTTACATTTGTGATGAATGTATAGAGCTTTGTACGGAGATTGTGGAAGAAGAATTAGGGCATGAAGAAGAGCTGGATCTGAAAGATGTTCCGAAACCAAAGGAAATCCGTAATATCTTGGATCAATACGTTATTGGTCAAGAACAAGCGAAGAAATCCTTGGCTGTTGCCGTGTATAACCATTACAAACGGATCAACTCCCAGAACAAGCTTGAAGATGTTGAGCTTCAAAAAAGTAATATCGTCCTTCTAGGGCCAACAGGTAGTGGTAAAACACTTCTTGCGCAAACACTTGCGAAAATTTTGAATGTGCCATTTGCAATTGCTGATGCAACTTCTTTGACAGAAGCTGGTTATGTAGGGGAAGATGTCGAGAACATCTTGCTTAAACTGATCCAAGCGGCTGATTACGATGTTGAAAAAGCAGAGCGCGGCATAATCTATATCGATGAGATTGATAAAGTTGCACGTAAATCCGAGAACCCATCCATTACACGTGATGTTTCCGGAGAGGGTGTACAACAAGCTCTTCTCAAAATTCTTGAAGGCACAGTAGCTTCGGTACCTCCACAAGGTGGACGTAAGCATCCGCATCAAGAATTCATTCAAATCGACACGACGAATATTCTCTTTATTTGTGGTGGAGCTTTTGATGGTTTAGAGCAAATTATCAAACGCAGAATCGGGAAAAAAGTCATTGGCTTTAGCACCGATGGCATGAAAGTTGACTTGAAACCAGGTGAATACCTATCCATGGTCCTTCCTGAGGATCTATTGAGATTCGGGTTAATTCCGGAGTTCGTAGGCCGTTTACCGGTTATTTCAACGCTAGAGCCGCTTGATGAAGCAGCGCTTGTACGTATTCTTTCCGAGCCTAAGAACGCGCTTGTGAAGCAATACCAGAAGATGCTCGAGATGGATAACGTTTCGCTCGAATTTGATGCAGAAGCACTTGATGCGATCGCCAAAGAGGCGATTAAACGGAACACCGGTGCTCGTGGTCTAAGAGCCATCATTGAAAGTATTATGCTTGATGTGATGTTTGAAGTTCCTTCAAGAACGGATGTATCTTCTTGTGTCGTTTCTAAAGAAACGGTGCAAAACAAGATTACGCCTGTTTTGACAACCAAAGAAGGCGCACAGCCCTCTGGTAAGAAGAAGGAAGAAAGTGCTTAACCTATAATTTCATAAACGAACACACAGCCTCCAATCCGATTTCCATTTCAGGGAATTGGAACGGAGGATGTTTGGTGTCATGGGGAGAGAAACCAAAATGTTCCATAGAAGAGATACCAGAGCCGTTCGGGTAGGTGATTTAACGATCGGTGGCAGTAACGAAGTAATCATGCAAAGCATGTGTACTACCAAAACCGCTGATGTCAAAGCGACAGTTGAAGAAATTCTTCGCTTAGAAGAAGCAGGTTGTCAACTTGTGCGTGTGACGGTCAACAATAAGGAAGCTGCTGAAGCTATCAAGGAAATTAAGAAACAAATTCATATTCCGTTGGTCTCTGATATTCACTTCGATCATCGTTTGGCTCTTGCAGCGATTGAGAACGGGATAGACAAAGTTCGCATTAATCCAGGTAATATCGGTCGCCGTGAGAAGGTTGAGGCGGTTGTGAAGGCATGTAAAGAGCGTGGCATCCCGATTCGTATCGGTGTTAATGCGGGCTCCCTTGAGAATCATCTTCTTGAAAAGTACGGCTATCCAACGCCTGAAGCGATGGTAGAAAGCGCCTTGTTCCATATCAACATTTTGGAAGAACTCGATTTCCATGATATCATCGTATCCTTGAAGGCTTCTGATGTTCCTATGGCCATTGCGGCGTATTCTCAGGCTGCGAAGGCGTTTAATTATCCGCTCCATCTTGGTATTACAGAGGCAGGGACTCTCTTTACAGGTGCTGTGAAAAGCGCCGCGGGGATTGGAACTTTGCTTAATATGGGGATCGGTAACACACTTCGTATTTCTTTAAGTGCGGACCCTGTTGAAGAAATTAAAGTTGCCAGAGAACTGCTTAAGACATTTGGTTTAATTACGAACGCCGCAACGTTGGTTTCTTGTCCGACTTGTGGTCGTCTGGATATTGACTTATTCTCTATCGCTAATGAAGTTGAAGATTATATTGCTAAGATCAAAGTGCCGATTAAGGTTTCTGTATTGGGTTGTGCCGTGAACGGGCCTGGTGAAGCGAGAGAAGCGGATATTGGTATCGCAGGGGCTCGCGGAGAAGGCATGCTTTTCCGTTATGGAGAGATGATTCGTAAAGTGCCTGAGGCTGAACTACTTACTGAGTTGAAAAAAGAAATTGATATTATTGTGGCTTCCTACGAACAGACTGGGGTCATTCCTGGGCGCAAGCAGCACTAAGTAGATATTAGAACGAAATAACAACCGTTAAAGAACTCAACGATGAGTCTTTAACGGTTTTTTTGTACGCCCACGTCTAAGCGCATATTTGCCAAGGAAGTGAAGCATAATGAGTAAAACTGGAAAGCATGCTCAATAGTACGAAGACTTTCTGAAACAATAGCTAATGCTTATGAAGCCAGTTTTTCTGATGGAAACTTTAAGGAGGAGAAGAGGATGAAGACATTTCCAACGTTTGCAATATGTCGACAGGTAGCGCTTACTCTAATCACAGGTGCTGTAATAATTGCGAATCCAGGTTTCACACAGGCAGAGCCCAATTTAATACCGCAACAGCCAACCGGAGCGATTACGAAGAAAGTAGCCATCGTTATTGACGACTTTGGCAATAACATGGAAGGGACAGCGGAAATGCTGAAGCTGCCCATCCCATTTACTGTGGCTGTAATGCCCTTCTTGCCCTCAACGAAGCAAGATGCACAGTTAGCTCATGACAGAGGACTAGAGGTCATTCTACACCTTCCAATGGAACCTGTAAGAGGGAAGAAGAGCTGGCTGGGTCCAGGCGCAATTACAACTGACTTGTCCAGCGAAGAAATTCATAAAAGAATCGTTGCGGCGATCGACGATGTTCCTTATGCCATAGGTATTAATAATCATATGGGTTCCAAAGCGACCGCGGACGAAAGAATCATGAAGATCCTTATCGAGATTTGCAAAGAACGAAATCTAATCTTACTGGACAGTCGGACCACGCCAAAGAGCTTGATTGGTAAAATTGCAGATTCACGTGGCGTGCCGCATGCGGATAATCAGTTATTTTTTGATGATCTGTATACGTACACTCATATTAATAAGCAAATGGTTAAGCTTAGAAAATTAATACATGACAAGGATGAAGTGATTGCTATTGGCCATGTAGGGCCTCCTGGGAAGAAGACCGCTCATGTCATCAATGAAGCTATTCCAAGCATTCAAAAGGAAGCAACCTTTGTTCCTATTTCACAAATGGTTAAATAGACTATTTTGGATGTGTCATGGTGAAATATTGTTCGACAGCAAGTGTAATGGCTTTGGCAAGCTTGGCTTGATGATGACTGTCATTAAGGAGCTTCCGATCCGATTTATTAGATAAAAATCCAAGTTCAACAATGACGGAAGGGCATTTAGTGTACTTAAGTACATGATACTTTTTACCAAGAACAGGAAGCTCTTCCGTCCCATAAACTTGATTCAAAGAATCTTGTAAGAGGCTTGCTAACAGAATGCTGTCAGATTGATTTTGATAAATGACGAGCGGTCCGCGTGTGTTAGATTTTTTGGACCAATTGATATGCAAACTAAGCATCATCCTCGGTTTAATGGTATTGGCTAGGCCAGAACGCTGAGCGAGATCTTTGCGATGTCTGCTTCCGTATKACCATGTATTGTCATCACTCAATGCATAGTCCTCGGTACGGTTTATAATGACGCGATACCCTCTTTTAACAAGTGACTTATATGTTTTCTTGGCGATAGCTAGATTCATATCTTTTTCTTCATATTTGCCAACCATGGTCCCGCTGTCGATTCCACCATGTCCTACGTCGAGAATGATGTCTGCGGTAGGAAGAAGGGGGTCAGAACGAGCAGCCGAAGCTAACTGTGAATTAGGCACGCAAAGAAATAGTGCAAGTAGAATAATCAACAAGTATTTCTTCAAATCCAGCCACATCCTTTTACAAGAATAACTACCCTTATCCTTCTTCCGCGAGGGGGCTATCATACGTGATGCAAAAGTTTGCATGGATTGGATTAACCTTCTTTTACACGGGAATAATGGAAAATAGCAAAGGAAACTAGGCTAGACATACAACGTACCTAATCGAAGATGACGTGTTTAAGGAGGTTCAACACATGAGTTTAAGTATCATTCTAATGGTCATTCAAGTGTTTTTTGCAGTTGTAATCGGGTTGTATTTCTGGAACTTACTGCGAAATCAACAGACGAACAAGTCTGCAGTGGATAGAGAGTCTAGGAAAGAACTGGAGAAATTGCGCAAGTTGAGATCCATTTCGCTAACCAAACCTTTGTCTGAGAAAACGAGGCCTTCTTCTGTGCAGGATATTGTTGGACAAATCGAAGGGTTGAAGGCACTGAAAGCGGCACTATGCGGCCCGAATCCTCAGCATGTGCTTATTTATGGCCCTCCCGGCGTTGGAAAAACGGCTGCAGCACGCGTCATATTAGAAGAAGCGAAGAAAAATCAAGAGTCTCCATTTCGACCTGACTCCAAGTTTACAGAAATAGATGCTACAACGGCCCGTTTTGACGAGCGTGGTATAGCTGATCCGTTGATTGGATCTGTACATGATCCCATCTATCAAGGAGCAGGTGCGATGGGTGTTGCTGGAATACCGCAACCGAAACCAGGTGCTGTAACGAAGGCGCACGGGGGAATTTTGTTCATTGACGAAATTGGTGAATTGCACGCGACGCAAATGAACAAATTATTAAAGGTGCTTGAAGATCGTAAAGTGTTCTTAGAGAGTGCCTATTACAGCTCTGAGGATGCGAATATTCCAGGTTATATTCATGATATATTTCAAAATGGGCTACCAGCAGATTTTCGTTTGGTTGGGGCAACGACTCGCACACCGAGTGAAATTCCTCCTGCCATCCGTTCACGCTGTTTGGAAATTTTCTTCCGGCCACTTTTGCCAGGTGAGGTCGGCGAAATTGCAAGAAAAGCGCTTGATAAAATTGGTTTTAAAAAATGTGAAGATGCCATTGAAGTTGTAACGAAATATGCAACGAATGGCCGCGAGGCAGTCAATGTGATTCAATTAGCCGCGGGGATTGCCCTAACCGATAAGCGGGATTCGATCACAGCAGCTGATATTGAATGGGTCGTGAATTCTTCACAAATCCCACCTAGACCTGAGCGCAAAGTACCTGCTCAGCCGCAAATAGGCTTCGTAAATGGCTTAGCTGTTTATGGTCCTAATTTGGGCACTTTATTGGAAATTGAAGTAACAGCGATTCCAATTGCGGTTGCAGGTACAGGGAAATTCAATATTACAGGTGTTGTTGATGAAGAGGAAATGGGCGGAGGCTCTCGAACCATTCGTCGAAAAAGCATGGCAAGAGGCTCTGTGGAAAATGTGTTAACTGTTCTTCGCAAGCTAGGTTTTAATACGTCGGATTATGATTTGCATATCAATTTCCCTGGCGGGGTGCCGATTGATGGACCATCCGCAGGTATTTCGATGGCTACAGCGATCGCCTCAGCCATACATAAAATACCTGTAGATAACAAATTAGCCATGACAGGAGAAATGAGCATACATGGGAAAGTGAAGCCTGTTGGCGGTGTTGTGGCCAAAGTAGAGGCGGCATTCCAAGCAGGTGCTACCCGTGTTATTATTCCAAAAGAAAATTGGCAAGCTTTGTTTGTTGATTTACCTGGTGTTGAAGTTGTCGCGGCAGAGACAATTGAGGAAGTGCTAGCTGCAGCACTCGGCATTGAGCTTCATGATAATGTGATTCCTTTACCTTTCTCTATGGAAAGAACGATTCCAGCAACAACTTTACCCATTCTACATGCCAATTCACAGCATACAATTGACTCTTAAAGGGAGGCTTTTCGCTACCTTACATGGCGCGTCAGCCCTCAATTGGTGTTTTGTTTAGAGTTTTGTTAAAATGTAAAGGGCAATGTAGGTAGAAAATCCCACATCGATAAAATAAACGACTACGCTGTCCTCTGGACAGAGCGTTTATCCAAAAATAAAGCCATTTATCATGTGAAACCTATTATTACTTATATTTCAAGGTGAGACTTTGAACGAAGGTTCAAGGATCCCTATTATTGGAGGTGCAGAGGATGGGGCCTGGAAAAATGAAGGTGCGCAGATTGCCGTTATTGCCACTTAGGGGACTGCTAGTCTATCCGAGCATGGTTCTACACCTGGATGTAGGGCGAGAAAAATCGGTGAAAGCACTCGAGCGGGCGATGGTGGATGACAGCATGATTCTCCTCTGCTCTCAATCAGAGATCAACATAGAAGAACCAACGAAAGAGGATATTTATCGCATCGGTACCATCGCGAAAGTGCGGCAAATGCTCAAATTACCGAATGGTACCATTCGCGTTCTAGTAGAAGGTGTTTTACGTGCTGAAATCGTAGAGTACTTGACGAATGACGAGTATTACGAGGTAACCGTAAAAGAATTGCCGGAGCAAGAAATTTCAGATCCTGAGATTGATGCCTTGATGAGAAGTGTATTAAGTCAATTCGAGCATTACATCAATCTTTCAAAGAAAGTAACGCCTGAGACACTAGCCGCGGTATCTGATATTGATGAGCCTGGCCGTTTAGCAGACGTGATTTGTAGTCATTTATCGCTCAAAATCAAAGATAAACAAGATATTCTCGAGACCGTTGACGTTCGTGAACGGCTCGAGAAAATGCTTAATATTTTGAATAATGAGCGGGAAGTGCTTGAACTCGAACGCAAAATCAGTCAGCGTGTCAAGAAGCAAATGGAGAAAACACAGAAGGAATACTACCTTCGTGAGCAGATGAAGGCAATTCAGAAAGAGCTTGGGGATAAAGAAGGTCGTGCTGGCGAAGTTGATGAGTTACGTAGCCAGTTAGCTGAGGCAGAGCTTCCGGAAAAGGTCCGCGAGAAAGTTGAGAAAGAGATCGATAGGTTGGAGAAAATGCCTGCAACTTCTGCAGAAGGCGGCATCATTCGCAATTATATCGATTGGTTATTAGGTCTTCCTTGGGCCAAACAAACCGATGACGATTTGGACTTAGATAAAGCAGAAGAAATATTGAATGAGGATCATTTTGGTCTCGAGAAGCCGAAAGAGCGGGTCCTAGAGTACTTAGCCGTGCAGAAGCTAGTCAAGAAACTCAAAGGTCCGATTCTTTGTTTAGTTGGCCCTCCAGGGGTTGGTAAAACTTCGATTGCCCGTTCAATTGCTAGATCGATGGGAAGACAGTTCATCCGCATTTCGCTAGGCGGCGTGAGAGATGAAGCTGAAATTCGCGGTCATCGTCGTACGTATGTTGGCGCTATGCCAGGTCGAATTATTCAAGGTATGAAGAATGCAGGCGCGAATAATCCCGTTTTCTTATTAGATGAAATTGACAAGATGGCGATGGATTTCCGCGGAGATCCTGCTTCAGCCTTGCTTGAAGTATTGGATCCTGAACAAAATAGCACTTTTAGCGATCATTTCATTGAAGTACCTTTTGATTTATCCAACGTGATGTTTGTGACTACGGCGAATGCTGTGCATAATATTCCTCGTCCTCTGTTAGATCGGATGGAGGTTCTATATATTCCAGGGTATACGGAGATTGAGAAGCTCCAAATTGCCAAGAAATATTTACTTCCTAAGCAGAAACGTGATCACGGTCTTGAAGAAKAGCAACTTGTCGTGGATGAGGCCGCTTTGATGAAGATCGTGCGCGAATATACACGAGAAGCAGGCGTGCGTAATCTAGAGCAGCAGGTTGCAGGTATGAATCGTAAAGCAGCTAAGAAGATCGTAGCTGACCCTGAGACACCTGTTCATGTAACGGTAGAAAACTTAAGTGACTATTTAGGTCCTGTTAAGTTTAAATATAATGTTGCAGAAGAGAAGGATCAGATCGGCGCTGTTACTGGTCTAGCTTGGACGGAGGTTGGGGGAGATACACTCGTTATTGAGGTATCTGTGCTGCCTGGTACTGGCAAGTTGACCTTAACGGGCAAACTTGGTGATGTCATGAAGGAATCCGCGCAAGCAGCTTTCAGTTACACGCGTTCGCGAGCTGATGTCCTCGGCATTGCCCCAGATTTCCATGAGAAGAATGATGTACACATTCATATTCCTGAAGGTGCTATTCCGAAGGATGGTCCATCAGCGGGTATAACAATGGCTACCGCATTAATCTCTGCACTGACGAACATTCCGGTTTCACGCTTAGTGGCGATGACTGGAGAGGTCACGCTTCGCGGCCGCGTACTTCCCATCGGGGGCTTGAAGGAAAAGGCACTAGCTGCACATCGTGCGGGTATACGTACAATTCTTTTACCTCAAGACAACGAGAAAGACATTATCGAAATTCCAGAAAGTGTCCGTACAGAGATGACGTTTATCCCTGTCAGCCACATGGATCAAGTGCTGGAACATGCGCTTATCAAAAATAAGCCGACGGTTAACGTCGGATCGACTTAGAAAGTAGTTGAACATTCATGAAAGTCAATCAAGCTGAATTTATCATCAGCGCGGTTGGACCTAGCCAATATCCAGAGGATGCCTTGCCAGAGATAGCGCTGGCAGGGCGTTCTAATGTCGGGAAATCGTCACTCATTAACTGTTTGATTTCTCGGAAAAACTTAGCTAGAACCAGTTCTCAACCGGGCAAGACGCAAACTCTTAACTATTATAAAATTAATCAGGACTTATATTTCGTTGATCTCCCCGGCTATGGCTACGCAAAGGTATCCAAAACCAAGCGTGAGCAATGGGGCAAATTCATTGAAAGCTATTTATTGAATCGTGAGCCATTGCGTCTTGTGATGCAGTTAGTCGATCTGAGACATCCGCCTTCCAAAGATGATCAGGCGATGTACGAATGGCTTCGTCACATGGATGTACCTGTTCTTGTTGTTGCAACCAAAGCGGACAAGATTCCTAAGAGCAGATGGCCGAAACATTTGAAGATTGTACGTGAAACACTAGGGATGGATAAAGGAGTTCAGCCACTGATGTTCTCTTCCGAGCTAGGGCTTGGCAAAGATGAACTGTGGGGAATTCTAGAGCAAGCGATTGCTTATGGCGAGCCGGATCCTCAAACCGAAGAAGTACTAACTAGCGCTGTAATCGATCCGCAACCGTCCTAATCGCAGGGCGGTTTTTTGCGTATTGTTAAGGATAACGTTCAAAGATAGAGGAAATCAAAAAGAAGTATACGGGAAAGCGAGGTATTCTGGGGGAAATTTGATGGCATTCCAGTTTATCAAGCATTTTTCAGAATATTTGGCTGATTATCATGATTTGCCGGCAGGAATATTCGTGACTCTTGTAGTATAATAATAAGCAAGGTAATAGTTAATGGCTTGAAAACAAAGAATCGAGGGATTTTTATGGCACAAAGGTTAGCGACTGAATATGTCAAAACCTGCCTCCAGTTAACAGAAGCCGATATGTTGAAGTTTTTTCAAATGTTTGTGGACCATCAAGTGACACTGCAAGTCAAAGTTTTGGAAAACGGGAATCAAGAAGTTGTTTTTCAAGATGGCGAAGGTCAAGAAATCGTCCTTTCATTTGAAAAGAAATCGGGCCTATATGAATGCACAGGATCCTGCAGATTAAGTAATACCTTATTAGCTAATTTAATGCGTAAAGCAGTATCGGAATTCAAAGGCAGCGCTAAAGTCAATCGGATTTACCCAAGCTACACGATGGTTTATTATTATGAACGCGGAACCGTGGTGAAGATCGAGGAAATCAAAGGTCAACTATTGACAATTGTCTATGAGCACAAAGATACCATTGGCCTCATGCAGATGATGTTCCAGAAGAGAGAAGTTGAGCAAGAGATCGAAATGATTTACGATCAAATCAATCACCTTCTTGATATGCGTAACATGCTGCAGGCTAGGGATGAACACCAACAGATCGACATTCGCCTCAATGAGCTTACACATCGTTTGTTCGTTTTGGAGGCATAATCACCCATACATGCTATATTTATGGAGACCCATTTTTGGGTCTCTCTTTGTTTTCAGGCACATGCAAAGGCATTACGACATAATTTAGATATGGCGTCGGTGTGACAGTTAGCCTTTAACAAAAAAAACTATTGCATTTATCGTCGATAGATGTTATTTTTATTCTCGTTGAAACAATATAGGAACCAGGATTCACTCAGGACATTGAATGTTGCGAGAGATTATACCCTCGGGAAGTGAATGACGTAGGTCCTAGCGGATGAAATTTTTTTCACACATTTTATTCCTAGGAAGGGGGAACCGAAAGATGGAAACAGAATACTCAACTTTCGGAAGACACGTTGCTGTTGATACTTGGGGGGTAGATTTTGAACTTCTGAACAATGCAGAATGGCTGCAAGCTCAGATGGTTGAAGCTGCCGAGGTATGTGGAGCAACTGTTTTATCTGTACAATCCAAGCAATTCGAACCACAAGGAGCAACAGTTCTTGTCATGTTGTCCGAGAGTCATCTCTCCATTCATACTTATCCTGAGAGAGGTTTTGCCGCACTTGATTGTTATACATGCGGTGAGACAGTCGACCCTCAATTAGCAATCGACTTTATGGTATCCGTACTAAAACCAGAAACATTCTATGCGAAGAAACTTGTTCGCGGAATGGGTGAACTACAAGTAGAAACTCCTGAAATAAAGCAAGCAGAGCTTGTTAAATAAAATTCTGCAAAAGATAACGGTAACCACGGAGAAATCCGTGGTTATTTGTTTGTTCAGACACCCATACAATGATATTGGCGATACATGTCCAGTTCACTTGAGGTGGGGGAAGAAGCTTGAAGCATAAAATCATTAGGAAATTGGTGGTGTATGTCGTTGTTCTCTTTCTAATCATTTGGCCCATCTATCAACTCGCGCAAATGTTAGGTCATCAAAAGGAAGATCACGATGCCACACATTTACTGTTCCAAGTATCCTTATTTCAAATGGAAATATTGAAGAGTAGTCTAGAAGAAGCCTCACAAAGTAAAAGTACGAATGAGCTCGATCCAGTGAGACGAGCACTGTACTCAGCGGAATACACGCATGAGCGATTGATTTTGGCAGCTGGGGGAAAAGAGGAGTTAAGCTCTCTTAGCTTCATGAACCAACTAAGCCAGTACATACAGAGGTTGCAGCTCGGTGGCGTGAGAGCTCTGAAAGCGGATGAGACATTAACGTTGAAGGAAGCCCAAAGGCAATTTGGGAAGATGTATGAGGTCTATGAGAAAATGATGGCTTCGAATGGCGATATCATTTCATCGCAGAATACCGAGTTATCGAAACTAGATCGCGAAATGACTTCCTTTTTAAGAAAAAAAGGGCTGCAATAAGGGATTCTGCATGTATGAGGTATAGAGGAGCACGGAGCTGTTAAAACTAACGATCAGTACCAAAGCATTCATAATTTATTCAAATATTTTGTCGGAATGTCTGAAATGCTGTGCTATAATGATTCTAAATAGACGGAAAGGCAGGTGGTAACAATGCATATTATCGCAGTTGGTTTGAATTATCGGACAGCCCCGGTAGAAATTCGTGAGAAGTTTGCGTTCTCAGATCAAGATCTACCGAAGGCAATCGCGGAATTGAAAGAGACGAAAAGCATCTTGGAATGTGTCATTGTTGCCACTTGCAATCGCACCGAAATTTATGCTGTCGTGGATCGTCCTCAGCTGTGCAGTCATTACTTGACGCATTTTCTTGAGCGTTGGTTTCATGTGACGAAGGATCAGTTCCAGAAGCATTTATATACGTATGAGAATGAGAAATCAATTGAGCATTTATTCCGTGTCACAACGGGGCTTGATTCGATGGTCATCGGGGAAACTCAGATTCTCGGTCAAGTAAGGGATGCTTTTTTAGCGTCTCAACAATTGAAAGCAACAGGTTCCTATTTCAATACGCTGTTCAAACAAGCGATAACACTTGCGAAGAAAGCACACTCAGAGACGGGCATTAGTAATAATCCAGTCTCAATTAGCTATGCTGCTGTAGAACTCGGTAAGCGAATTTTCGGAAGCTATGTGAACAAGACCATTATGATTATTGGTGCTGGCAAGATGAGTGAGCTGACGGTGAAGCATCTGTATGCAAATGGTGCGAACAAGGTTATCGTTGTGAATCGCACATTGGAAAGAGCTATGGATTTAGCAGGCAAATTTAGCGGTGTGGCTTGCACACTAGAGGAAATGCCGAAATATTTACCAGAGGTTGATATTATCATTAGCTCGACTGGAGCGCCTGGATACGTTCTGACGAAGAAGGATATTCAAACTTATGTGCAAAAAAGAAAATCACGTCCGCTGTTCATGATGGATATCGCGGTTCCGCGGGATTTAGATCCTGAGATTAGCGGCTTGCCTAATGTGTTCCTCTACGATATTGATGATTTGGAGCATATTGTGGATAAGCATTTGCAGGAGAGAAAGAAAGAAGCGGCTAAGATTGAGATCATGATTACGACCGAAATCTCTGCTTTTGACCAATGGACGAAGACACTTGGCGTCAGCCCTCTGATTAGTGCTTTGCAAACGAAAGCGAATCAGATTCACGAAGAAACCATGGAGAACATGCTGAATAAGTTGACTGATTTGGATGAGCGTGAAATTAAGGTGATTCGCAAATTAACGAAGAGTATTGTGAATCAAGTGTTGCGTGATCCGATCCTACGGATCAAAGAAATGGCGGGAGAGCGCCATGGCGATGATGCTCTCGAAATTTTCACCAAGCTTTTCGCATTAGAAGATACGCTTAAACAACAAGAACAGGCAGATCAAATAGCACAAGAGCTAGAGTCAGGTTTTAACAAAGTGGAAAGTAAACAAACGCCCAATGAGAAGCTGTCCGTTCGTAGTTTGCAAAACGCGGATATTCTAGCCCCATCTTGATTAAAAGGCGCTAACCGCCTAGGAGAGGTGCCATGGTTACACGTAGCTGGTTGTTTGATGCGATGATTTATATGTATGCCCTGAGCCTACTGTTTTACTTTTCGGATTTCGCCAATGCGAGCCGAAGCGCGAAACGGATGGGGACGGGGCTGCTTTTGTTTGTATGGGTTTTGCAAACCGCTTACTTGGCTATCAGTCTATATGGTCATTTGACGGAATGGGCTTTCGTTCGATCTGACGTACTCTTTATGTTTTCGTGGCTGATTGTAACGATTTCATTGATTATCAACCGTTTTTTCCGAATTGAATTGTTCGTTTTTTTTGTAAATGTACTTGGCTTTGCAATTCTTGCACTGAATATATTTGGAAATCCGCATGTCGTGCCGATCAAATCCGATTGGGACATCAATGATGAGCTATTATTCATTCATATTTCGTTAGCGATTGGCAGCTATGCCGCTTTTTCAATTGCCGCAATTTTTTCAGGGATGTACATATTTTTACATGCAAGGTTGAAAAGCAAAAATTTCTCTCAGGCTGTCATGAGACTGCCATCTCTTGAGAAAATTGAGCATTATACCTATTTGTCGGTCATTATCGGGGGGCCGTTGCTTCTAATGGCTTTAAGTCTTGGTGTGGTGTGGGTTGTGCTTGAAGGAAATCGCAATCTTCTCTATGATCCCAAAGTAATCAATTCATTCTTCGTATTGGCAGCCTATGCTTTTTACTTATTTCAACATAAATCCATGCAGATTTCGGGGAATAAGCTAGCTGTTTGGAACTTGGCAGCTTTCTGTATCGTCGTGTTGAATTTCGTTGTTTCGAACCTTGTATCGGATTTTCATGGGTGGATATGGAGCTAAATGGTTGGCAGCATCCTTTTCCCATAATGATGAATTTAGCAAGACGCCGGTGCTTGATTGTTGGCGGGGGTCCGATAGCAGAACGGAAATTGCGATCATTGCTTGCAGCTGGAGCCGAGGTGACGCTTGTCAGTCTAGCGTTTACGGCTGGAATTCTAGAAATGGAGCATCGATCTGATGTGATCATGAAGAGACAGCCCTATGATGCAGCGATATGGTCAGCCCATGGCGAGGCGCGATTCGCATTAGTCATTGCGGCGACGAACGATTCACAAGTCAATAGACAGATCGCCCAGGATGCGAATGCGCATGATTTACTTGTCAATATTGTAGATAAACCTGAACTAAGCTCGTTTATCCTGCCTTCCGTTGTTCGTCGTGGCAAGTTGGTCATTACGGTCTCCACAGGTGGAGCTAGTCCATCAGCAGCGCGTAAAATTGCCAAAGAGATCGACAAAACCTATGGCGATGAGTATGAGATCTATTTGGATTTTCTCAGTGAAACTCGCTTATTCATCCAAGAACGCGTGAAGGATAAAAAAGCAAGGCAGGGCCTATTTAAAGACATGCTGGCATGGGACCTCATGCCTTTGATCCGTGAAGGAAAGTTTGAAGACTGGAAAGAGAAGTTCAACTTAGCCTTACATGGCGAAGCTTGGATGCAATCGCAAGAGCAGGTAGAGATGGAACTGCCTTCTTGGTCTTTCAACGATGAGATTAGGCAACACGTATAGGAGGCGGAGACGAAATGAAAACGATAATAGTAGGAACAAGACAAAGTGCGTTGGCACTGACGCAAACGGGACAAGCCGTGGAACTGTTGAAACAGCTTGCGAAAGAGCATGGTATCGAATGTCAATTTGAAATTAAAAAAATTGTAACGAAGGGCGATCGGATTCTGGACGTCACGTTATCCAAAGTTGGAGGCAAGGGACTGTTCGTGAAGGAAATCGAACAAGCGCTGACGGACGGGGAGATTGATATCGCCGTTCATAGCATGAAGGATATGCCTTTCGAGCTGCCCGAAGGTCTCGTTGTAGGCGCGATTCCTAAGCGTGAAGACCCGCGCGATGCGCTGATCACGCGTGGTGGCCGATCATTGGACGAGCTGCCGCAGGGCGCGCTTGTCGGCACAAGCTCGCTGCGCCGGGCTAGCCAGCTGCAGCATCACCGCCCGGACCTCCGGATCGAGTCGATCCGGGGCAATATTGATTCGAGGCTGCGCAAGCTCGAAGAAGAGAACTTCGATGCGATTATGCTTGCCGCCGCGGGTCTTCACCGGATCGGCTGGCAAGATCGCATCAGTAGCTACTTGCCGCCGGAGCTATGCCTCCCTGCCGTAGGGCAGGGAGCGCTGTGCATCGAGTGCCGCGGCAACGACGCTTTCGTGCTGGACTTGCTGGGCAAGTTCCAGCATGAGCCAACGGCGCTCGCGGTGCGAGCGGAGCGTGCTTTCCTCGGCAGACTCAACGGAGGCTGCCAGGTGCCGCTCGGCGCATACGCGAGCGTCGAGAACAGCAGCGGAGACGTTCCGCTGCTGACCTTGACCGGCATGGTCGGGACGCCGGACGGCGTGACCATGCTGAAGGAAACGGCTTCCGGGAATGATCCGGAAGCGTTGGGTGCCTTAGTCGCAGAGCAGCTCATCGCACAAGGAGCCGAGAAGATTTTAGCTGAGGTCAGGGAGTGATGACTGTGAACAAAGGAAGAGTTTTTCTTGTTGGAGCGGGTCCTGGAGATCCTAAGCTCATCTCGGTTCGCGGGATGGAAGCGATCCAAAGAGCTGATGTCATCGTATATGATCGACTGGCGAATCCACGCTTATTGAAGCATCGTAGACCAGAAGCAGAACTCATCTTTGTTGGCAAGCTGCCGGATAAACATATATTAAAGCAAGAAGAAATTAATCAGTTGCTTGTGGATTTGGCTTTACAAGGGCATGTGGTAACACGCTTAAAAGGTGGAGATCCGAGTGTATTCGGTCGCGTTGGTGAAGAAGCCGAGCTGCTGGTGGATAACGGGATAACGTATGACATTATCCCAGGAATCACCTCTTCGATTGCTGTTCCAGCTTATGCGGGTATTCCTGTCACACATCGCGATTTCACGTCGTCCGTTGCGATTGTAACGGGCCATGAGTATCCGAATAAAACGTATTCCAGCTTAAACTGGGAGCATCTGGCCAAAGCGATTGGCACGATGGTGTTCCTGATGGGCGTTGCCAATTTAGAGCAAATATGCCGTGAGTTAATTCGTTGTGGGAAGCCGTCAGAAATGCCTGTTGCCTTAGTGCGATGGGGAACTTGGGCGGATCAAGCGACGATTACAGGTACACTTGCAGATATCACAGAAAAAGTAAGAGAAGCGAACTTCAAATCTCCAGCCGTCATTATCGTAGGTGAGGTAGTTAAGCTTCGTGAGAAGCTGGCTTGGATGGAGAAGAAGCCGCTGTTTGGCAAGCGAGTACTTGTCACGAGAGCTCGGAGTCAAGCGAGTGAACTTGTGGATCTGATCGATGATTTGGGTGGAGAACCCGTCGAATTCCCTGTCATTCGTTTACAGCCGCCAAGTAGTCAAGAAGCTAGGCAAGCATTGGATAATGCATTAGAGAGACTACAGGAGTTTGACTGGATTGTGCTAACGAGTGCAAATGGTGTTGAGTTCTTCTTCCGCAGATTGCGTGAGTTAGGCATTGATGTTCGCAGAATGGGGAACGCACGGATTGCTGCAGTAGGTCCTAAGACCGCTGAGGCGCTCGCTGAGCGTGGTATCATTGCAGACGTCCTACCAGCTAAGTATCATGGGGAAGGTATCCTAGATGCCATTCAAGGGGATTTGAACGCAGGTCAGAAAGTATTGCTGCCGACAGCAGACTTAGCACGTGATTATTTACCGTCTAAATTGAAGGAGCTCGGCCTTGAAGTTACCGAAGTGGATGTGTACGAGAATGTACTGACCACCGATGACGGAGAAGAGATTATACATCTTTTGCAAAATCAAAGCATTCATATCATCACTTTTACAAGCTCATCGACCGTTACGAATTTACTCGAAGCGCTAAAGCAACTCGGTATGGAAGATCCGATATCGCTGTTGCAAGGCGTAGAGATTGCAGTTATTGGTCCCAAAACAGCAGAAACTGTCTTACAAACAGGACTGTCGATTACTTATACGGCTGAAGAAGCAACAGTGGCTTCTTTGGTACAAAGCATGATTCAAGGAGGCGGAAATCCATCATGAGTTTTCCAATCGTTCGTAACCGCCGCTTACGCGGAAATGCAGCCATTCGTAATCTTGTACGTGAGAATCAAGTGACAGTGAACGATGTCGTTCAACCGATCTTTGTTACGCATGGTACAAATGTAAAGTCAGAAATTGCCTCGATGCCTGGTGTGTATCATTTCTCACTCGATCGTGTGAAAGAGGAAATCGATGAAATTACGCAATTGGGCATCCAAGCGATTCTCTTGTTCGGTGTACCTGATTATAAAGATGCAACCGGAACATCCGCATTTATGGATGACGGTATCGTACAGCAAGCAACGCGCTTTATTAAAGAGCTCAACCCTAACTTACTGATTATCGCAGATACGTGCTTATGCCAATTTACCGATACAGGTCATTGCGGCGTTATTCATCACCATCCGATTACAGGGCAAGCAGATGTCGCGAATGATCCTTCTCTCGAGCTACTCGTTCGTACAGCTGTATCGCAAGCCAAAGCAGGTGCTGATATTATTGCCCCTTCCAATATGATGGATGGTTATGTGCAAGCCATTCGCGCTGGACTTGATGAAGCTGGTTATGAGAACACACCGATCATGGCGTACTCCGTTAAATATGCTTCGGCCTACTACGGTCCGTTTCGTGATGCTGCGCATTCCACACCGCAATTCGGTGATCGGAAAACGTATCAAATGGATCCGGCTAACGGTCGTGAAGCCCTTCGTGAAGCGTCAAGCGACGTCATCGAGGGAGCAGATTTCTTAATGGTGAAGCCAGCACTCGCTTACATGGACATTATCCGCATGCTGAAGGATAACTTCGACTTGCCCGTTGTCGCTTATAATGTGAGTGCAGAGTACGCCATGGTGAAAGCTGCTGCTCAGCAAGGTTGGGTGAATGAAGAAGCGATTGTGATGGAAACGATGATGGGCTTCAAACGTGCAGGAGCAGATATTATCTTGACATATTTCGCCAAAGATATTGCTCGCTACTTGCAAAAGTAAGGAGATCATGAACCATTTGTCCTCTGTGATGTATAACGGAGTTCGGTGGTTCTTTTTGTCATACTTTTGTCGCAATAGATAAGCTTACGTTGGTTGTGAGAGGGGTATAATTAGGGCATAATGGATGAGAATAGATGGAAACAAGAGGAAGGTGCCTCATGAGTTATAACGATAATTTTATTAAAGCATGCCGGAAAGAAAAAGTTGATACACTGCCTGTGTGGTATATGCGTCAAGCCGGTCGCTACGACCCGGACTACCGTAAGATTAAGGAAAAGTACTCCTTGCTTGAAATTTGTCAGCAACCAGAGTTAGCTGCTGAAGTAACGATGATGCCGATCAAAAAGCTTGGCGTAGATGCCGCGATTTTGTACTCGGATATTATGAACCCAGTGGCTTCGTTGGGTGTTGATTTTGATATTGTGAAAGATATCGGTCCCGTGATACATACGCCGGTTCGTACGGCACAAGATGTTGAACGACTTCGTCCAATTGATGTGGAGAAGGACTTGTCCCACATTCTTCAAACGATTCGTATTTTAGATAAAGAGTTAGAGGTTCCGTTGATTTCGTTTGCGGGTGCGCCATTTACGATCGCCAGCTATTTGATTGAGGGCAGACCCTCCAAGAGCTATATCCGTACGAAGCAAATGATGTATTCTGAACCAGCAGTCTGGTTCGCCTTGATGGATAAGCTTGGGGATATGGTTATCACGTATCTTCGCGCGCATATCGCCAATGGGGCAAAAGCTGTTCAAGTATTCGATAGCTGGGTGGGGGCTCTCTCTCCAGCCGATTTCGACGTCTATGTACGTCCTACGATGATGCGGATTTTCAAAGAGCTATCGGACTTGAAAGAACCGAAAATTTATTTCCCTGGCGTTAGCTCAGGTGAATTGCTGCCATATCTGACAACGATTCAAGCTGATGTGATTGGTTTGGATTGGCGTGTACCGATTAATGTTGGGCGTGAACGACTACAGAATCGATACGCGGTGCAAGGGAACTTAGATCCGTATATTCTAACAGCGCCGATGAGTGTGATTGAAGCGCAAGCGAAAGCCATTATGGATGAAGGGATGAAGCAGCCAGGTTTTATTTTCAACCTAGGACATGGCTTATTCCCAGAAGCATCGCTTGAGAAATTGAAGGAATTAACGACGTTTGTTCATACGTATTCGCATTCCGTTTTAACTCAGCAAGCTGGAAAGAGTGGTGTTTAACATGACCAAAACGCGCATTGGCGTCTTAGTGATGTCGTACGGTACGCCGGAAAGTTTAGATCAAGTTGAAGCGTACTATACGCATATCCGTCGTGGTCATCCGCCGACCCCTGAGCAATTGCATGAATTAACGACGCGTTATGAGGCTATTGTCGGTGGCTTCTTCCCGCTGCGTGAAAATACGAATAAACAAGTAATGGGACTCGAAGCTACGCTTCGTCAAGAGCATCCTGAGCTTGAATTTGTCTGCTATCAAGGCCTAAAGCACGCTCAGCCGTATGTAGAAGATGGTGTAGAGCAAATGGTTAAAGACGGCATCACAGAGGCTGTAGGGGTCGTTCTAGCGCCTCACTACTCGACGATGAGTGTCGGTGGCTATGTGAAGAGAGCGAAGGATAGGGCAGAAGCGCTAGGACTTAACATAACTTTCGTTCTGGATTATCACCTCCATGGGAAGCTGCTTGATGCTTTGCAAACACGTGTAGAGAAAGCTTTGGGGAAATTTGCTGAAGCGGATCGGGATAACGTGAGAGTCATCTTTACAGCACATAGCTTGCCTGAGAAAATTCTGGAAATGAAGGATCCGTATCCGGATCAATTGTTGGCTACCTCCAAAGCGCTTGCTGAGCGGGTTGGTCTTACGAATTGGCAGTTTGGTTGGCAAAGTGCTGGTCAGACTGCCATGCCTTGGTTAGGTCCAGACATTATGGATGTCATGCGTACGATTAAGCAAGAAGAAGGCGTGGATAAGATACTCCTCTGTCCAATCGGTTTCGTTTCTGATCATTTAGAAGTTCTTTATGATATTGATATCGAAGCACAAGGGTTGGCGAAAGAGCTAGGCATTCACTTGGAACGTACAGAGTCGCTCAACACGGATCCGCTATATATGGAAACCTTAAGTGATGTTGTTTACAAGAAATGGCAAGAGGCAGCGAGTTCGAAATGAGTAATAAAGTGCCTCATTATATGATTATAGGCGGCGGGATCACGGGGCTGAGCGCTGCTTTTTATTTGAAAAAACAGTTAGAGACCGACGGGGGAGATTCCCCCTTTCGCATTTCTGTCGTCGAGAAATCACCATCATTTGGCGGGAAAATTCATACGATTGAGCGTGACGGCTTTGTGATTGAAAAGGGGCCTGATTCCTTCCTAGCTCGTAAACGTCCCATAATTGATTTAGCTTATGATTTAGGAATGGAAAACGAGCTGACAGGTACGAATCCGAAAGCTAAGAAAACGTACATTGTTCGTGGGAGAAAGCTGCATCGCATGCCTCCTGGCTTGGTTCTCGGAATTCCGACTCAAATGACACCTTTTATGAAGACAGGCCTTATTTCACCACTCGGCAAGCTTCGCGCTGCGATGGACTTGATCAAGCCGAAGCGGGATGTCACCGCAGATGAGTCGCTTGGACATTTTCTAGAGCGTCGACTTGGTAAGGAAGTACTTGAGCGCATTGTTGAGCCGCTGCTAGCAGGGATTTACGCCGGGGATACGTATAAGCTGAGCTTGAAGTCCACCTTCCCGCAGTTTCGAGCTATGGAGCAGAAGAACCGCAGTTTAATTCTCGGGATGATGGCGAGCCGCAAAAATGTGTCCGAGGAAAGCGCGCATTTGCCTGCGGCTGTTCGCAATTCAGTCTTTGTAACGTTTAAGCGAGGGCTGCAATCGCTAGTTAATGGTTTAGTAGACGCGTTATCTACTGTGGATTTACGTGCTGGAGTTGGTGTTGAGTCCGTGCGTCGTGTAGAGGATGGACAAACAGAAGTTGTCTTTGAGGACGGTCAGCGTGAAATCGTTGACGGTGTCATTGTGACGACGCCAACGTATCAAGCGGCGAGGCTGCTTTCGGAGCTGCCAGCTGCAAGCAAGCTAGCAAAGATTGCTTATATATCGGTAGCCAATGTGATTATGGCGTTCGATCGTAAAGATATTCCTTTTGAACTGGATGCCTCCGGTTTCCTTGTTCCTAAGCATGAGGGCTATACCATTACAGCGTGTACGTTAACCTCAGCGAAGTGGCTGCATGCGGCACCAGAAGGCAAGGTGCTGCTTCGTTGTTATATTGGTCGTTCTGGTGAGCAGGAATGGCCAGCATGGTCTGATGAGCAATTAATTAGTAAAGCACGACAGGATATAGGTGATCTGCTGGGGATTACAGCTGAACCTGGTTTTGTTGAAGTGACGAGGTTGATGCATTCCATGCCGCAATACCCTGTTGGCCATTTAGAGGAGATCGCGGATTTCAAAAAAGAGCTGACTGCGGCCATGCCGCGCGTACTGGTCACGGGGGCAGGGTTTCACGGCGTCGGACTGCCCGATTGTATCCGGCAAGGGAAAGAAGCTGCCAATCAACTTGCCAGTCTTGTTCTAAGACAATAGCATTAACGGAGCTTGGTCAACTCCAAAGTGAATTCACTTGCAGAGATGGTCAGGATTTTCTTCTCTTCGAGATCACGAATGACCTGCATAAGCGTAGCTTTCTGAACACCAGCCAGCTGAGAAATTTCATCAAAGTTAAGAACAAGCTTAATGACGATTGTGGTGCCTTTACGCAGTCCATGCGAGTTCGCCATTTTGATCAAACTTTTGATGACTCGTGTTCTTGCATCTACGAACGTTAAATCATAAACTTGTTGATTCGTATCGCGTAGACGGTTACTGAGTTCTTGCATGATGCCTAAGCTAATGTCAAAATGATTACGAAGCAGATCAAGGAAGCTTTGCCCGGTTATCGTTAGGAGTGTGGATTCTTCTAAGGTTTGAGCTGAAGCAGAACGTGGTTTGCCATCTATGAGAGAAAGCTCACCGAAGCTTTCGCTGCTTTTGCAGATAGACAGTATTTTTTCCTCTCCTGACTGGCTTGTTGTGTAGATTTTAACGGAACCGCTTAGTACCATATAGAAGACAGAGCCGATTTCTTTTTCTTGAAATAAAATCGTGCCTGGTTTATAAGTACGTCTTGTACAAATTTCAATAAGGGCGTCTAATTGATGCTCGCCCAGTTGGGCAAATAAAGGAACTTTCTTGATAAGCTCTAGCATAGGTTGTACCGCCTTTATAGGTAGTTAATGGTAGGATATGACCTCATTTTATCACAAGATCACGTCATTGGGGGCTAAATTATGGTAAATTCGAGCAGAATCGACAAACTGTCAGCGGCTGCTTTCCAAGAATCAAGAAAGCTGATTCCTGGCGGAGTGAACAGTCCAGTTCGTGCTTTTAAATCGGTGGGCTTAACACCGTTATTCATGGAGAGTGGATCCGGCTCGCGAGTGACGGATATTGATGGGAATACGTTTATTGATTATGTTGGTTCATGGGGACCACTTATCGTGGGACATGCACATCCGAAGGTATTGGAAGCGATTCAGGCTACAGCTATAAAAGGTACAAGCTTTGGTGCTCCAACGTTGCTTGAAACGGAGATGGCGAAGCTTGTTATTGAACGCGTACCGTCCATTGATATGGTTCGCATGGTCAATTCGGGGACGGAAGCTACCATGAGTGCGTTGCGCCTAGCTCGTGGATTTACGAAGCGCGACAAGATCGTGAAATTCGAAGGAAGCTATCATGGACATGCGGATGCTTTGTTGATCAAGGCTGGGTCTGGGGTTGCTACACTTGGATTACCAGATAGTCCTGGAGTACCTAGCAGCGTCGCGCCTAACACAATTACTGTGCCTTATAATGATTTGGATTCCGTAAAGCTTGTTTTTGAAAAGTTCGGAGAAGAAATTGCCGCGCTTATCGTAGAACCCATTGCAGGGAATATGGGGGTTGTTCCTCCAGCAGCTGGCTTCCTGCAAGGTCTTCGTGACATTACTAAGCAGTATGGCTCCTTGTTGATTTTTGATGAGGTTATGACCGGTTTCCGCGTGCATAAGAACTGTGCACAAGGTTTATACGGTGTAACACCTGATTTAACTTGTTTAGGTAAAGTTATTGGCGGCGGGCTTCCTGTAGGTGCTTATGGCGGCCGCTTAGACATCATGGAGCAGATTGCTCCTGCGGGTCCGATTTACCAAGCAGGTACGTTATCAGGCAACCCACTTGCCATGGCAGCTGGTTTTGCAACGTTGTCCTTACTAGGCGAGCCGAATGTTTATGAGGAGCTGGAACGCAAGTCAGCTAGACTAGAAGCAGGCTTTGCTGCGAATGCGGCTGAATTCGGCATTGCCAGCACGATCAATCGTGTAGGCTCCATGGTTTGCCCGTTTTTCACGGAGATAGCAGTCACCAACTACGACACAGCCAAAACATCCGACCTTGGCAGATTTAATGCCTACTTCGGTAACTTGCTGGATTTAGGTGTTTCCGTTGCACCTTCGCAGTTTGAGGGTATGTTTGTGTCTACGGTGCATTCTGATTCGGATATTGAAACGACGATCGAGGCTCATCGCGAAGCCTTGAAACGATTATAATGAAAAGGGCAGCCCTCCGTAGAATGTTCTACGTGAGGGCTGTCCCTTTGTTTGAGGACGTGTGCTCCAGGCGAATAGATGGATTTTGTACAGTTAAATTCTTGAATTTTCCGAGCAAACTTAGTTTAGATGGATAAACTACAGTTAATTTTATCCATTTTTCCCGAACGGAACAAAAGAGGCCGTTTTACCTACATGTTTTACAGTTAAATCCAAATTTCAAGGAAATATCTCGAAAATAGCTGTATATTTTAGAGTTAGCACAATTGTGCGCCTCGGTATGGATGCGGGGATAAGAGTCGCGGAAATGGGAGCTTACATGGGACTCAGAAAAAGGGGACAAGGACAAGAAGACGGACACGCCGCGGCTCGGACGATGTTGGTGACGTTGGGTGCCGCGATCGAATGCACCCGCAAAAAAACCAGTTAGCATCCGCAAAATCGGATGCTAACTGGTTTTTTAACCACGATAGAACGTATTAGTTAGGTTTAATTGTTGGAGATGTTGATATTGATGTTGAAGCGTTCGGTGAAGTTTCCGCTCCATTCGTTGCTGGCTTCGGAGTAGCACTCGGTGTGGGAGATGGTGTTGTTGAGGTTGTCGTCGTTGGCTTCGTACTACCCGTGTTACCACCTGTATTATTCCCACTACTTGGCGTTGGCGTAGCTGTAGGAGTTGGTGAAGGATTGCCTGTATTTGTTGGTATAGGACTAGTTGTATTCGTTGGTGTTCCAGTTGACGGCTTTTCCGTTGAGCTCGGCTTTGTTGAGTCGGTACTTGAAGGTGAAGATGTAACGCCAGCTTTGCCTGATTCAGCCGTGTTTTCTGGTTTAGCAGATGGTGTTGGTGTTGCTTTCGGCGTTGGTGTAGGTAATTTACCTTGCGCCTTCAGTTCTGCTTGTTCTTTCAAGAATTCAGGGTGAGTTGAAGCACCGCCTGCATCAATCGTCGTTAAGCCAGCCCAAATGTTCTTCACTTCGACTTTCTCAGGATGATCGAATACTAAGAAAGCTGAAGGTAAGCGACGTTCGCCATAACGGCTGGATGGTTTGGTAATGAGTGCATTATTATAAACCATTTCAGAAGATGCTCCGCCATCAAGGAATCCAGCGTTGATGACATCGTCTTCTAAGAAAAGATCCTGAACTTCTTTCAGTGTAGCACCAACACTTGACGTTTGACGGCCGTCAATGACGATAAAGATAACCGTACCGTCTGCTTTTTGTCCAACAGCTGTACGCGGCGCACGTCCCCATCCGCCATCACCGCTTGTAATTAGCGGTTTACCGTTCGCGATAACTCGCGGATAGAAGGAAACGGCTTCAGAGACGCCGAGTTTCAGTAATTCGTTAATTGTATATTTACCGATAATGAGTGTGCCTTCATTCGTGAAACCGACAATTTGTTGCGGGTTGCTTCCTTCTTGGTCGGTATAAAGAATTTCACCACCGGACATAATAGCACCGATTGGGGCAAATCCGTTTCCAAGACCGTCAGGATCATTGAAGCCACCGCCATTGACACCGGCAACAGCACCCGTACGTTGAACCATGGCTGTAATTCGTTCACCTTCACCTTGTTTGGAAGGAACGACAACACGGATTGAACGTGGATCATATACATACATTCGCTTACCCTTCCAAAGGGTGCCTGAAATATCTTCTACTTTGACGAGACTCTCAATTGGGCGGTTTGTATTAAACTGAACAGCCTCAATATCTTGTTTCTCGATGGAGTTAACTTCCGTTAAATTCTGCATCTCAAGCACCATTTGATCACGACGCTGCGCGCCTACGAAGATCCAAGCCCAGTCGCGGTGCTGTGTTGTTATGACGGTTTTGGCCAAATACTCACGAATGAATGTCCCTGGCGGGGTTAGAAATAGAAAGCTAGAACTTAGAAATGCACATACTGCTATAACGAGTAAAGTCCGCTTCAACCAACTATAATTCCGAAAATGATTTGCAATTGAACTACCCAAGGTAAACCTCTCCTGCTCTATTAATAAATTGATAGAAAATGTCGAAAAAAAAACAATACAAAATAATAGTATCATATTTTTGCATGCAAATGGTAATGGTAATTGTTAAAATAAAGTGTACTTAATCCCTCTTTCTTAAGGAGCTCGTTCTATTTATGAAACGTTATTACTTTTTTGATTTCCCAATCGACCTTATGGCGATTGTTTTTGTATTTCTACTCATTCTGCTAGCAATCTTTCTATCATTTCGTAAAGGCATGAAATCATGATTACTTGGTCGCGCAATGGAGAATGGTTGGAGTTACCGCTTCCGAATGAGCAATGGAAACCGCTCAAACCGGGCGCTGTTGAAGAATTAGCGGCGTATCTCCCGGTACCTCGCAAATATTTCCTGCGATTAGCTTCCCAGGGGCTTATTCGCATAGACAATAATACGATTCGACTTAAGGTTTTTCCACAGGAAAAGGCGGCGTTTAAACCGGAATCTTACCCATTAGACGTTTTATTTGAAGATGAGTTCACTCTTGTTGTGAATAAACCAGCTGGAAAGTCTGTCCATCCAGCTGAAGCCGGACAAGGAGGAACACTTGCCAATGCGGTAGCTCATTATTATGAAGCGACAGGGCAAGCATGCGGCGTTCGGCATATTCATCGTCTAGATCAAGATACGACGGGCGTTGTACTTTATGCCAAAAATGAATGGGCACATGTCCTGTTAGATGAAGCCATGCGAGAAAAACAAATCGATAGACGTTATATTGCGCTAGCTCATGGGATTTTCAAAGAAAAGGAAGGATGGATTGATGAACCGATCGGCAAGGATCGTCATCAGCCAGGGAAGCGAAGAGTGGCTCCCAATGGGGATCAGGCACTTACACATTACCGTGTCGTTCAACAAATGAAAGCTGGTGCACTCGTTGAAGTGGAGTTGGAAACCGGCAGAACACATCAAATTCGAGTCCATCTCAGCCATTTAGGACATCCACTTATCGGAGATATCTTATATGGAGGTTCTTCACGATCGTTTCATCGACAAGCCCTTCACGGCGAAAGGCTGATATTCAAGCATCCGATTACGCAAAATGAGGTCGTTGTGCACGCACCTTATCCACTAGATTTCAAGACTTTGCTGGATCAAATGTCTTTAAGTTAAAAATATAGTCATGCCTGGCCTCATCCACCCATATACTTTTAGAGACAATCAAGTATATCACCCAACAATTCGGAGCCGCTTTATGTTTCGAATTAACGGAAGGGAGGATTCATTCGGTGTCTGAACAACAACCAGGGTTACGCTTTGATATTTATGAACGTGTGCATTTGCAGGAGAATTTGGCGGCTATACAAGAATTGAATGAGGTAGAATTGCTTCCGCATATTCAAGTAATAACGCTGGATGATCAAGCGATCTTAAAGGGGAATCTACTACTTACAGGCAACTACTTCAGTGAAGAGGGCGGCAGTCCTCGCACACTTGAGCATTTGATTCCTGTCGAAATTACGCTGCCCTTGAATCGTATTCATCGTGTAGAAGATATTCAGGTGGAGATCGAGAATTTTGATATCGACCTTTTATCGACACGAAGTCTTAATGTAACTGGTGTACTATCTTTGCAAGGTGTAGAAATGGTATCTGTGCCGCAAGAAAGCTGGCGAGAGGAAGAAGAGGTTACGTTTGTCCATCAAATTGAGTACCCACGCTCTGAGCCCGTCATGCCTTACGTATCAGAACCTGTACCTACACCAGCACCGTATGTTCAAGAACCACAGGTCCAACCAGTTCCAGAAGTTCAACAAGTGATTGAACCACCACCAGAACCTGTTCTTCCTACACCTATACCTACGCCAACCCCAACGTTGATAGCAGCTGCACCAGAACCAACTGTCGTTGCGGCTCAGCCGGAATCCTTTTCGGGGGACGACACGATTGGTGTGGAATTTGAACAAATCGAGCTGAAAGTGACCCCGCATGCGGATAGTACCGTCGTTACAGAGGAAAAAAAGGAACTGAAAGTTGCCTTTGGCAAGAAGGCAACGGACGCCGTGGAGGTTAACCCATATGGCATCAAATCGCTATTATCTAAGGCAGGCACGTATCTTTCCGACAAGCGGCTTGCGGAAGCTGAGGCGCAAGCGGCTCTTGAGGCGGAATCGCGGATAGATGCGGTAGAGTGGCGGCGATTATTCCTTCAGAGCAGATCGGAGTCACAAGAGTTCAGGAAGCTCAAACTATGTATCGTTCAGAAGGACGACACCTTAGAATCCATCGCGAAGCGCTATCAACTGACCACGCGTGAGCTTCAATTGATGAATCGACTAGGTGATCAGGATATTGTTGTGGGGCAAGTTATTTATTTACCCAAATAAATAATGTTACATAGGCAAGAGCTTCTGGCTGCTGATAGCGGCTGGGGGCTCTTTATGTTTATCCTAGTATAAATTCCAACTTTCCGCCCAATACTAGAAAATAATCCTTATAATAGGCGTCGAAATTATTGACTATATGTCGATAATTCGATATCATATAGTGTAACTCATTTTCAAACCAACATATGGAATTGCAAAGATAGGGAGTAGTAGTCGGAACGCCCTTCAGAGAGTGGAACTGCAGCGCTGAGAGGTTCCTCAGGATACATCCGATCGAAGTCGCCCTGGAGCAGTAAATGTGAGTGCAATCGCCGAGTTTCATTTCTCGCCTGCATTAGCATTTTCCGGTCGCAGCCGTTATCTGTTTAAGTGTCATGTTATTTGCTATTGGGGCAAGTCGCATGAAATGAAGGTGGTACCACGGAAGCTATACCTTTCGTCCTTTTTGGGGCGAAAGGTTTTTTTGTGTTTATAACAACTAGCCAGATATGGAGGTACTTTTATGACCGAAACGAAATTACAAACGGAAATGCCTACCACGTACGACCCGAAAGAAGCGGAGCGTAAATGGTACGACTACTGGATCAAAAATGAATTCTTCAAAGCAGGCAACCGTCCAGATGCGGAAACCTACACGATTGTGATACCGCCTCCGAATGTAACGGGTATGCTGCACATCGGGCATGCACTTGATTTCACACTGCAAGATATTCTTATTCGTACGAAGCGGATGCAGGGCTTTGACACATTGTGGCTGCCTGGTTCTGACCATGCTGGTATTGCAACACAAACGCGTGTAGAGCAGAAGCTTCGCGAACAAGGACAAACACGTTATGATCTCGGGCGGGAGAAATTCTTGGAGAAAGTCTGGGAGTGGAAAGAATTATACGCGGATACGATTCGTGAGCAATGGGCCAAAATGGGCTTCTCTCTCGATTATTCACGTGAACGCTTCACTTTGGATGAAGGACTTTCGCAAGCAGTTCGTGAAGTTTTCGTAAGCTTGTTTGAAAAAGGTCTCATTTATCGCGGCAACTATATTATTAACTGGGATCCAGCGGCACGCACAGCGCTTTCGGATATTGAAGTGGAATACAAAGAAGTACAAGGTGCCCTGTACCATTTGAAATATGAAACAACAGACGGATCAGGTTCGATCGTTGTTGCAACAACGCGTCCTGAGACGATGCTGGGAGACACAGCGGTTGCTGTTCATCCGAAGGATGAGCGCTATAAGCACCTCATTGGGAAGTCTTTGCTGCTGCCGATTGTAAACCGTGAAATTCCGATTATTGCAGACGATTATGTTGAAAAAGAATTCGGAAGCGGCGCGGTAAAAATTACGCCTGCGCATGATCCGAACGATTTCGAAGTAGGAAAGCGTCACAATTTGCCGCAAATTCTGGTTATGGACGAAACGGGAACGATGAACGCGAATGCCGGCCCATACCAGGGGCAAGACCGTTTTGAGTGCCGTAAGCAAATCGTTGCTGATTTGAAAGAGCAAGGTGTTCTGATCAAAATTGAAGAGCACGTTCATCAAGTTGGACATAGTGAGCGCAGTGGTGCCGTAATTGAGCCTTACTTGTCTACCCAATGGTTCGTGAAAATGCAGCCGCTCGCGGATCAAGCGATTGAAGCGCAAAAATCAGGCAAGGGTGTTAATTTTGTACCCGATCGCTTCGAGAAAACGTATTTGAACTGGATTGAAAATGTGCGTGACTGGTGTATTTCCCGTCAACTTTGGTGGGGTCACCGGATTCCTGCTTGGCACTGTGCGGATTGCGGTCAAATCACGGTAGCTCGTGAGGATGCTACTGCTTGCTCCCATTGTCAAAGTACGAATCTTAACCAAGATAACGATGTACTGGATACATGGTTCAGCTCGGCGCTATGGCCTTTCTCCACTTTAGGGTGGCCGAATGATTCCGAGGATATGAAGCGTTTCTATCCGACGAGTGTCCTAGTTACTGGTTACGATATCATTTACTTCTGGGTCGCGCGGATGATTTTCCAAGGACTCGAATTTACGGATCAAATTCCATTTAAAGATGTGCTTATGCATGGCCTTGTTCGTGATTCCGAAGGACGTAAAATGTCCAAATCACTCGGAAACGGTGTTGATCCGTTGGAAGTGATCGAGAAATACGGCGCAGATGCCATGCGCTATATGATTTCTACGAGCAGCACGCCGGGTCAAGATTTGCGCTTCCGTTGGGAGCGGGTTGAGCAAGCTCGTAATTTTGCCAATAAGATTTGGAACGCATCCCGTTTTGCTTTGATGAATTTGGAAGGCGTAAACGCAGCAGATATTGATTTGACAGGCCCATTAGGGACAGCAGATCGTTGGATTTTGCATCGTTTGAATGAAACCGTTCGTGATGTGACTCGTCTAATTGATAGCTATGAGTTCGGCGAAACCGGCCGTCTACTCTATAACTTCATCTKGGATGATCTCTGTGACTGGTACATTGAGTTCAGTAAACTGAGCTTATATGGGACGGATGCGGCGGCGAAAAAGCAGACTCAATCGGTTCTAGCTTATGTATTAGATCAAACGCAACGTTTGATTCACCCGTTCATGCCATTTATTTCTGAGGAAATTTGGCAGCACTTGCCGCATGTTGGGGACACGATTACACTCGCGGCTTGGCCGACTGAGAATGCCGCTTTCGAAGCGCCGGATGCGATTCGGGAGATGGAGCTTTTGATGGAAGCGATTCGTTCCGTTCGTAATATCCGTGCGGAAGTGAATGTGCCGATGAGTAAGAAAGTCGAGCTCTTGATCAAACCAGCTAGTGCGGAGACACAGGACATTCTCAGCAAAAATGAAGAATACCTGAAACGCTTCTGTAACACGTCCCTGCTTGAAATTGACCTTACAATGACAGCGCCTGACAAAGCAATGACGTCGATTATTACTGGGGCTGAGCTTTACTTGCCATTAGCGGGCTTGATCGATATCACACAAGAGCTTGCGCGCTTGGACAAAGAACTTCAATCCTTGCATGGTGAAGTTGAGCGCATCGAGAAGAAACTGGGTAATGAAGGTTTTGTAGCCAAGGCGCCAGCGAAAGTCATCGAAGAAGAGAAAGCCAAACTTGCTGRTTATGCAGACAAACGGGACAAAGTAATCGCTCGATTAGCGGAGTTAAAGGCTTAAGGAACGTAAATTATACGATTGCCTAGGTTCGTCTACATGGTGAATCATATAGTAAAAGAGGATGAGAACAATGGATGAAATCAAGAACACGGCGGGTGAATTCCAATCCGCACAGGAAGCCATTGATTGGATCGTTGGACGGATGGAGAAGCTCGGCATGAAACCGGGCCTCCAACGTATGCATCTACTCATGGAGAAGTTGGGCAACCCCGAACGCAGGCTGAAGTTCATTCATGTGGCCGGAACGAATGGCAAGGGCTCAACATGCGCTTACCTTGCTTCCGTGCTTCAAGCGTGCGGCTATGATGTGGGCTCGTTTACGTCGCCTTACTTGGTGCGGTATACGAACCGTATACAAGTCAATGGCGCCGATATTGAGGATGATGTACTGCTTCGCTTAGTAAATGAGATGAAGCCAATTGTGGATGAGATTGCAGCCACAGAGGTAGGTCCGCCAACCATGTTTGAGATTTCAACGGCACTGGCGATTCTATACTTTGGGAAAGTGGCGTATCCCGATTATGTAGTATGGGAAACCGGACTCGGGGGAAGGCTGGATAGCACGAATATCGTGAATCCAATTGTTACCGTGATTACGAATGTCGGTCATGATCACATGGATATCCTGGGGGATACCCTAGAACTCGTAGCTGCTGAAAAAGCGGGCATCATTAAAGCAGGAGTTCCCGTTATTACAGCGGTGGAGCCTGCGGCGATTTGGAGCGTTATCGATCAAACGGCGAAGGCGAAGAAAGCGACACTGTATTCGCTAGGCGATCAATTTAACTTGACCGAAGTGAACAGTGAGCTAGATCATCAAAGCTTTCAGTTTAACGGACCATTTCGACCTATTCCTAATCTGTCGATTACATTGAATGGTGAACACCAATTGAAGAATGCTGCCGTAGCGGTTATGACACTGGAGGTTCTTCGTCAATATTACGCCACTATCGTGGAGGACGTAGATTTGCAGAAGGGGCTTGTGGGAACCAAATGGCCGGGTAGATTGGAAATGGTTTCACAGGAGCCGCGCATCCTTATTGATGGGGCTCATAACCCTGAGGGGGCTGCGACGCTAGCTGCAGCACTTCAGAATGTGTATAGCTACAAGAAGCTTCACATGATGATAGGAATGCTAGCTACGAAGAATCATACAGGCTACTTAAGGCATATACTACCATTGGTGGATACGCTCATAATTACAGAAGCAAATTTTCATAAAAAAGGGGATGCTTCCCTGCTCGCCGACATCGCAAGTGGTCTTCTTCGTGAGATGAATCTAGAGGTTGACATTGTTGTTGAACGTGATTGGAAGCAGGCTCTAACCTTATTAACAAATAGAACTGAGCAGGATGATCTGGCGGTCGTATCCGGCACGCTGTATTTAATCTCTGATGTTCGTTCTTGGATAACCTATCAAACCGATTCTGAAAAAGGATGGTGAGAACGGCGTGAGTCAAGCAGAACACGTACATTTTATAGGAATCGGCGGATACGGCATGAGTGCCATTGCCAAAGTCATGCTCGAGATGGGATACCGTGTCTCAGGGTCAGATATTGCTCAGCAAGAATTAACTGAGAAATTGAAAGCCAAAGGCGCTCAAGTCTTTATCGGTCATCAGGCGGCGAATGTATCAGGTGCTGATCTTGTTGTATATTCAACCGCAATAGCCAAAGACGATGTAGAATTGAAAGCAGCAGAGCAACTAAACATTCCCATTATTCATCGTTCACAAATGCTGGGCAGACTGATGAATGAGCGTAAAGGGATTGCTGTTGCAGGCGCCMACGGGAAAACAACAACGTCCTCCATGATTGCTTTGGTAATGGAGATTTGCGGCACGGATCCAACGTATATTATCGGTGGAGAAATTATGAACGTTGGCAGCAATGCCAAAGCAGGGAAAGGAGAGTATGTGGTTGCGGAGGCCGATGAGAGCGATGGCACCTTCCTGCAATATCACCCAACCCTTGCGTTAGTGAACAATATCGAAGCCGACCATTTGGAGAATTACAATGGTGATTTCGAGAACTTGAAGAAGGCATACAAACAATTCTTGAGCCAAGTAAGACCTGGCGGAAAAGCGATTGTATGTCAGGATGATGAGTTCCTGCGCGAAATGATACCAGAAATTCAAAGTCAAGTGATTACGTACGGGATTGAGACGAAAGCGGATTATATCGCACGTGACATCTTACTAGGTGATCGCAAGGTAACCTTTTCGGTAGAATGTAACGGTTCATCACTTGGCCAAGTCAGCCTGTCCGTGCCTGGTAAACATAATGTATACAATGCACTTGCGACAGTGATTACTTGCTTGGAAGCAGGACTATCTTTCGAGAACATTGCGGAAGCAATTCAAGAGTTTCGTGGAGCTAAGCGTAGATTCCAAGTACTCGGAGAAGTTGAAAATATCTTGGTCATTGATGATTACGCGCATCATCCTACGGAAATTCAAGCAACGATTTCTGCTGCGAAAGCAACGAAAAAGCGTATTGTCGCCGTGTTCCAACCGCAACGCTATACGCGAACTTACTATTTGTTCGAGCAGTTTAGCCGCTCCTTCCTAGAAGCGGATGAAGTAATCATTACGGATATTTATTCACCGGCAGGCGAACAACGGATTGAAGGTGTAGACTCTGTTAAACTAGTTGAGTTGATACGCAGCAACAGCAATCCGAATGTGCAGCACATTGCCACACGTGAAGAAGTACTGACGTATTTGATAGACCATGTTCAACCTGGTGACCTCGTTCTCACCATGGGTGCAGGAGACATCTGGAAGGCTGCGGATGGGTTAGCTAAATCACTGCGCAAGAAATACGAATCACATTCCTAGAGAGAAGATCGCTTGAGCCAATAGGCTGGAGGCGGTCTTTTTTTCTTGAATAAATCATAATATGGTTCTCTCTCTCATACTCTAGTAACAGAAGATTGGGACAAGATGATACGGCATTGTACCCGTTTCGGGCCATATATATGATGAGGAGTGAGGGATGAGAATGAACAAAGGTAGAATTACATATCGCTTCGACCCCAAAGAAGGAGCAGAATCCACACGCAGAGCAGCCAGGGTGCATGAACAAGAAGAGAACGTCATACCGCTCTATCAAGAAGAGTATAAAGTGATAGAACCGAAGATAGATCGCAGCCCGAAGGAAGTAACGCCATATGACCAAGCAGAAAGAGAGCAAGTAGAATCATTATTTGAACCGCATGCACTGAATACGTTCACCACTGATTTTGGGAGCTGGCATAGCCAGATTGAATCCGAAGGAGAGCGTGTAGAACGCATCATTCGGGAAACCCAAATATCTCGAGAACAGCTAAATGCGCCAATTCCAACAACGGTCATTCGGCAGGAGAGGGAGCCTGATCCTGCGTCTGCGCCTGCGCCTACGGACAATCGAGAGGAATGGTCCAATTGGACATCCAAGGAGCCTTACCGGGATCCGGGGACTGGAACTCGTTATGCGAAGTCATCCGGAGCGCCGTGGATTCGCATAGCAACATCTGTGGCGGGTGCAGTGGTAACGGGAATCGCATTCGGTTTCTTCGTGCTCTCCATGTTCTCCTCGGATCGAGATACGAGCACGAGTATAGCCACATCGAATCCTACTAAAATTACAGTGCCATCGCCTAATACACAATCTTCTGCCTCCACGACCAAAACACAAATGGGTACAGGGGATGCAGCTCTCCCAGCAACAACAGCAGCTGTCACAGCTGTGCAAATTCCTGCTAAATCGTATACCTTCTTGCAAAATGGGGTGTTCAGTTCACTTCAAGGCGCTCAGGCTGTTCAGGATTCGCTCAATAAAAAGGGTCTTGCTTCCGCATTGGATAATTCCGATAAACTTACTGTGTTTGTAGGCTTTGCAAAGACGAAGGACGACGCCATTGCCTTGAGACAAGGCGTGCAGGCTGCAGATAAAACGATCGAGGTTTTTATGAAAAATGTGGATTTCCCAGCGGTAACGGGTATTCGTTGGTCTGGCTCAAAAGCCGAGTCCCTGCCCAATTATATTGCTGAGGGCGACAAGCTTGTCGCTGCAATGAGTGGACTCACACTTGTCCATTTGGTGGAGACGAAGCCCACAGCACTTACGGATGTCTCCTTACAGTCGATTCGTACTTCACATCAGGCGCTAATCACGCTCGGTACAGGACTGACTAACGGAGCGGGTGAGGATGTTAAGCCATTGCTGACGAAGATGACAAGTGCGATTAATAGTGCCGTTCAATCGATGGAAGAATACAAGAAAACGCCATCTCAGGCCTTGATGTGGCAAGCGCAGTCAGCCTTGATGCAGTACATTATTGCTCAGAAAAATCTCCTTAAGACGATTAGTGTAGTATAAGGAGAAAGCCGTGTACCCTGAACTCTACGGAGCCCGGGATACACGGCTTTCTTGTTATTTCGTGATGTAACGATCGAGCAGGGCGGCAATCTCAGCCCTTGTCATCGTTTGATCAGGCTTAAAGGAAGTGTCCGATATGCCATTAATGATGCCTTTATCCTTCAAAGTTAGAATGGCTAAAGCGCTCCACATGGACTTCGGTACATCATCGAATGCGGCTGTATACGTTGGTTGTGCAGTTGGTGATGTCATTTGTAGAAGCTGATTGAATAAATAAGCAACTTCCCCGCGTGTAATCGCCTGATTAGGTCGAATCGTCCCATCGGCATACCCTTGTAGTAAGTTTAATTTGGCAGCTTTGGCAAAAACGGCGCTTGCCCAATGAGAAGTCGATAAATCCGAATAGCTTTTCGATCCGTCAGACCCGCAGCCATAAACATTGGAAGTTACACTTCCGTTCGTGCTGCAGACAGCTGGCAGCTTGCTGAACGTAAATACGCGATCCATCAGTGTGAGGAACTCCGCTCGCGTGAGCGCACGGTCTGGTTCGTAATTGTTGCCGACACCTTCGACAATGCCTTTATTCTTCATACGAAGAACAGCAGCTTTGGACCAGTGCACAAGCACGTCGGTAAAAAGAGGCGGTTCATAGCTGCTAATCCCTTTGGCAATGCCGAGTGCCATCTTAGAACGCATAGAGCTGCTAGCAAGTAGGGCTGCATCACTAGTATTCGTGAGAAAAGCCGTCTCTACTAGAATACTCGGAATCGTTCCCATTCGGGCGACGTAGACAGCGCTTGGAGTCAGCCCTAAGTCTTTGGTACCGGATTGCGCGAGTAAGGCATCTTGCACATGCTGTGCTAAATCTTTACTGTAAGGCGTTAATTGCGTCATCGCACTGCTTGCTGGGTAATCTTCTTGTGGGTACGCATTATCATAATAGAGCACCATGGTTCCGTTAGCGTTGCTGTTCGCATGTGCGTTGGCATGAATGGATACGAATAAGTCAGCTTGCTGCTCATTCGTGAAGGCAACCCTTTGAGCGAGTGATAAGAAGGTGTCGTTGGTGCGTGTCATGACGACCTCGTAACCGCGTTCAAGAAGGGCTTGTCGCACCTTTAATGTGATGTCCAGATTGACATCTGTTTCACGGAGTCCACCAACACCGATTGCGCCAGGATCACTTCCCCCATGCCCAGGATCAAGTACGACCTTGTAAGCGAAGGCTTGGTAAGGGAATGCAATCGTGAGCAGTAAAGTGAACAGAATCAGTCTTTTGAGTAGAGTCATAGTTGAAATTACCTCCGGTAACTATAATACTAGGATTGGACTAGGCTGTAAGCAGGTAAGAATCACCATCGATTAATTCAACTGACGGTCGCTTATTTTGCATGGAAAAAAGAGGGGATTGCCCGTATAATAGTGCTTGTACATACTTGGAGAGGATGACAGGAATGAAGAAAAGCACATTTACACTGATCATTTTTTTAATCGTCGGGTTAATTACTGGGATTATTATCGGCCAGCTGCTGGCGTCCGTTCCTGCTCTCGCATTTTTAACCAAATCAGTTCAAATTTCTTGGGAACCTAAAGCAGATTTACAAGTTGTGAAATATGAATTCAACCTTTTGGTGAAGCTAAACCTATGCAGCATTATTGGGTTAGTAGGAGCTTATCTCCTATATCGGAAACTTTAGTGAGTTTTTGAACGTTTAAGCAGTGGGATTATTATTAATAGGAGTTGTTGAGCGTGCAAACCAAAGAACATCAAAGACTAATTCTTGCTTCATCGTCGCCGCGGAGGCAGGAGCTTATCCAATCTTTCGGACTACCCTATATTATTCGTGTGAGTGACGCGGATGAGACCGTCGAACAAAAAATAACGCCAGCGGAGCTCGTTGAGCTGCTTTCTTTACGCAAAGCGGGGGCAGTCAGAGAGATGCTAGGAGTTCAAGATCAGCATGGAATTATCATTGGATCTGACACAGTTGTTGTGTATAACGAGGAAATTCTAGGCAAACCAGCCGATGAGCAAGATGCTTTCCGCATGCTCAAAGGTCTGCAAGGGAATGTGCACCAGGTTTACAGTGGTGTTGCCTGTGTGGATGCAGCAACGGGTCAACAAGTAGTCTCGCATAGCGTGACTCACGTACGGATGAAGCCGATGACAGATGAACAAATTTTGCGTTATATTGCTACTGGGGAACCCAAAGATAAAGCCGGGTCTTACGCCATTCAAGGCATAGGGGCAACGATTATCAGCGGGATCGAGGGGGATTATTTCACGGTTGTGGGACTTCCACTTTCCTTGTTGAGTGATTTGCTGCTGACGTTCAATATTCAAGTTCTGTAGTGACATTTCCAAGCCTATCCATTCTAGTCCAAAATAGGGTAATTAGATTGACTGAGTAATCTGTAACGGTTACAATAACAGTAAGCGACATGACTTCGCATTCTTCTGGGAGGTATCTGCCATGAACAGCGAATTTACAATTGCCGTCCACAGCCTTGTTCTGTTAGCTCACTTACCTGATCATATGGCAACTAGTGAAGAAATTGCTGCTAATGTATCAACGCATTCTGCCCGTATTCGTAAAGTTATGGGCTTTCTTCGAAAAGCAGGGTATGTGTCAACGAAGGAAGGCATCGGTGGCGGTTTTATACTGAGTTGCAAGCCTGAGGAAGTCACACTTGGGGAGATTTACCGATTGACATGTCAAGGTACTTTGAAGCCGAGCTGGTGCTCTGGTGATGAGTCCAAGCCTTGTATGATATCATCCAAAATGGATAAATTGATGGGTAAAGTTTTCAACGATGCTGAGAAGCAAATGGAACATTACTTTGAAGGTCATACAATTGGCAGTATGCTAGAACAAATAAGGGCATTTGAATGCCCGAAATCGAATACTGAATCTTTATCCTAGAAGCCCTCGGATCTCACAATCCGGGGGTTTTATGTTGTTTTTAGGGCTTGTACCCGCATGCATGGGATAGCAATAAGTAACATAACCTACATTACGGAAGAGGGGAAAACATGGAAAGTTCAAGCTTGATGCTGCGAGAAGTTCCGATCGAAGAGAGACCGCGGGAACGAATGCTTCAACTGGGGGCGGGGGCGCTCAGTCATGCGGAACTGCTTGCTATCTTATTACGGACAGGAACGGTAGCGGAATCTGCCATTCATTTGGCAAGCCGGATTTTAAGTGAAAGCGGGGGGCTGCGCAGTCTTGTAGATATGAGCAAGGATCAATTAACGCAGATCAAGGGGATTGGCGATGCCAAGGCTCTTCAAATTCTTGCGGGTATTGAGCTAGGACGCAGACTAGCCAAAAGCTCATATGAGGAGCGGATAACGATTCGTTCGCCCAAAGATATCGCCAATTTAATGAGCGAGGATCTTCGCTATTTGCAGAAAGAGCACTTTGTTTGCTTGTTCCTAAATACTAAGAATCATGTTATTGCACAAGAGACCTTATCTATGGGCAGCTTGAACGCGTCGATTGTCCATCCTAGGGAAGTTTTTCGTGCAGCGATTAAACGAAGCAGTGCCTCGATCATTTGTGTACATAACCATCCGAGTGGAGATCCTACCCCAAGTCCGGAAGATATTAGTCTGACAGGTCGATTAGTAGAAGCTGGAGCAATAATTGGTATTGAAGTGTTGGATCATGTTATCATTGGAGATCAGAGATTTATAAGTTTGAAGGAACAAGGCTTTATGTAATATAATAGAACACGCTACAGGAAAGGAGCCGTTTGTATGTTTGGTGGTTTTACGAAAGATCTGGGGATTGACTTAGGTACCGCGAATACATTGGTTTATGTGAAAGGCAGAGGAATTATCGTTAGGKAGCCTTCGGTGGTCGCCCTTCGTACAGATACAAAAACAATAGAAGCAGTTGGTGAATCAGCCAAAAAGATGATTGGTCGTACGCCAGGGAATATCCGTGCCGTACGTCCGATGAAGGATGGTGTTATTGCCGATTTCGACACGACTGCAACGATGATTCGATACTTTATTCGACAAGCCCAGAAGCAGCGTTGGTTATTTCCGCGTCATCCGAATGTCATGGTGTGTGTGCCATCTGGGATTACCGCTGTAGAAAAGCGTGCTGTTGAAGATGCTACAAAGCAGGCGGGAGCAAGAGAAGCCTACACGATCGAGGAGCCTTTCGCTGCTGCGATTGGAGCGGATCTTCCAGTTTGGGAGCCGACAGGGAGTATGGTTGTTGATATTGGTGGAGGTACGACAGAAGTT
Source organism: Paenibacillus sp. 01T442 (assembly GCF_056398345.1). Lineage (NCBI taxonomy): Bacteria > Bacillati > Bacillota > Bacilli > Caryophanales > Paenibacillaceae > Paenibacillus > Paenibacillus sp. 01T442. The sequence continues at coordinate 52,548 of NZ_JBFTPF010000020.1, forward strand.
GCTGTTATCTCACTTGGCGGTATTGTAACCAGTCGATCCATTCGTATCGCTGGTGATGAAATGGATGAGGCCATTATTCAATATATTAAACGTACCTACAACCTCATGATTGGGGAACGTACCGCGGAAACACTGAAGATTGAAATTGGCTCAGCGCTTAATACAGAGAAGGCCGATTCGATGGAAATTCGTGGTCGTGATCTTGTAAGCGGGTTACCGAAAACGATCAGTGTAACGTCCGTTGAGATTACGGAATCGTTGTCTGACACGGTAAGTGCCATTGTGGAGGCCGTAAAGGTCACGCTTGAGAAATGTCCACCAGAGCTATCGGCGGATATTATGGATCGCGGTATTGTGCTGACTGGCGGAGGCGGATTGCTTCGTAATTTGGACCGACTACTGGCAAGAGAAACGGGTATGCCTGTAATGGTTGCCGAAAATCCGCTCGATTGCGTTGCGATTGGAACGGGACGTGCATTAGAGAATATTCACTTATTCAAAAACAAATCAGGATCTGGTTCAAGGTATAAGGGTTAATTTTCGTTAGAAGGTGCTAATTTGTTTAAATTCATGGGAAATAAACGACTTATTTTTCTTATGTCCGGTTTAGTCTGTTTCTTTATTTTAATGGGACTAACACTTGGGAATCGAGGGCCGATGACATGGCCTGAGAAATTCGTCAAAGACTCGATATCATGGACGCAAGGACTCTTGTATAAGCCCGCTGCGCAGGTAGCGGGTTTCTTCGAAGACATCAGACAGCTGCGTGTCATTTATGAAGAAAACAAGACGCTGAAGCTGACGCTCACGCAATACGCACGAGATACGCAACGGTTGAATGAGCTTGAATCACAGAATAAGCGTCTGTTGGATGAGCTTGGTTTCACAGAACGTCAGCGTCAAGCTAACAATTATACGTACAGAATCGCCGAGGTCGTCACGATTGATCCAGACCCCTACAATAGCACCGTAACGATTAATTTGGGTGACAAAGATGGGATTAAGGAGAATATGGCGGTTATGACTGTCGATGGCTTAGTGGGCAGAGTGAGTAAAGTGTTTGGGTTTCACTCCAATGTGCAGCTTTTGTCGGAGACCAATGATACCGACAACAACTCCAAAGCAATTGCCGTTACAGTCAAAGGGAGTGAGTCACAGCCATTCGGAATGATTGAATCCTATGATCCCAAGCTTGGGGAACTAGTGATGAATAAGGTTGAACATGCTGACGATATGAAAATCGGCGATACGATTATTACATCAGGCTTAGGGCAGGTATTTCCAAAGGGAATAGAAGTTGGGACGATCTCTTCGATTGGACCTGGGGAATTCGGCATTACGTATAAGGTCATGGTGAAGCCGAAAGCATCCTTCAACCGAATCCGTGAAGTGTTTGTCGTTGAAGTTCCGGAAGTGAAATGAGGTGAGTGGGCAAATGAATAGACATGTGTTATGGCTCATCCTGCTCGGACTGTTTATCCTTCAAGGCAGTTTAGTCGTATGGTTGCTGCCAGCCTCTTGGCAATCGATCGTCTATGTAACACCTCATTTACCTTTGGTATTCATAATGTTTATTGGACTTTTTCATCATCGTCATGCGGCTCTTCTTTACGGTCTTCTGTTCGGATTATTACACGATTTTACTTACTATGGAGCAATGTTGGGTGTTTACTCTTTCAGCATGGGGCTCGTAGGCTATTTGGCAGGCCTTGCGCAGCGCAGGCAGCCCAATCTTATTTTTTACAATTTGCTTATTACAAGCTTAGGATTATTAATATTTGAGTTTCTCAACTATGGGATCAACCGCTTATTCAAACTGATTGCCGTTGATTTGAATTTTGCTCTCACCCATTACATGCTCCCTAGTGTTCTATTCAATTTACTTGTGGCCTTGATTTGCTACGTTCCCATCCGCAAACTGCTTGAAGGCAAACGACTTGCAGCTTCAGCGAAGGAAGATTAATTTTCCAGGCGATAAGCAGGAGAATTTAGAACAAGGGCCGAAATGTATAGGTTGGGAGGTCGTCATGCCATTATGTCTGTAGCGAAGCACCATGTTATGATTAAAGGGGTCAAAGATGGCCTAGTTTTTTTACTAAATGACGCATGCGATTGGCAAGAGCTGTTGCAAGAGCTGCAACATAAGCTTGAGAAAACGCATCAACAAATATTAACGGGTCCGATTATTCATGTGAATGTCAAACTGGGCAACCGTGAGGCCACCGATGAGCAGAAAGAAGAGATTCGCGCTGTAATTAAGCAGAAGGGGAATCTCTTGATTCAATCCATCGAGAGTGAACCGCCTAAGGTGGAGGCTCCGCCGGAGCCCAAGGTATCCATAACAACGCTAAGAGGAATGATTCGTTCAGGACAAACCCTTCATAACGAAGGTGATTTACTTTATTTAGGTGATGTTAACCCAGGCGGAATCATTACCTCCACAGGGAACATTTATATAATGGGTTCACTTCGTGGTATGGCTCACGCAGGGTTAGACGGAGACGAGAAAGCAATCATTGCTGCGTCTCATATGCGGCCTACACAATTACGAATTGCCGGGGTCATCAGTCGTTCTCCAGATGAGTGGGGGATCGAGGAGGCTTTCATGGAATTTGCTTATGTCAAAGAAGGCAAAATGGAAATCGATAAGCTGCATCAGCTTCATCGGATTTGGCCGGATGCTCCAATTAAATAATTATTTTTAACATATAAACTGTGTCTGGGGTGAGGAATATGGGAGAGGCTATCGTTGTCACCTCAGGTAAAGGTGGCGTTGGTAAAACGACGACTTCCGCTAATCTGGGGACTGCACTTGCACTTCTGGGGAAGAAAGTATGCATGGTTGATACGGATATTGGTTTACGTAATCTGGATGTCGTGATGGGATTGGAAAATCGGATTATCTATGATCTTGTGGATGTTGCGGAAGGTCGTTGTCGTTTGCCGCAAGCGCTAATTAAGGATAAACGATTTGATGAGCTGTATTTATTACCAGCTGCTCAAACGAAGGACAAACACGCCGTAACTCCGGAACAGGTGCGTACCATTATTTTGGAACTCAAAAATGATTTCGAATATGTCATTATCGACTGTCCGGCGGGGATTGAGCAGGGATTCAAGAACGCGGTTGCAGGCGCAGATAAAGCGATTGTCGTGACGACTCCGGAAAATGCCGCTGTGCGTGATGCGGATCGGATTATTGGCCTTTTGGAAAATGAGAAAATATCATCACCGAAGCTTGTTATTAACCGTATTCGCCCTCAAATGGTGAAAAAAGGCGAAATGCTGGATATCGATGAAATTTGCTCTGTACTTGCAATAGATTTGTTAGGCATTGTACCGGATGATGAGCACGTCATTAAGGCGGCTAATCTAGGTGAACCAACGGTGATGAACCCCTCATCACGCGCAGCCATTGCGTATCGGAATATTGCTAGGCGTATTGTTGGCGATACCGTGCCTCTTATGCAGCTAGAGGACAAAACAGGCTGGGTAAAACGAATGAAAAAGTTTATTGGAATAGGATGATTGTTCTGTGTTTGCCAAACTGAAAAACATTGATATTCCAATTGTTGTCATTCTGTTTGCCTTCATGGTGATAAGTACAATGATGGTCTACAGCTCATCTGTCGATCATCCGACCATTAACATCAGCATTTCGAAAATTCTGATTTTATATGGGGTAGGACTCGTTGCTTTTCTAGCCTGTAGTTTATTCGATTATCGTGTACTTATACGAATTGCTCCGTATTTGTATGGGATTGGAATTGTCTCGTTGATTGCCGTCTATTTTTTTGGTAAAAAAATTCACGGTGCCCGCGGCTGGTTTGAACTTCCCGGAGGATTGACATTCCAACCAGCAGAGCTCGTCAAATTAATCTTGATTATTTGCATTACAGCCCTCCTTGCCAGACGCGGCGGGGATTTGCTTCAGGTGAAAAATGATATTATTCCTGTAGGGGTAGCTGTGTTTCTCCCATTCGTGCTTGTTCTCATACAGCCGGATCTAGGGAATGCGATTATTTTTGTTATTATTTTGATAGGTATGCTTTGGATTGGGAATATCAAATACACACAAGTTTTGATAAGTATCCTTCTCGTGGCCGGAGTAGGTTTCCTGACACTTACGCTATATAAACATTTTCATGATCCTTTGTTTGATATGCTTAAGGGATACGGCTTCAGTCACTGGATGGATCGGATAGATACGTTCCTTTATCCGCAGGATGTGTCAGATGATGATAATTATCAGGTACGCAACGCGATAAGGGCTATTGGTTCTGGTGGTTTGGATGGTGAGGGTTTCTTGAAGGGGACCTCTGTTCACAGTAATTTCATTCCTTTCGCTTATTCGGATTCGATCTTCGTTGTTGTAGGGGAAGAATTTGGATTCCGTGGTTCAGCCGTACTTTTGCTTATTTATTTCTTGCTTATTTATCGTATGATTCTGATTTCTATTCAAAGTTCTCAGCTTGCTGGCGCATATATCGTTGTTGGTGTTGTATCTATGTTCGTATTCCAAATTTTTGAGAACGTTGGAATGATGATTGGCATTATGCCATTAACCGGTATTACACTTCCTTTCGTCAGTTATGGAGGGACCTCGCTTCTAATCAATATGCTTTCACTAGGCCTTGTCATGAGTGTGAAGCTGCATCAGGAGCGCGCGCCTGAATTGTTTTAATGGCTTATCTATGTGAAGTCCGTGACCTTACCAAGGCCGCGGGCTTTTTCTATTGCTGCAAGCAGTACGAAGGCTGACTTTTCACATAATCTTGTCCATCTGCACATAGGCTGTACTAATGAAAGTCTATGAGGAGGGGATTCTATGGTTATAAAAGATAAAGTAAAGCAACGCCGACTAGAGCGACTTCGCCATTTGCGAGAATCGTCAGAAGCACCAAAAGGAGGCTCACACAGATCCTCTCCGTCGGTTGATTTCCTATTGCCTACACGACAAAAAGAGGAAATGCCGTTATATGCTGATCCTGACTGGAGAAGACGAATGGAGGACCCTGAATTTGCCTGGAGACAGAAGCTCATGATGGATACGGTGAATGATGATGAAGAAAGAGGAATTCTTACCCCGCCATCTGCGCGGAGAATCGCCTTTAAGCTGCTCATCAGTGGTGCCCTATTTGCATCTGTTTACGGTATGTTTCACATAGACAAGCCATGGGCAAATCAAGGGAAGCTGTACATAACAGCAGCACTAACGCAGTCTTATGACTTTACAGCTTTATCCGCTTGGTATGCTGATAAGTTCGGAGGAGCTCCTTCGTTTATTCCAAGCTTTAATCGCGCAGGCAATGAAGCTGTGATTGTGAGTACCTCGAAGCGTACATTGTTTGCACCAGCCAAAGGAAGCGTGTTGATCAGATACGATGGGACAATCCATAAGGGAGTCAAATTGAACACGGCTGAGTTCGCTCCGGTGTATGCGATGGATACGGGGCAGGTTATTTTTGCAGGCACAACCACGGATACGGGATTGACGATTATGATTCGGCATCCTGGTGGACTGGAATCTTTATATGGTGGACTAAGTGAGGTTACTGTAGCTGTTGGCGATTGGATGAAGGTAGGGGAGCCCATAGGTAAAGCTTCAGCGAAAGATCCAACAAAGGGGAATCTGTACTTCTCAGTCATGAAAGAAGGCGTGACGATCAATCCGGTGGATGTGATCACCTTTGATTAAATGGGCAGGGACGAAATATCGATTTCATCCATTATTCACCTTAATAATGATTGGCTGTGCGATAACGGGATATTTCCTAGAGGCAATCACTTTATTCGGCATCGTACTTATCCATGAGCTAGGGCATTTAACCGCGGCGAAAGGGTTCGGTTGGAGGGTCCAAGAAGTGCAACTACTTCCCTTTGGTGGTGTCTTAATTGTTGATGAGCTAGGGGGTACGTCTACTCGTGAGGAGTTGATCGTCGCCATAGCGGGACCCCTTCAACACGTATGGATGATACTGCTGGCGTTGATATTGAAGTCACTGGATATTGGAAGTGGTAACTGGTGGGATTACTTCATTGAAGCGAATCTCATGATCGGATTATTCAATCTAATACCAGTGATGCCGCTCGATGGCGGGAAAATCATGCAAGGCTTGTTAGGCTATATCATGTCGTTTCATAACACCATTGTCTATTCGGTTTGGATCAGTATGATCATAAGCTTATCAATCATTGTTATGGCAATTATTCAGCTCGTACATGGGCAACTGCCAATCAATATTCTAGTTATAGGTCTGTTTCTACTTGTATCCAATTGGTACGCCTACCGGCAGATTCCCTATCACTTTCTACGTTTCCTAATGGGGCGCGGGTTGCGAGTAGGGCAGTTGCTGAGCCGAGGTACTCGAGCGCAGCCGATTGTAATTACTAAGCAGCTTACGATGGCGGAGACATTGAAGCTTTTTATGCGAGAACGATACCACTTAATTTATGTTGTGAATGAAGCAGGGCGCATCCAAGCTGTGCTGCCCGAACAGCAAATCGTCGGCGGTTATTTAGATGGGAAAAAACCGGGGAGTGCAGTTTCCGATCTTTTCATGTAAAATAACTGTTGAGGTGAACATGTATGAAGCAACTGATAATTCACTGCGCCCCAGAGCTTACACAAGCGGCATTGCTAGAGGATGGACGTCTTGTGGAGTATGACACGCAGTATCCGCTTGAATCTCAACGGGCAGGCAGCATCTACATGGGCCGCATCGTTAACGTACTTCCTGGCATGCAAGCGGCATTCGTCGATATTGGACTTGCGAAGAATGCCTTTCTTTATATAGACGATCTCCTCCCCGTTCATGTGGACAAGCAACCTAAGATTAAGCCGTCCATTACGGATATTGCTGAAGTTGGGCAAATGCTAATGGTTCAAGTGAGCAAGGATCCACAGGGGACCAAAGGGGCAAGAGTGACTACGCACGTGTCCATTCCGGGCCGTTGGATTGTTTATATGCCAGATGCGGATTATATTGCCATATCTCGTAAAATTGATCTTGAAGCAGAGCGACAGCGACTAAAGCAGCTAGCAGAGGGTAATCTTATGCCTGGTGAAGGCGTGATTATTCGAACAGGTGCAATCGGTCAAAGTGAAGAAGCTATTCGAGACGATTTGCAAAATTTACGTGATGTGTGGGGTACCATTTTAGCGAAGAGAGAAGAAACGCATGTTCCCGCACAGCTTTATCAAGATCTGGATTTACTGCCCAAACTAGCGCGAGATGTGATATCGGRTGAAGTTCAAGAAGTGTGGATGAGCAATAACAAGGTTTTTGAAGAAATGAGAACCTTATTACGCAAGCAGCAGCCGGGTTGGCGTGGCCGCATCGCTTTCTACGACCGTAGAACACCCATGTTCGATCATTTCGGCGTCACGGAAGAGCTGAACCAGAGCTTTCGTCGCAAAATCTGGCTCCCTAGCGGCGGGTATTTAATCATCGATCAAACTGAAGCGCTGACAGTAATTGATGTCAATACGGGACGGTACACGGGTTCTATTGATTTGGAGCAAACGGTTACAGATATTAATCGGGAAGCAGCAATCGAAATCCCTAGGCTCTTGCGGCTTCGAAATCTAAGAGGCATCATTATTGTTGATTTTATTGACATGCATGCAGAAGACAATCGAGCGAAGGTCATGGCGAATATGGCGGAAGCTGTGCGCAAGGATCGTTCTAAGACGACAATTGTAGGTTGGACCAAGTTAGGCTTGTTGGAWATGACTCGGAAACGCAAATAAAAGGTTTGCATATGAAAATATAACTGTGATATAATACTCGGAGTGTGTTGTTTAGGCATGCTGTAACCGCACGAAACAGGTCGAAGTACGCGAATGGATGTAGTTCTGTTCCGTCACCTGCACAAGGCGAGTCTGAGACATGAGGAGGTAATGAAAATGTACGCAATTATTGAAACAGGTGGTAAACAGTACAAAGTTCAAGAGGGCGATGTTCTTTACATCGAAAAATTGAACGCTGCTGAGGGTGAGGTTGTTTCTTTTGATCGTGTGTTCTTGGTTTCCAAAGAAGATGGCCTAGTAGTAGGTGCTCCATTGGTTGCAGGTGCTTCAGTTTCCGCGAAAGTGGAAAAACACGGCAAAGGCGCAAAAGTCATCGTTTATAAGTACAAACCGAAAAAGAACTATCACAAAAAGCAAGGTCATCGTCAACCGTACACAAGAGTAGTAGTTGAGAAAATCCAAGCGTAAGAGACAAGCCTATGATCTACGTGACCATAGAACGTCTTGCACCGGATTCACCTCAAATTCTTTCTTTTGTAGTTGAAGGCCATGCTGAATATGACGTGCCTGGCAAAGACTTGGTCTGCGCCGCGGTATCAGCGATTTCCGTTGGTACATGTAACTCGATAGAATCCTTAACCGGTGTGATTCCCATTCACGAAATGGAGCCTGGACTGCTGGATGTAACCATCCCAGATAGTGCGCGTACCATGCCTGAAACTTGGGGTCAAGTGCAGTTAATTATAGAATCGATGGTCGTTATGTTACAAACGATTGAACAAACTTACGGTGACTATATAACGATTGAAACAATCTATCACAAAGGAGGATAACACCATGTTTTTGAAATTGGATCTCCAATTATTCGCTTCCAAAAAAGGGGTAGGTTCCACAAAGAACGGTCGTGACTCACACTCTAAGCGCCTTGGCGCTAAACGTGCTGACGGTCAAACTGTTACTGCTGGAAGCATTCTTTACCGCCAACGCGGTAYGAAAATTCACCCAGGAACGAACGTAGGCATCGGTTCGGATGATACACTTTTCGCTTTGGTACAAGGCGTAGTGAAATTCGAGCGTTTGGGCCGCGATCGCAAAAAAGTGAGCGTATACCCAGTTGATGTAGCTCCAGTAGCTGCAGCTCTAGAAGCGTAATTAGAATCCCTGGTGAGCGAGAGTTCATCCAGGGATTTTTTCTCAATATGCAAGGAAAAACCTCTAACCGTGATCACTCATTTCGGATGGTCCGGGGCGGGGGTTTTCTCGTTTGTTTGGTGAAGTTTTCCAGGCAGCATGATATACTGGATGAACGGTTACAAAGCAGAGAACGGGGCGAGCGGATAATGAAGCAATTGGGCAGCGCACAGGTCTATATATTAGCACTTGTGCTCATAGGATTGACTGGCTTGTTGGTTACAGAACCGTGGATTATTCGAGTGGCATTTCTACTAATCATTCTCGTAAGTGGGTATACAGCTTGGAGACTAGAAGTAAGCAGAATGGAAGAAAAGTGGCTTTCTACGCTGAAGCAGCAGGAGCAAGAGGATCATCTGAAGCTGATTGCTGTTGTAAATCGCTTGCGGCATGATTGGATGAATGATACCCAGATTTTATTTGGTTACATTCAAATGAAGAAGTTTGATAATTTACGGCCATATATGGAAAAAATAAAAATGACTATGCAGCAGGAAAGCAATCTCTCCAAGCTGGGAATCCCTTCTTTTATTGCTTACTTGCTTCAATTCCGTGTGCAGTCAAAGACGCTAGAGCTGAAAGTGGAAGTTGAGCAAGAAATTAATCTTGGACAACTCCCGATTCAGCACGGACTGATTGAACGATTGGTTCGGCAAATGGTGGCCTGCATCCAGGAACATACGGCATTCGAAGATGGGGAAAGTGGCACACTCAGCTTGGAGTTTGATGTTCAAGAAGATGGCTTACTGCTTGATTTTGTATATCAAGGCCCCTATAATCGGGAACAACTTGAGCAATCGATTTTAGCACGTTTTTCATCGAAAGGTTCACAGAACTTGCTTGAGAATGATGATTGGCATGAAGAAGAAGCAAGTGTCACGCTGCGATTGCCGTTTCATATATAAAGTTGAGGTGTAGAAATGTTTGTTGATAAGGCGAAGATTTTTGTAAAAGGCGGAGACGGTGGTGACGGTTTAGTTGCTTTCCGTCGGGAGAAGTATGTACCGGAGGGTGGTCCTGCCGGCGGTGACGGAGGCAACGGTGGTGATGTTGTTTTCCGCGTAGACGAAGGCCTACGGACATTGATGGATTTCCGTTATCAGAAGCACTTTAAAGCAGAACGCGGCGAGAAAGGCCGTAACAAATCGATGCATGGAGCTAACTCAGAGGATATGATCGTTCGTATTCCCCCTKGGACAACCATTATTGATGATGACACGCAAGAAGTGATTGCTGACTTAACGCGTCATGGGCAAGAAGTCGTTGTTGCGAAGGGTGGCCGAGGCGGAAGAGGGAATACGCGCTTTGCAACTGCTCGCGTGACAGCTCCTGAGATTGCGGAGAACGGTGAAGAAGGCGTTGAACGTTGGGTTATCTTAGAAATGAAAGTAATGGCTGACGTAGGGCTTGTAGGTTTCCCGAGCGTGGGTAAATCAACTTTATTGTCTGTCGTTTCTGCCGCGAAGCCTAAGATTGCAGCGTATCACTTTACAACGTTAACCCCTAACCTAGGTGTAGTTGACGTTGGGGATGGCAGAAGCTTCGTGATGGCAGATTTGCCAGGTTTGATCGAAGGCGCTCACGAAGGTGTAGGCTTGGGCCATGAGTTTCTACGTCACGTAGAGCGGACGCGAGTCATTGTACATGTCGTGGACATGTCGGCTGCGGACGGACGTGATCCTTATGAGGATTTCATCAAAATCAATGAAGAAATCAAGCTCTATAATGCGAAGTTAGAGCAACGTCCTCAAATCGTTGTAGCCAACAAAATGGATATGCCAGAGTCGGAAGATAACTTGGCCTTGTTCAAAGAGCAGTTGGCTGCTGACGGCAAGGATTATGCCGTTTATCCGATTTCGGCATTGACGCGCGGTGGCGTTCAAGAGTTGCTCTATAAGATTTCTGACATCGTGGAAAGTATCCCGAATGCCCCAGAGGTCGAGGGAGTTGCTGAGACACAAGAGCGTAAAGTATATCGCTTTGAGAAACGCGAAGAGAATGACTTCACGATTCGTCGTGATAATGATGTATTCGTTATTGAGAGCCCGTCGATTGAGAAATTGATTAAGCGGACGAATTTTACGACCCAAGATGGAATCGCGCGTTTTGCTCGTATTTTGCGTAACATGGGGATTGATGATGAGTTGCGTAAGCGTGGCGCCGTACATGGACAAACGATTCAAATTGGTGACTTTGACTTCGAGTTTGACGAAAACAATTTATAATACAAGAGCACTTATCCCTAAGGGATGGGTGCTTTTTTTTGTTCTGACCCATTTAATGTCATTATACTTGACATGTATTATTAAAAGCATTACCATTTTAGATATATCACAAAAATAATGTAAGTAAATATAACATAAAATGAACATAAGAAAGGGGGAGTATGATGAAGAAATGGATTCAAGCGATGGGGGCGGATCAGACGCGAATGCGGAATTTAACCTACGATGAAGCTGTAGAAGCTGCTGGCGAAATGGCGAAAGGAGATTCAACAGATGCGCAATGCGCAGCATTCCTAATGGCGCTATGTATGAAAGGGGAAGCAGATGAAGAGTTGATGGCCTTTATCGATGTCTATCGCGGCTATTCCTTGAATTATCATACTCAGCCTAACTCGCTTAATTCAATCGGGCCTACGGAAGGGAGAAAGCGATTCCCTGTTACGTTGCCTGTCAGCTTGCTGCTTGCTTCAGTGGGATTCACCCAGGTGATGCAAGGTGGTGATGCGCTTCCGTCTCGCCAAGGGACTGCACTGAAAGAGATCGTAGAAGGCTTAGGTGTTACCTTGCAACTTTCTGTGAAGGCTTGGCAATCCATGTTGTTTCATTTGCACATCGGATTTCTACCTACAGAGCAACTGTGTCCGCCAATTGGACGGTTGAAGCCGGTGCGAGAACAATTGGGTATACGAACAGTCATTGATACGATAGAGAAAGTATTAAATCCTGTGCTGTCGACGAACTTAATTATCGGTGTGCAACAGCGCAAAGCAATGGAATCCCTGATTCCGATATCGATGCGTTCGGGTTTTCAACAAGCGTATATTATAAGCGGCATTGATGGCTCAGAGGATTTACCCCTTTATGAGAATAGCACGATCCGGATCGTGACCCCCTGGGGAGATGAGTCCCGTAGTGTTGAGCCGCAGAAATTTGGCTTTACGAGTACACCTCTACCTCATCTGGCGAAAGAAGATCAGATTTCCATGGTGAAACGCATTATTACAGGCGAGGATGGAACAGAGGTCAAACGTGAACGTGATCACGTCATTTTCAATACAGGGTTAAGATTGAAATGGTTTGATAAGGTAGATAGCTACGAAGAGGGCTTTCAGCTTGCCGAAGCTCTACTACAGCGGAAAGAAGCGCATAAAATCATGCAGCGCTGGATTGATCAGAGTCAGTATTTGAAATTGCAAGATCTTGCCGACAGTGATGATTCCTCTTCGAAAATAGGTTAAAGGCCTTCCAAAAAGCTGTGAGTAGACAGCAAATGGGGGGCTTTTTTTATGKGGGTAGGCAAATTGGTAGATGTTACAGCTAAAACTTAATCAATGGATATGTTACCATTTACTAGTGTCATCAGGATTCGTAAGTACAAAACGCTAGGAGGCCTACTTCATGAAGAAACAACTACTTGCTTTTGCTCTTATCCCATCATTACTATTTGGTGCTGTTACAGTCCCATTCCCTAAAGCAGCTTCTGCTGCAACTACTGGTGAAGTCGTTAGCAGTGTGAGCTTCCGCCAAAGTCCAGACGAGAATTCACCACGTATTCGGTATTTAAAAGCTGGAGAGCCAGTCTCCATTATTGAGAAAGTGAATGCTTACTGGTATAGAGTTCAAGTGACGAACGGTCAGATCGGTTATGTCTCGACGAGTTCGAAGTACATAAAAGCAAACGATCAAACAACGTCACCTGCAACAGGGACAGGACGTATCGTCGCAAGCGTGAGCTTCCGCACCGCGGCTAATGAGAATGCAACGCGAATCCGTTATCTGAAGACAGGAGAAACCGTTCAAATCCTGCAGAAAGTAAATGCGTATTGGTATAAAATCAAGGCATCAGATGGTCGTGAAGGATACATAAGCACAAGTCCTACCTACATATCAACATCAGGTACAAGCACGTCTCCTGGTACGAACACAGGTGGTGGGACAACAAGCGAAAAGATTCAAAAGGTAATAGCAGCAGGTAAGAAATACATAGGAACGCCATATGAATATGGGTCCAGTCGTGATAGCACCGCAACGTTTGATTGTTCCGATTTTGTACGTCAGGCATTTTTGGACGGAATTGGATTGAAATTACCGTCTGATTCAAGAGGTCAAGGTGCGTATGTGAAATCGCTCGGACACAATGTAACGGATTGGCATAACCTCAAAGTTGGCGATCTCATGTTCTTTATGTCTTATAAAGGAACAGCGCAATCCAACTATGCAGGAATTAATAAGTCTACACAAACGATTACCCATGTGGCTATTTATTTAGGCGATGGTCAAATCCTTTCGACGTATTCCAAAGAAAGTGGCGGCGTGCGAATTGATTCAATCGCGAATCGGCATTGGGAATATCGCTTCCTATTCGGAGGCAGTGCGTTATAAGAATGCTACAAAAAGAGCAGGCAACGAGAAATCGTTGTCTGCTCTTTTCCAAGTCGGGGGTTGGACTAAATTTGCATCGGGTCCAATAAGGGGTTCCAATGAATCGTAGGTGTATCTGTCCCTAATTGAATCCCTGCAGAGCCTATCCACGGATGGGAAGTCCGGCCTACGCTGAAATAATGTTCGAGTAAGCAGCGGAAAATATAGGGCATCGGACGATCTAGGACAGCTGTTTTGTGAATCCAATGCAGATCACCTTCCGATGTAACGATTCGTGGATTCACATCTGTTTTACCGACATAGAAAAACTGTTGGCGTATTTCTTGGCCATTGAGCCGAAGTAAGACATATTGCAGATGTAAATCTTGAATCTCGTCTTGCTCAATGCCGGTTTCTTCCCAAACTTCACGAAAGCAAGCCGTTCTTGGTTGGCTAATTTCATGCGGTTCGAGATGACCCCCAATTGCCGCCCATAAGCCGGGAGAGAGGGTGCGGTTTAACGCGCGTTTCATCATGAGGAGCTCGTCATGCTTGTTCCATAAAAGTGCGGTAGACATCATTCGTAATGTAATCATGGAGAGATCCCCTCCCTTCGTTAGTTCCGTTTCAGCTTATCATAGAAAAGGAAGGGGCTGCAAAGGCGAATGCTTGGATGCATTTTGCCTATTGCTTCACAAGGCATGTTTCGATATAATGTCCTCTATAGGGAAACATTAGTCTTTTTGGAGAGGACGGTAGTTAGGTGCCGGAGAGCAAAGAGTTTCTTCCAACCATGAAGCACATCGGACCTGAGAGGTACTACTTAGTCCGTGAAGACATTCTTCCAGAAGGTGTTCTGAAGACAGCGCAGGCCAAGGAGTTGCTTGCACGGGGTGAAGTGAAGACGATTCACGACGCCGTCGAACAAGTTGGGCTGAGCAGAAGCGCCTTCTATAAGTATAAAGATGGTATTCATCCACTTAGCAAGCTAGAGCGCGAACGCATCATTACGATTTCGATGGATTTGGAGCATAGGTCTGGGATATTGTCCCGCGTACTCGCACTCATCGCTAATTTGGATGGCAATGTACTGACTATCCACCAAACGATTCCATTACAAGGTATGGCGAATGTCGTTATATCCTTAGAGATTTCTTCCATGGGCGAGGAGATCCGGGAAATTGTGGATCGCCTAGGGGCGCAAGACGGAGTCAAGCGTGCCATGGTCATCGGTCAAGGAAGTTAAGATTTGATTAGCATACAATTCAGGAGGTAATGAAATGAAACCCATCAAGGTTGGTTTACTAGGATTAGGTACTGTAGGAACAGGTGTCGTACGTATTGTTGAAGGGCATCAAGAAGATTTGCAACGTCAAACAGGTTCAGCTATTGAAATTGCAAAAATTCTTGTACAAGATAAATCCAAACATCGTAACATTTCTGTTGATGCAGATAAGCTTACAGAGAACGTCTGGGACGTCATTGGCGATAGTGAGATCGATATCGTTGTTGAAGTAATKGGTGGCGTTGAAGCAACGAAAGCCCACATTCTAACAGCACTGGGGAACGGCAAACATATCATTACAGCCAATAAGGATCTAATGGCGATGCATGGGGCTGAAATTTTGGCCAAAGCCGCTGAAAATAACTGTGATGTTTTTTATGAGGCGAGTGTTGCAGGCGGGATTCCAATCATTCGTGCACTTGTTGAAGGCTTCTCCTCCGATCGCATCACGAAGATTATGGGGATTGTGAACGGCACGACGAACTACATTTTAACTAAAATGAGTCAAGAAGGCGCAGCATATGCCGATGTCTTGAAAGAGGCACAGGAATTGGGCTATGCAGAAGCAGACCCAACTTCAGATGTTGAGGGCTTAGATGCTGCTCGCAAAATGACAATCTTATCAACGCTTGGTTTTCATGCCAATATCGCATTGAGCGATGTGGAAGCTAAAGGTATTTCCAAGGTAACGAAGGAAGATATCCAGTACGGTAAAAAGTTAGGGTATGAAGTAAAATTGCTTGGTATTGCTGAGAATCATGATGGTCATATCTCGGTCAGTGTTCAACCGACTATGGTCAAAAGCTCGCATCCACTAGCTTCCGTAAATGGTGTTTTCAATGCCGTTTATGTGACTGGTGAAGCAGTTGGTGAAACGATGTTCTACGGTGCGGGTGCAGGTGAACTTCCAACAGCAACATCCGTTGTAGCTGACCTAGTGGCTGTTGTACGCAATTTGAAATTAGGTATTAATGGACGTACGGTACAGGCTCCTTACAAAGAGAAGAAGCTTAAAACGGACGAACAAATCGCTTCCAAAAACTTCATCTTACTTCATGTTGAAGACAAAGCAGGCGTACTTGCCCAAATTACACAAATTTTCGCAGAGCATGAGGTTAGCTTGGAATCGGTCTTCCAACATCCGAATAAATCGAACCCGAAAGCAGAAATCATCATTATTACACATGATGCCAATCAAGCGAGCATGAAAAATGTATTGAATCAATTCGAATCCATGGATGTTATCCATGCGATTAAGAGCGTATATCGTGTAGAAGGCTAGAAATCGGTAACGCACTCGTCCTAGGAGGAGTGCGTTCGACGTTTATTTTAAAATATAGGAATTTATATGTTTCACATAATTATTAGAGCTATATTTCTCCATAAAACGCTCCCGTCCCCGAAGGACGGCGTAGCCGTTTATTTTGAGTGAAGAGAGGCGCAATTTCGAAATGAGCTACAAGACAGAACAAAAGGTAAGGGTGAAAGTACCGGCAAGCACTGCGAATCTAGGTCCCGGCTTTGACTCCTTGGGGATGGCCTTGAACTTATATGCTTGGATTGATATGGCGATCTCTGATCAGACAAGAATTCAATTGATCGGCGATCAGATGAGTGGAATTCCTACGGATAAATCGAATTTAATCTATAAAGTAGCTCAAATGGTGTTTGATAAAGCTGGCGTTTCGCATCCAGAGCTTGAGATTTCTATGTATAGCGAAATTCCACTTACACGAGGTTTAGGAAGCAGTGCTTCGGCAATCGTAGGGGCGCTTGCAGGAGCAAACGCACTTATTGGGAATCGATTCTCAACCTATGAGCTGTTCCAAATCGCTTCGCGTCTGGAGAAGCACCCTGACAATGTCGGCGCAAGCCTATATGGCGGAATTGTCGTTGCCTTCTGGGACGAATCAAGGGCAGAGTCGATACGTATTGAGCCTGATCACAACTTGGAAGTGCTGGTGGCGATACCAGCTTTCCAGTTATCCACGGAAAAGGCGAGAGGCGTTATGCCACAGCATGTATCGATGAAGGATGCCGTGTTCAATCTTAGTCACTCCTCGTTACTGGTTGCTGCCTTAAGCACGGGAAACTTGGAGATGATTCGTCTTGCGATGAAGGACAGATTGCATCAGCCCTATCGCGCGGCGCTTATCCCTGGTATGAAGACACTATTGAATGAATGTGAGGATCATGGCGCGCTTGGTGTTGCTTTGAGCGGAGCAGGTCCAACCATGTTAGCACTGGTCGACGCACGTAGTGAGAAAAAGACAGAGCTAGAGGCGTTCCTTCGCGACACGTTGGCGAAAGAAGGCATTGAAGCCCAGCTTCTATGGCTGAAGCCGAGCGAAGAAGGTGTGACGACAACAGCCCTTCAAAGCGGAGATGAGAGTCTTCTATCTTTAGTGGAAAATGAGGTGTTGGCATGAAGCGAGTTGCAATTCTTGGCCCCAGTACGTTCTCGGAAGAAGCTACACGTCACTTTCTAGGTGAGAAGTTTACATATGTCTCGTACAAGCTGATCTCTGAGGTTTTCAATGCAACGGCATCGGGTGAAACCGATTTAAGTGTGATACCCATTGAGAATACGCTAGAAGGCTCTGTGCATCTCCACGTGGATTGGCTCGTTCATGAAGTTGATCTTCCGATTCGAGCAGAATGGGTATTTCCGATCGATATGAATCTCATTGGTTACCCAAATCCCGATGCAGAAGTTGACGGTTTGAATCCCTATCGTCACATTCGCAAGGTACTTTCTCATCAAGTTGTACCTGCTCAATGCAATCAATTTATGAAGCAATATTTGCGTGAGGCCGAGTTTGAGCAAGTAAGCTCTACGGCTGAGGGTGTACGCATCGTGTCTACGCTTCAGGACCCGACAGTCGCTGCGATTGGAACGGCCATTGCCTCAATGAACTATGGTGTGCCGATGCTGCAACGTGAGATTCAAGATCACAAGGATAATATGACTCGCTTCTTGCTTGTTGGTAAAGAAGCGTCGGAGTTGATGCCGTCTGAGGATATGAAGACGACGATTCTGGTTACACTACCAGAGGATTATCCAGGTGCTTTGCACCAAGTTCTATCCGCTTTCGCTTGGCGGAGAATTAATCTTTCCAAGATTGAATCGAAACCGACGAAGAAGAAGCTTGGCATTTATTATTTCTATATCGATATTGCGGGTACGATGGACTCAGTTCTTCTGCGTTCAGCTATACAAGAGATCGAAGCCATTGGATGTCAGGTTCGAATTTTGGGCTGTTATCCAAGCTATCCGTATATTGGATCCTAAGGTAAATCCCTTGCGTTTATGACGCGAGGGATTTTTTTTGTACGAAAGGGGCAAAAGCCTAGGAACGTGCATAAACTGTAATATCATTATTGTGAATAAGCGATGCTGACGCGGCCAAGTTTATGGCGATTGGAAGAGAAACGCGAAGGAAATGCTTACAAGCCAGTTTTCTGTAGAAAACTTTAAGGAGGTAGGGTTTTGAAAATCCATATTGTCAAAAAAGGCGATACCCTGTACGAGCTCGCAAAAAAATACAACACCACCCTAGACCAGATTATTGCACTTAATCCGCAAATAGCTGATCCAAATCAGATTGAGATTGGGATGAAAGTGAAAATTCCATCTACAGTTAAACCTGCTGAACCACCTGCATCTGATTATGTCTATAAGCATGTTGTACAGCAAGGTGACAGTTTATGGAAGCTTGGAAAGGCGTGGGATGTACCACTGCAAGCAATGATTAAAGCGAATGCACATCTTAAGAATCCAAATGTACTTATGACGGGGGATGTGGTTTTTGTCCCTAAAATGCAGCAGGGACATACGCATAGTAATCAGCATGGCATGCACCACGCGCACCACAATCCATCAAAGCTTAGCACAGAGCCGTTTGCTCCCGTGCCAATGACTGAGCCAATGCCGCCAACAGAAGCTTATCAACAGCCAATTATCGCAAGCCCACAACAACCTGTCGTTGAGGCACCTCCGTTATCTACGGGGGAAACGGTTCCAGCCATGCCACAAATAATGCCGCCAGCGCCGGTTATTCCAGCTCCCGTCATGGAAGATCATGAACTCCATCAACCCTATGGGCAAGCGGTACATCCGTTCCAACAATTTCATATTACAGCCACAGAAGTTTTTGCTTACCCCGAGCAGCACCATGAGGCAATGACGCTTCCAGAGTATCCTCCGTATCCTTCGTATCCTCCGTATCAGGAGGAGCCGTGTGAGCAGCTTCCGACGATGGTAGCTCCAGTCACTTCAGTCGATGAGGGATGTGGGTGTGGCGGACCTTCTATGAATGAACACCCTTGGATGAACTATCCAGCTCATTACGGGAATGTTCCTATGGGGAACCCTTGGGACAATGCGTCACAGGAGATGCCGGTAATGCCTGCCTTTTATCCACCTCCAATGCCGTATGATCATCTTATGGCGCAACAATATGCGTTCCAACATGATCCTTATGGTATTCGTTATGTGGGTGCAGGCCACCACGCTCCTTATGAAGAATCATCTTTGTTGCCGCAAGTTCATACCCATGAACTAAAGCAGGTTACAGATACGCAAGCGGAAATTGACATTGACATTCGCGATAAGCAAAAATCAGTTAAACCCAAAACAAGTGGAAGCCGCACAACACGAAAAGTAAAATTATCAGGAGCCTCAGCGTTGAGTGCGTTCTTACAGCAACAAGAACGGGGTATAGAGAAGCGGGAATCGAGCAAACCGGGTCCGTGGATTAATTTCTAAGTTTCAAAAAAATAAGCCTCAAATCACGATTTATATCGTGGTTTGAGGCTTATTGCTATTCTGCATGTCAATTAAGCGATCATGCCCAATGTGAAGAAGGTCATTAAACCAATAACGAAATTCATTCCCCATTTTTTGCGAAGAAGCTCACGTCCCCGGTGTAAACGAGTTTTCACAGTCGTAATCGGCAGGTTCAGACGCTCGCTAATTTCTTGAAGAGAAAGCTCCTCTAGATAGTACAGCGTAATAATACCTTTATATTTGTCTGCTAATTTGTTGATGGATGCGTGCATATGCTCTTGAATTTCGGTTTGAAGCACGGCATGTTCCGGCGATTGATCTTGACTGGCAAGCTTACTGTAGTAGCTGTAATCATCATCAAAATCATTGAGCTCCGCATCAAGGGATTGAACGGGCCTTTTTTTGCGTAGCAAATCGATGGCAACATTTTTTCCGATCCGATAAATCCAGGTTGAGAAATTCTGGCTTTCATCAAAGTGGTTTAAATTCAAATAGACGCGGATAAAGGTTTCTTGCACAATATCCTCAGAATCAGGACGGTTATGCAGCATCTTAAACGCAAGCTTTTGTATTTTGCTACGATAGAGCTCGACTAACTCCACGAAAGCGTTGCGATCGCCTCGTCTGGATAATTGAATTAATTGAAGTTCTGCCACATTCATGATGTTTCCCTCCTTAGAGTTGTCGTTTAGAAAAAAGGTGTAGACCAGTCTCATTTGCTTATATCATATATATCGTCATTCCTGTATGCCTATGAGAGTTTTATCTATCTTTGACTATATCATTTCTGTGGCTACAGTCAAATTCAAATGAGAACGAGAGTCCGATTATAACCAATTGTTACCGAAATCATGTAAGTTTCGTGACATTTTATAGGGATCTTTGACGAAGTCAAAGTCTCTCTGCTAGCTATGGGGACTCGGATTTGATTGGGTGACAGAGGTTGTATTCGTATTCGAGTTGCCTGGTCCAATTTTATGGATTTCGTTCCATAAAGCTACACTTCCCCACAATATAACGACGCCGATAATGAGGAGAGTTGTGCGTTTAATTGGTTTTCTTCCGTTCATGGTAAATTCACCATCCGTCTTGATTGGTTTGATTCTCTTCTATGGTAAATGATGTATAGTGCTTCCTGCAAATGGATACAATACGAAAAAACAAGAAGAAGGGGATAACGTGATTGTACATCGGTTCTTGAAGCAATTGAAGAAGAGACTACGCTGGAAGCGAAGTTGGTTGACCTTAGGGATATTCGTTCTGGTTGTTATGGTTACCTGGTCCGTATTTGGTGATAATGCCCCCTACAACTCGAAAATTGCCACTCGCGCGACGATCACTGGTCTAACACCAGAAGAAGATGAACGTCTTCAGGAAGCAACGAAATTGTTGCAAGCCATTTCCGATCGCAGAGAAAGCTATTTGCTCAAGTCCTATGTCTGTGGTGAAGAACGCAGTCAGTTGGGTTCGCACACATCACAAGAACTACTTTCACTGCAGAGACAACATCCGAGTTGGCAGTTAAGCATTCAAGGGACAGGCGAGGTTGTTTTTACGGAAAACATTGAAGATTTATCTCCAGACTGCAAAGAAAAAGYAGTATTCGGAATAGACGGCAGCAGTAATTTGTCGTTATTCAATGGAACTCCTGCAAACAATCACATTATACGCACCTTTTTCCAACTCAATATTCAGCAGTTAGAAAGCAGTTTACCAAGAGATACGGTGGCACAACTCCACGATGGAATTCGAGTAACGGATATAGAGGAGTATAATAGCGTATTATCAACGTTCAGCGATTATGCCATAGAAGTTACGGAAGGTGCAATGTCACGTCCTTAGTTCAAACAATACCATAGATAAAGCTCAAGAGATAGTTTCGGGATTTCCCGAGTCTATCTCTTTTTTTTGTTATCTGCTATAATGGAAATGACTACATATGTTCGCTTTTTTAAAATATAAGCATTTATATGTTTCACATTATAAGTTAGCTATATTTCACCATAAACGCTCCCGTCCCAGGAGGAAGGCGTAGCCGTTTATTTCGGATGGGAGAGAAATACTTTGCGTATTCTAGGGATTGATCCAGGGATCGCGATCGTAGGGTTTGGCTTTATTGATAAAATCGGCAGTAAACTAGTTCCGGTACAATATGGTTCGATTCAAACGGAAGCACACACGGATCCAGGTATCCGATTGAAGGATGTCTATGACGCTACAGTACAATTGATAGAGAAATATAAACCAGATGTGATGTCCATTGAGAAACTATTTTTCAATCGAAATGTAACAACGGCATTCACCGTAGGCCAGGCGCGGGGTGTAATGATCCTTGCGGGCGTGCAAGCTGGGCTGCCGGTTGCTGAATATACACCACTTCAAGTCAAGCAAGCCGTGGTAGGTTACGGGAATGCAGAGAAGAAGCAAGTGCAGGAAATGGTTAAGATTTTGTTGAAGTTGTCCCAAATACCGAAGCCAGACGATGTTGCTGACGCGCTCGCTATCGCTATTTGTCATGCACATTCCTCCGCACTTCAATCTAGAATAAACGAGGTCAAACGATGATAGATTTCTTACGAGGTAAAGTAGCTCTGCGTGAAAGTGATTATGCGGTTCTCGATGTGAATGGTGTGGGCTATCGTGTTTTTTGCCCGAACCCTTATGCGCTTTCGCATAAAGAGAATGAAGATGTCACGATGTTCATTCATTATCATGTAAGGGAAGATGCTCATCTTCTGTTTGGCTTTATTACGCGGGATGAGCAGTCCTTATTCCGCTTATTGCTGGATGTTAGTGGGATTGGTCCCAAAGTAGCACTCGGCATTCTGGCAGCAGGTGGAAGACCTGAAGCGGTCATACTAGCGATAAGTCAAGAAAATTTGGCGTTTCTGACAAAGCTTCCTGGTATCGGGAAGAAAACAGCTCAACGGATTATTCTAGACTTGAAAGATAAGCTAGGCTCTGTGAGCTTCTCTAGTCCGGAGGCTGCTGTCGCATTAAGTGTTGTCGGATCGGCACAATTAACAGAAGGCGGGCTGCCTTGGAGCGAAGCGAAGGAAGCCTTGATGACACTTGGCTATACCGAAGCGGAAGTCGATCGTGCATGGCTGCAAGTGAAGCCTAAAGCAGGGCCATCGGATTCAGTTGATGTGCTGGTGAAGCTTGCTTTGCAAGCTTTATTCACCATGTAAGCAACTGAACGTGCAAAGGAAGGAGGGGCACCATGGACAATGAGCGGATCATATCGGCTAATTTTATGATGGAAGACAATGTGGTCGAGTATAGTCTGCGTCCGCGTTTTTTGGCTGAATATATCGGCCAGAAGCAGGCGAAGGAGAACCTCAAGATCTATATTGAAGCTGCGAAAATGAGGAAAGAAGCCCTGGATCATGTACTTCTGTACGGGCCGCCTGGACTCGGCAAAACAACGCTCTCCAACATTATCGCCAATGAGCTTGGCGTGAATATTCGTACAACCTCCGGGCCTGCCATCGAGCGGCCCGGAGATCTTGCTGCCATCCTGACGAATTTGCAGGAGGGGGATGTGCTCTTCATCGATGAGATCCACCGACTCCACCGGACGGTGGAAGAGGTGCTGTACCCAGCGATGGAGGATTTTGCCCTTGATATTATCATCGGCAAGGGGCCTAGCGCACGATCTGTGCGTCTCGACTTGCCGCCATTTACCTTGATAGGCGCCACGACACGCGTTGGGCTGCTCTCTGCGCCTCTTCGCGACCGATTTGGGGTCGTAAGTCGGTTAGAGTTCTACACGGTCGATGAGCTCAGCTACATCGTCAGCCGGACAGCCGACATCTTGCAGGTCGGCATCGTTGGTGATGCTGCGCGCGAGATCGGCATGCGCTCGCGCGGGACTCCGCGTATCGCGAACCGATTGTTGAAGCGGGTGCGCGATTTTGCACAGGTGAGAGGCGACGGCATCATCACCATGGAGCTTGCTAAGGAGTCGCTAAGACTCCTGCAAGTGGATGATCTGGGATTGGATGAAATTGACCATAAGATGCTGCGCGCAATTATTCAGAGCTTCCAAGGGGGTCCTGTGGGGGTTGAAACGATCGCAGCAACCATTGGTGAGGAAAGCCAAACCATTGAAGATGTCTATGAGCCGTATTTGCTTCAAATTGGTTTTATGCAGCGCACGCCTAGAGGACGGACCGTAACGCCGCAAGCGTACCGCCACCTCGGGTTACCCGTACCGGAGCAACGCTAAATCAGTTAAAGATCAGCCAACATGAAATGACAATTGTAAGCTTTTGCCGCTGCTGGAAGGGCGGGCAAGAGCTTTTTTTGTCTTTTTTCAGCGAATAAACAAAACTTCTGTCTCTTGCTAGAGTCTACATTACTAGATGATAGCGTAAGAAAGGATACGATACCTTTATGTTTGGAAGACATCAGCTAGTTAACCCAAAGCGAATTGCCATCATAACGGCAGCAGCACTAACGTTTACAGCCACTTTATATGGAGGATCCGAAGTGAATGCCGATGGGATTAAGCATTTGGATCAGATTCGTGTTGCCCTTGTCATTAATGCTGCCAAATATAAGAAGATAGAACCGCTAGTTTCACTCTCATCGCCAGGTGGATTTGATATTGGCGTGCGGAGCTCAGCGAATTCGGAGGCGAAGCCATGGGCTTCCATTTCGGATACAACGATTCGGATGTCATTAGATCAGTTTAGTGTGATGATGCTGGAAACGTCAGACTTCACTACGGCTAGGACCTTGAACGGCAAACTGGCTGCTATGGCAGAGGAGAGCTTCGTGTTAAGTCGTTCCAAGCTTGGTAAAATAGTGTATCAAGTGTATTACGGGAATCTGCCCACGCAGGCTGAAGCCGAAAATGCAGCAGCTGGGGCATTGAMGGACCCTACGGTTGCTGCTCTAACGAAATCGGCAGCACCTGTCAGTGGTCCGCTCCATTGGAGTGCGGGGACGTATGCATCAGAGGCCGCAGCACAGCAGCAAATCGCCGTGTACACGGGGGCTGGTGTTGCAGCTGAGCTCGTTTTACAGGCGGATGGGGCCGGCAAAGTGGGCTATAGTGTTTGGTTAGGGAGCGAGGCAACGGATGCCAAGCTTGAGCTAGTAAAGCAAGCTGCATTGAAAGCTGCACCGAATACGCCTCTTCAACCAGCGAACACGAAGGCAGCCTATTTGATCCGCAGATCGGATGTAACCACCTCAAGCAATCCCGCAGCTGCTGTGGCTCATTATGTGACTGCTGTTGGTGAGCAGAAAACAGTGATTCATCCTAAGAAACAGGGAATCGCTGTGAAAGAACGCATGGACCGAAGTTTCCGTGGCGACATGGAGATTAGCACGTATCACGATCGATTAGCATTGGTCAATGAAGTTCCTATGGAACAATATTTATATGGCGTTATTGGTGCAGAGCTTAATTCACAATGGCCAGCAGAAGCGTTGAAGGCTCAAGCTGTAGCTGCACGCACGTATGCGATCGTTCAAGGAAACAAGTACGAGATTGCACAAGTAACGGATACAACGCTTGAACAGGCCTACTATGGCATAGATAAGGAATTTACTGCTGGCAATCTAGCGGTGGATGCAACGAAAGATGAAGTAATTTCGAACAAGCGCGGCTTGATCTCACCTGTATTTGCTTCTAATGCGGGGGGGATAACAGCAGATTCTACGGAGGCTTGGGGCAATTCGGTTGATTATTTGCGAAGCGTTGCTAGCCCGGATGAAGGGGCTGAACAAGGCAAAGCCATTTGGTATCAGATTCAACTGACAGACGGCAGAATCGGTTTTGTACATAGCATGTATGTGAAGGATAGTGGACAGAAGGACAAGGCAGGTAAAGCTATTTACGAAGCTACAGAGGCAGATGTTAACGTACGGGTAGCACCTTATGTGGATAATGTCGCGAATCCTGCCATAGCTAAGCTGGCAACCAAAGAAAAAGTTGTCATCCTTGGTCAAGAGAGAGAATCGAATGCTTACTCTTGGATAAGAGGTCCTTATAGCTTAAGTGAAATCAAGAGTAAGCTTGAAGCTGCTAAGATTCCTATCAATGGTGAATTAACTTCTCTGGAAGTTTCCAAGAGAGGCCCGTCTGGCCGAGCAATCGAGCTGAAGGCGAACGGAGTTGTCGTGAAGGTGGACAATCCAGACGCCATTCGGGCGGTACTGGGTGGTTTACCGAGTACGCTGTTTGAAATAGAAGGAGCAGGCAGTTATACTGGTACTAGCCCATCTGTTTCAAACGGTACCAGCATTGCGATCTTGAGCGGCTCAGGTGTGGTTTCGAGCAGTTCACCATCCGACAGCGTCTATGTGTTATCCGGGAAGCAAACGCAGCCAACAGCTGTGAAGAAAACGGATTTAATGACGCTAAGCAGTACGGGCATTAGTAAGCCCGTGTTGACAGGAACAGTGTCATCTACGTCTACATCCAGCATCCCATCTAAGGGGTCAACTGCCTTTCAAGGAAACCAAATTATTTTCCGTGGAAAAGGTTTTGGTCATGGCGTAGGCATGTCGCAATGGGGTGCAAAAGGCTTTGCAGAGAAGGGCTACGATTACAAAAAAATACTTCAGACGTACTTTACTGGGGTCAACATAACGAAGGAATGAATAACTAACATGGAAGTACAAGCATTCGATTTTGAATTACCTGAATCTTTGATTGCCCAGACGCCGCTGCTAGAACGCACGGCGTCTAGATTGCTTACACTGAACAAAGAAACTGGCGAAACCGCTCATCGCACATTTGAAGATCTGATATCCTATGTAGAAGCCGGGGATTTACTCGTGATGAATGATACACGAGTCATTCCAGCGCGGCTTTTTGGTATGAAGAAAGACACGGGCGCTAAAGTGGAGTTATTGCTGCTTAAGCCGCTCGGCGAAGACCGTTGGGAAGCACTAGTCAAGCCAGGGAAACGCATGCAGCTCGGCTCTGTTGCGGTATTCGGCACTGCGGCTGACCAAGGTGGCGAGCCTCTATTAACTGCGGAAGTCGTTGAAGTTGGCGACATGGGAGCTCGTATTCTGCAATTCCGGTACACTGGGATTTTCAATGAAATCCTGGATCGATTAGGCGAGATGCCGCTTCCGCCTTATATCAAGGAGCAGTTATCAGAGCGGGAGCGATATCAAACCGTCTACGCGAAGCACGAAGGATCATCTGCCGCGCCAACGGCAGGTTTGCACTTTACAGCTGATTATTTGGAGAGACTGAAGGACAAGGGTGTCCGACTAGCCTTCGTGACGCTGCACGTAGGTCTAGGCACTTTCCGCCCTGTGTCTGTGGATAAGATCGAAGATCACCAGATGCATGCTGAATATTACATTTTATCCGATGAAACAGCTGCATTAATTAATGAGACGAAATCAGCGGGGAAACGTGTTATTGCAGTTGGTACAACATCTGCACGAACGTTGGAGACAGCAGCAGGATTAAGCCGCGAACAGCCAGGTTACCAAGAAGGCCAACCTTTACTCATTCAGCCTTCCCAAGGCTGGACTTCCATTTTTATTTATCCTGGCTACACGTTTGGTGTCGTAGATGCGTTGTTAACGAATTTCCATCTGCCGAAGTCAACATTGCTTATGCTCATTAGTGCACTGGCTGGTAAGGCCAATGTGATGCGAGCCTACGAAGAAGCTGTGAAGGAAGAGTACCGATTTTTCAGCTTCGGCGACGCCATGTTGATTTATTAAATCATCCGATTGAACAAGAAAAGCAAGCTTAGAATAGGAAGTGGATATCATGACAGCAGCAGTAACATATGAATCGATTAAAACCTGTAAACAATCCGGCGCTCGCTTAGGCCGCGTTCACACCCCGCATGGCGTTATCGAAACGCCGGCGTTCATGCCTGTAGGTACACAGGCAACTGTGAAAACAATGAGTCCGGAAGAATTGAAAACGATGGACGCTCAAATTATTTTAAGCAACACCTACCACTTATTCATTCGTCCTGGACATGAGATTGTGAAAGAAGCTGGCGGGTTGCACAAGTTCATGAATTGGGATCGACCGATCCTAACGGACAGTGGTGGGTTTCAAGTTTTTAGCTTGAGCAATATGCGTAAAATTACAGAGGAAGGCGTCACATTCAAATCGCATTTGAATGGTGATAAGTTATTCCTATCTCCAGAGAAGGCGATGGAAATTCAGAACGCACTGGGTTCTGACATTATGATGGCCTTCGACGAATGTCCGCCGTTTCCAGCGGAATACGAATACGTGAAGAAATCCCTAGAGCGTACGACGCGGTGGGCGGAGCGCTGTCTGCAAAGTCATGCGAGACCTCAGGATCAAGGCCTGTTTGCGATCATCCAAGGTGGCATGCATGAGGATCTACGCAAGCTGAGCGCGGAGCAGTTGACTTCCATGGATTTCCCGGGGTATGCTATTGGTGGACTGAGTGTAGGTGAGCCTAAGCACTTGATGTATGAAGTGCTAGATTACACAACACCACTTATGCCTGCGAATAAGCCCCGTTATTTGATGGGGGTTGGTTCGCCGGACGCATTGATTGAAGGCGCTATCCGAGGCATTGATATGTTTGATTGTGTATTACCGACGCGGATTGCTAGAAACGGGACTTGTATGACAAGCTCTGGTCGTCTAGTTATTCGTAATGCGAAATATGCAACGGACTTCGGCCCGCTTGATGCCAAATGTTCTTGTTATACATGTACGAATTACAGTCGCGCCTATATTCGACATCTCATCAAAGCAGATGAAACATTCGGGATTCGCTTGACGACGATTCATAACCTTCACTTTCTACTACAGCTTATGCGTGAAGTTAGAGAAGCCATTAAGGAAGATCGATTACTTGATTTCCGCGATACCTTCTTTGCCGCTTACGGGCTGAATGATAATGAAAGAGGATTCTAAGAGAGGAGGATACCTATGTTTCTAGCTGAAGAAGGTACCACTGGTGCAGTAGGATATTTGTATACATACGGACCTTTAGTGCTTATGTTCGTAGTTCTGTACTTCTTACTTATTCGTCCACAGCAAAAAAGACAGAAAACACGTAGTCAAATGCTCGGAGGATTGAAAAAAGGGGATAAGGTTGTTACGATTGGCGGTCTTCATGGCACGATTGTAGAAATCACAGATGACATTTGCGTACTTCGTGTCAACGATGCAACGAAAATGACTTTTGATCGCTCTGCAGTTAATGCAGTTGCACAAACGCCTGCTACTAAGGAATAAGTTAACAAAAAGCGAGGTCCTATAATAGGCTCTCGCTTTTTATTTGCATATATACTTGAAATTAATATTCGTTATTCTTTACAGGGCGTTTAAGGAGTGCACGCTCACCAAGGATCAGACGACCTTCAGCAATGCGCAGACCCATTCGAGCAGCTACGACACCGAGTACGACACCAGCACACATATCGGACAACCAGTGAATGCCTAGATAGAAGATTGTGAAAATAATAAAGGCTGCTGAGCAGGGCACGAAAATTTTCCAAAACGTGTTTCGGCTTTTCACCGCGATAACGGCCATTGAAACGGATATGGATGTGTGCAAACTTGGGAAGCAATTATCGAGTCCAGATAATGGTCTGTAATCTTGCTCGAAAGTTGGGAACACATCTAGAATTAGAAGATCTACTTTAGGATGGAAAAACCATACTTCGTTAACCGGGAAGAAGAGATAAAACGGAATAGCAATCATATAGTTGAACATGAGTGCATAACAGACCGCATAGAAAAGTTTATGATTCTTCTGATACGTGTAAATAGCAATGGAAGTAATCATAATCGATGGGAATATAATGACATAGAAATAACTACATACGACGGTAAGAATATCATTATGGAAAAAGTTCTGGATCGTCGCTACAAAGTCACCCTCAATGCCATAGATCGACTTCGTGAAATCGGCTTTGTATTGCATGCCTTTCTCGATTGCCATCTCCATCTTGTTAAACATGAGGATCATCAGCAACGCGATGAAATGAAAAAGAAACTTGCGTGAAGTAAATATTTCATGAACTAAGCTACTGGCAATGGTGWATGGGCTCTTTCGCGTTGCAATAATTACAAAAGCGAAAATTGTTAGTACAATATAAACTGTCGCATGCGTCATAGATTGAAAAGGGCTCAAGTTGTATCCCCCTATTTATTGGAAGTTTTGTGCGGCAATAACTATGACATTATACCACATTCAACGGGGGGGAGTGCTATCTTCACGGAAAAGACTTATTTCTGAGTATTTACACCAAGTATGCCACCGAGCGCCCCAGATGCGAATAAAATGCCAAGCAATTGAAGGGACTGAAGATTCAACCCTGCATCGAATGCCAGAAAACCGACTAAGAAAATGAGAATGAAATAGAAGATGCCGACCATGCCCCCGTGATACCAGCCGCGGTTACCGGCCCGTTTACCTGAAACCCATCCTCCAATAAATAAGGAGACCGCGTGGATGATGGTTGTTAAAGTGTGTAAGGAACTTTCTTGTGTGCTGGTTAAAAGCAAAAACAAGGAGGTCACAATAGTTCCAATGGTCATCATACTAAATGAGTAGACAAGTCCTGAAAATAATGGCGATGTTATTCGAACCTGACTGACCGTTTTCATAGGGTTCACAGGCATCATTCCTTTCCTATATTCGAACGCTTCATTATCATCATTGTATGGCCAAGCACATAGAATTAGTACAAACTATTTAAAGCGTATGCTGCAGATAGCGAGTTTTGACGCTGCAATACTGCGCTTCGCGTGCGTGGGCTATTCAAAACTTTTAGGAGTGTGATTATTTATGACTGAATTCTCTCAAGGACCGGTGATGTGGCAAGCAGTAKCCGCACTGCTTATTTTTGCAGCTGCTTACGTTTGTATATTAATTGAAAAATGGGATCGTACGTATACCGCGCTTGGTGGGGCTTGTTTGATGCTGATTTTAGGCATTGTACCGCTCCAGAAAGCACTAACAACCTACGCGAGTTGGCCGATATTAATCTATCTCGTGAGCCTTTTCATCCTATCGAGCCTTTTTCAGAAAACTGGCATTATTTCGTATATCGTAAGTTCATTTGTTCGAAAATATCGCATGCGGGCGCTTACGGTTATCATTAGTCTTTCGCTGCTAGCGGCGCTGATCTCTGCGCTCTTGGATAGTTTAATGGCTGTTGTTGTCATCGTTCCTTTCATCATTATTGCGTCTAGAAAAATGAGGTTGCTGCCGGCTCCATTTCTAATCTCGATGTTATTATCCGTACATATTGGCGGTGCAGCAACGATTATGGGGAATATACCAAGCCGTATGCTAGGGGCGTCAGGGCATATTTCGGCGGGGGAAATGTTCATTAAATTGTTTCCTCTGATTTGCTTGCTGTTGGCCGTCGTTTATCTCATTATGTGGTTGATCTATCGAAAGCGCTTAGTAGCGGCTGAAGCACACATGCGTGAGCTGTTAAGCATAAAGCCAAGCTCCTATTTATCTCCCAATAGAGAATTCGTCTTGGGAAGCAGCATCATTACAGGGTTGACCCTAATTGGGCTATCCCTTCATGGTGTACTAGCATGGAGTCCAGCCTACATTGCAGCCTCCGGGGCTATTGCTTTACTTGCTATGAATTACAAAGATATTTTTGAGGTAATTAGAAACAAGGATTATGGAGCGGTATGGCATCACTTGAGAGAAACACAATGGCTCTTTTTCTTGGGACTTTTCATCATGGTTGGGGGCTTAACGTATGCAGGTTTTTCAGGTTTTATTGCAAATAAAGGACTAGAGCTAAGCCAAGGGAGCATCCCGTTCCTATCCATTCTAATGTTATGGTTGAATAGTTTTGGTACAGCGATGATGGATAATATCCCATTCATTGCTGCGATGATTCCGATTGTTGACGGGATGAA
Source organism: Paenibacillus sp. 01T442 (assembly GCF_056398345.1). Classification (NCBI taxonomy): domain Bacteria; kingdom Bacillati; phylum Bacillota; class Bacilli; order Caryophanales; family Paenibacillaceae; genus Paenibacillus; species Paenibacillus sp. 01T442. The sequence goes on from NZ_JBFTPF010000020.1 coordinate 84,030, forward strand.
GCCGCTTGTAGAGACGTCAATTCAGCCGATGTGGTGGGCGCTGATCGTCGGAAGCGGGATTGGAAGCGGTGTGACACTAGTGAGCTCAATCGCGAGCTTATACGCGGCATCTTTTACCTATCATGATGGTGTAAAGTTAAAGCAAAGTGAGTACGTGGCGGTTGCTGCCCCGATTTGTTTCGTGCTGCTGTTGGTTTCTACGTTATATTTCAAATTATTCTTGTTGTAATTGCCAACAATTGAATAAGTAATATCTGCATGATGAGGTGCGTGCGCGGTCAGAATACCAGTGAACTCCGAGAACAAGCTAGAGCTTAGATCAGGGAGGTTGCGATGGAAATTCTGACCATTTTTTTGCGTACGGTGCTTATCTATTTTGTTGTTTTTCTCATGCTTCGTATTATGGGGAAACGTGAAATCGGCAAACTGTCGCTTTTCGATCTTGTAATTTCCATCATGATTGCGGAAATTGCTGTTTTCGTTATTGAGGATACGAAGAAACCTCTTATGGATGGGATTTTACCCATGGGGACGTTGGTGCTAATTCAAGTCTTGCTTGCCTATATCACCCTAAAAAGTCGCACAATTCGTGTGCTTTTCGATGGTAAGCCGAGTGTTCTCATCAAAAAGGGAATGCTTAACCGCGAGGAAATGAAGAAGCATCGTTATAATTTAGATGATCTGATGCTGCAGTTAAGACAAAATAAAATTATGAACGTGGCGGATGTGGAATTTGCTATCCTGGAGCCTTCGGGGAAATTAAGCGTATTCGAGAAAGAAAAAGATGGAAAAGAGACAGGGCCCGAAGTTACGAAGTTAAAAGAAACCATTCGTTACGAAGGCTTGCCCCTGCCTCTTATTATGGATGGTAAAGTACAAGACGATAACTTAGGGAAAATCGGTCAAACGAGGTTTTGGTTGAAAAACCAGCTCCAAGAACAAGGGGTCAGGGATTTTAAAGAAATCTTCTACTGTTCGATTGATCATCGCGGCAGAATGTTTCTTGATCGCAAAAGATGAGAAGCAGTGATTCAACGTATTATTTTTTTGCCCATATTCAGCAGTCGACCGATATCTTTCAGACTGATGAGTCGGAAAACCGTGATGAAAAAGATATAGKAAAAGAGCCCTAACAATAAGGAGGAGACAAATCGAATCCAGGTCACGGACACCCAAGGTGTGTACATGATGAAATAACAAACAACACCTGTGAGAAGCATGGCCGCGCCAATTTTCACGAAACTGCTGCCTTCCATGCGGAATTTGAGTAGACGAACGACACTATTCCAGTGTAGCAGTGTAACCAAAACGATATTCACATTGATGGCGAATACAGCGCCGTGTATGCCCATTTCAGGCTTGCTAGCTAACCAATAGATTAAGAATAACTTGACTGTCGAGCCAATTAAGGTGTTGATTAGAGCAGCTCCAGGCTTGTTTAATGCTTGTAAAGCAGATTGTAGCGGAGCTTGAAAATAAATGAATATCGCGATCGGTGCCATCATCTTCAGCATGACACTGACATCTGGCTGATTGTACAGATACTTGCAAATCGGTTCAGCAAGTACAAACATCAATACAGAGAACGGGGCACCTGTCACTAAAGCGAGCTTTAACGATTGATGCAAACGCATGTGGATAGTCTTGAGGTCTTTGCGGGCGGCAGCTTCGCTTAATGAGGGAATCAGAGAAATGGATAATGACATGGTTAGTGCACTCGGTAGAAGGATGATGGGAATGATCATACCTTGTAAGGCTCCGTACTGGGCGGTTGCAAGTGATGTGGTAATGCCGGCGATCGCCAAGCTTTGAGCAATTAAGATCGACTCCAGTAAGTAGGAGCTAGCACCGATGAGTTTGCTTCCTGTGATCGGGATTGAGATACGTAAGATTCTGCGCAGATTGGAGAGTCGACCTGTTGTTTTCTTCGTTCCGATTTGAGCAAGTGGAGGCTTGGGTATTGCTTTTTTATCCCATCTAAAATGAATTGCCAATACAGCTAGTCCGCCAATTTCCCCTGCCAAGACGCCAATCATCGCACCTGCTGCCGCATATTCGATGCCATAAGGGATCATCATATAGGAACAGACGAGAACCATGACAATACGAATCAACGTTTCCATAATTTGCGAGGTTGCAGTAGGAATCATATTTTGTCTGCCTTGGAAGTAACCGCGGTATACGGCAGAGACGCCAATAATGGGTATCATGGGGCTCATACATAGGAAAGTATAGTAAACGCGGGAATCCGTCAGTAAATGAGACGTGATCCATGAGGCTCCTAGCAGGCAGACAACTGTAAAAATGAAGCTAAGTGATATCGTGATGGCTAGCGATATGCGTAAAATGCTGCGAATCCGGGTCTCATTCTTCTCGGCTTCTGCTTCTGCAATCAGCTTGGCAATGGCAACGGGAATACCTCCGGTAATGATAGTTAAAATAACGGACAGGAATGGCCAGCCCATTTGATAAATACCAATGCCTTCAGCCCCGATCACGCGCGGTAAAGTCATTCGGGGTATGAAGCCAAGTATGCGATTCAAAATGCCTGCGGCGAGCAGGATCATTGTACCTCTAATAAACGACTGCTTGGTCACTGCCATACCCTCTTCCGATAATGTCATACCTATGACTATGCGCGAGCTGTCCAAGCTCATGCTAAGATTTTATGGACAAGTGCGCATTTGGCAGGAAATTCCGAGGTGACTATCGAAGTATATAACATACAGGTAAAACGAATGCATTAGCTTATGCTTACGTAGATAGTTTTGCTAAAGCAAAACTTTTAGGAGGATCCCCCATGAATGACGCACAGGATAACGGAAGTGAAGAAGAGCATCCAGGTATGTCGGATCAAGAGTTGAATGAAATCATCGAGAGCTTGTGTTTGAGCAAGGTTGAAGAGTTTATTCTGCTTGGATACGAGCATGTGACTGGCAAGGATATATGGGATTGTGTAAGTGATAGATACCGCAAAACCGGGTTGCCCTCTCTCCATCAAATCGTAAATGACATTTTGTCCCTCAAATCTACAGCGTTTATGAACTGGATGACGATTAGTATGTATAGAGGAGCCCAATTCTAAGAATGGGCTTATTTTTTGCGTGAAACGACTTAAATTGACTCGTTTTTCAGACCTGAGTATAATAGGCATATTGAGTATTGAAGGGAGACTAGCAACAGATGCTGGATTGGAAAAGAATTTCGTTCTTTTTTCTAACGGTTGTCATTGTTCTTGGCGCAGTTGGAATAACGAGCCCTGGGCTTGTAGATCGTATTAAGCTTGGATTGGATTTAAAAGGCGGTTTTGAAATATTGTACACCGCAGAGCCGCTTACTGCTGGACAGCCCCTAACGAAGGAAACGCTTACGGAAGCTGCAAAAAGTCTTGCTAAACGTGCGGATTCTCTTGGTGTTGCTGAACCAGAGGTGTACCCAGAAGGATCGGATCGTATCCGTGTTCGTCTTGCAGGGGTTGAGAACGAAGAAGAAGTTCGTACCCTGATGTCCAAACCTTCTGTACTTACATTCAGAGGTCCTGATGGAACGGTTTACATGAACGGAACTGACTTCGTCGAGAACGCAGCGAAATTAAGCTATGATCCGAATACGAAGCAACCGATCGTTGAGATCAAAATGAAAAGCAGAGAGAAATTCAAAGAAGTAACAACGAAGCTGGTTGGCAGCACGTTGTCTATTTATTTGGATGATGTCGTGCAATCCACAGCGTCCGTTAATTTCCCAATTGACAGCGACTCCGCAATCATTACACAAAYGAACGTTGCCGAAGCTACCAAAGTAGCAAAGATGATTAATTTAGGGGCTATGCCACTTAAATTAACAGAGAAATACATACAACGTGTCGATGCTACATTAGGTAAAGCTTCTTTGCATGAGACAGCAAGAGCGGGATTAATCGCTTCGATCTTAATTTTCTTGTTCATGGTGCTTTACTACCGAGTTCCAGGTCTAGTAGCGGCGTTCACTTTGATTACGTATGTTTGGGTTCTACTCGCGATCTTCGACTTTATGAATGCCACATTGACGTTGCCTGGTATTGCTGCCCTTGTTTTAGGAGCGKGGATGGCCGTTGATGCGAACATTATCACATACGAAAGAATTCGCGAAGAAATCCGTGCAGGCAAGAGTATCCTTTCCTCCTTGAAAGCAGGGACGAAACATTCCTTCCGTACGATTATGGATGCGAACGTAACGAATTTAATCGCGGGTATCGTGCTGTACTATGTAGGTAACGGTGCAATTCGCGGATTCGCAGTTATTACGATGATGAGTATTATTATCAGTATCTTAACGAACGTGTTGTTCTCCAGATGGCTGCTACATCTTATTATCCGGGGTAATTTGCTGAAAAAGCCAAGTTATTTCGGTGTGAAGGAGGCAGACATCCGTGGACTCTAAGCAAAAGTTCGATTTTGTAAAAAATCGCAATAAATTTTTCATCATATCGGCTGCAGTTCTTATCATCGGGTTAGTAGTTCTGTTAACCTCAGGCATGAATTTCGGTGTCGATTTCAAAGCGGGAACGAATATCGATCTTGTTGTCGGTAAGCAGTTGGATAGTGCGAAGGTTGAGGAAATCCTGCATGGCTTGAACACCAGCGGTGAAGTGAAGTCGAAATATGCGGATCCTACAATTGGTGGTAATAATAGCGATCGTGTGTCTATCCGTTTCGATGACGTGCTGGACGATGCGACGGTGAACACAATCCAAAAAGCTTTTGCAACAGCCTATAGCGCAGAAGTTTCGAAGGAAATTAACACCGTGGATCCACAGCTTGCTAAAGAGTTATTGTTGAAAGCTGTCTATGCCGTTGCGATTTCCAGCGTACTCATTTGTTTGTACGTCAGTATCCGTTTTGAATGGCGTTTTGCCTTGGCTGCGATTATCGCTATTCTACACGATGCGTTCATCGTTATCGCGATGTTTGCCATTTTCCGCTTCGAAGTGAACCTTCCGTTCCTTGCGGCAGTGTTGACGACAATCGGTTATTCCATTAATGACAAGATCGTTATTTTTGACCGGATTCGTGAAAACCTGCGTTTTGCTAAACTGAAGACAGATGCAGATCTAGTAGCACTCGTTAACGATAGTATCTGGCAAACGATGGCACGTAATATTAATACTGTACTCGTCGTGTTAATTGCTGCAGGCTGTTTGTATCTGTTCGGAAGCGAGTCCATTAAGTTGTTCGCTTTGGCCAAGTTAATTGGTTTAACGAGCGGTGCCTACTCCTCCGTCTTCATTGCATGTTCCTTGTGGTATTTGTTCAAAAGAAACTCTTTATCACGTTCTAAAAAGAAAGTTGCAGCGTAATAACCATAATAACCGGCCGCGTGATTGTTGCGCGGCCTTTGTATCCGTTCAGGGGGAATGTCCACGTGAATGATGAGGGATTTCGTAAGACAGAATACGCGCTTTGGTCAGCAATACTTGTACTTACCGTGTTGGCTTGTCTGATGGGGATCGTTGGCTTTCAAGCACATAGTAATTCTCTGATCGCAGCTGCGGCGCAGTCGGGAGCAGGAATTTGTGTGGTTGCTGCTGCCATCAACAGAGTAAGGACAATGAGAGTGCAGCTTGCTGCAGCTTCTTTCCGGGGGTTGGATCCACAAATTTCAGTCGGTTCCCTACTATTCATTGTCTTGATCTTATTGATTGGTGCTGAAGTAGGTGTCATATCGGTTAAATCCTTGATCAACCAGGTTAAGTATGATGCCACTATGACGACCTTTGCTGTTCTCGTTCTTTCGCTGCTTGCGAAGGAAGCGATGTTCCACTTCTTAAGTAAACTGGGCAAGCAGTTAGGATCTGAGGAATTTATTGCCAATGCGCGAAGACGCCGTTCCGATATATACTCTTCTTTTGTAGTCGTTGCTGGTGTGCTCTTGACGATGCTGGTTCAAGCGATCGGATTTAACGGATTTTCTTACGTAGACACATGTGCTGGACTCATTGTTGCACTTTTTATAGGTATAATGGGATTCTCGTTAGTCAGCAAAACCATATCTACACCAACAGAAAAAGTACTTCACCAGGAAGAGGCAGCTGATTTCGTTAAAGCTGTTCAAAAGATTCATGGTGTGATTACGGTTGATGATTTGAACGCGAGAGAACATGGGCATTATGTTGTCATCGACATGACGATCAGTGTGAATCCTAGGCTTTCTGTTTGGGAAGGACATGAGGTGTCTAAGAAGATTAAACAACAGCTGATGAAGCAATACCATCATGTATCGCATGTATACATACATGTAAATCCTTACGATGCAGGTTATCCCTATAAGCAAGCAGATGTGGAAGCAAGTGAGCTGCCGTCTGTTTTACACTAAATCATTGTTTTCGAAGATGACGTACCGTGAAATTTTCATAGGAAAACACCAAGGAGGAGCCACCAAGTGCTAGCACCGAAGGCAAGATGGAACATTGGAAATGCGGATGAGGCGCTTGTTGAAGAATTTGTTCGTGAGCTGCAGTTGGATCCCTTGGTAGCCCGTATTCTAGTTCTTCGAGATATTCACAGCGTGTCTGAGGCCAAACAATTTATGCAAGGTGGCGTCGGTGATTACCATGATCCCTATTTGTTAGATGGGATGCTGCCAGCAGTGGAGCGTATTCGCAGAGCCTTACACAATAAGGAATTCATTCGTATTTACGGCGATTATGATGCAGATGGAGTAAGCAGTACCTCCTTAATGGCGCATTTGTTAAAAGGGTTAGGGGCGCATTTCGATACTTACATTCCACATCGGATTCGTGAAGGCTATGGATTGAACCGTGCTGCAATGGACTTGGCCAAGGAACAAGGTGTCCAGTTGCTTATTACGGTGGATACAGGAATAAGTGCCATTGAAGAAATTGCGTATTGCCATGAAATTGGTTTAGATGTCATTGTGACTGATCATCATGAACCGCCAGAAGTGCTGCCTGATGCCCTGGCGGTGATTAATCCTAAGAAGCCAGGCTGTCCGTATCCTTACAAGCTATTAGCAGGTGTTGGTGTGGCATTTAAGCTTGCACATGCGTTGCTGGAACGATTCCCAGAGGAACTTCTTGAGTTCGCTGCACTTGGAACAGTTGCCGACCTTATGCCGCTCACAGGTGAGAATCGGTTGCTTGTGAAGATGGGTCTCGCGCGCATGCAGGATTCCAACTATGTTGGATTTCGTTCGCTGATTGGTGTGTCGGGCATTGAACGGAAAGAGATTACGGCAGGTCACATCGGTTTCTCGCTCGCTCCGAAAATTAATGCGAGTGGTCGTTTAGAAGCGGCTGACATTGCTGTTAGGCTGTTGACCACAACAGATGAAAAAGAAGCAGAGCAAATTGCCTTCGAATTGGATATGCTGAATAAAGAGCGTCAACAAATTGTTGAGGATATGGTCCAAGAAGCGTTTGCGATGGCTGAGGAGCAGCGAGCGAAGGGCTTGGATAAAGTCATCGTCGTAGCTAAAGAGAACTGGAATGTTGGTGTCGTTGGGATCGTAGCTTCCAAGATTGTGGAGAAATTCTATCGACCTACACTTGTGTTAAGCATTGATCCGCAGAAGGGTATGGCCAAAGGCTCTGCACGTTCCATTGCCGGCTTTGATTTGCACAAGGCGTTGACAGCTTGTAAGGATCTATTGGACCACTACGGTGGTCATCAAGCAGCGGCAGGGATGAGCTTGGATAGCAGCCATCTGGAAGCTTTCGCACTTCGACTAAATGAGCTTGCAGCGGCAACGTTAACAGATCAGGACTTCGTACCTGTATTACGTGTAGATAATGCGTGCAACCTAGCTGATGTCCCGATTGCAAGCATTGAGGGGCTAGAATTACTGGCACCATTCGGAATGGGGAATCCATCGCCTAAGTTCATGTTCAYGGATTTAGGACTTGAAGATATTCGGACCATGGGCAAAGAAAAACAGCATTTGAAGCTGGGATTATCTCAAGCTAAGGATGAAGTCAGCTGTTCGGTAGAAGCCGTGGGTTTTGGCAAAGGTAGTTTAGCAGCGTTAATTGCCCCCTCGGCAAAGGTAGATGTCTTGGGCGAGCTCTCGATTAATGAGTGGAATGGTGTTAGAAAGCCGCAGATCATCATGCAGGATCTGCGAATCCCGCACACGCAAGTATTTGATTGGCGTGGCACCGGACAATTGCACCTGAAGCTTGCATCGCTTGTGAGCAATCTCTTAGCAGGACCATCGGCGACACTGCGCTCACCTGGAATCGTACTGTTTGATGAAGCGGATGCAGCGTTGTATCAAGCCGTAGCTGCACAAGTCGGGCATCAGGTGCCGTATTGGATCGTGCAGGATACTGGACACGTGAGGCCAGCCAATGAGGCTGCGATCGGAATGGCGTTTGATGAGCTGCAAGATGTCGTTCTGTACACGTTGCCTCGTCGTATTGATAGTTTGAAATCAGTACTTCAGCAGGCGACAGGAATGATGCGGTGCTACCCCGTATTTGCTGAGTTAGGGCAGGACAGCGGCAATACGTTGCCTTCAAGGGATATGTTTAAGATGCTCTATGGCACCTTGCAGAAGGAGAAATCACTTCAACTGCAAGATACCAGGATGATGACATCTTTCAGTAAACGGTCAGGATTATCACTCGGCATGATTCATTTTATTTTATCTGTTTTTGAGGAATTAGAATTTGTCGTCAAACATGATAATATGGTTACATTAAGTGCTACTCCGGCCAAACGAGATTTAACAACCTCACGATTGTACCAGCATCGATTGCATCGTCAAGAAGTTGAAGCCATTGTAATGTATTCTTCAGCGAAAGAGCTGGAGCAATGGATCGCTGATAACATAAAAATAAAAACAGAGTCTACATTGGAGGAAATCATATGAATTTCAAAGATTATATTCGCGTTATCCCGGATTTTCCACAGCCAGGCATTCGTTTTAAAGATATAACAACGCTGTTGCAGAACGGCCCTGTGTACAAAGAAGCGATCGAGCAATTAAAACAACTCATCCAAGATAAGGAAATTGACGTAATTGCAGGTCCGGAAGCGCGTGGATTTGTCATTGGTGCCCCTCTAGCTACAGCACTCGGCGTGGGCTTTATTCCAATTCGCAAAAGCGGCAAATTGCCTGGCGAAACGATCGAAGCGGATTATGCCCTTGAATACGGCAAAGATAAACTAGCTATGCACAAGGATGCGATTAAGCCTGGACAGAAAGTGCTTATTGCGGATGACTTGCTTGCAACAGGCGGAACGATTCAAACATCCGTTGATTTGATCAAACAGCTTGGTGGAGAAATCGTCGGAGCTGCTTTCTTAATCGAGCTTACGTACTTGGATGGCCGCAGCAAATTCGAAGGTTTTGATGTCGTTTCACTTGTTCAATATTAAGACAGGGTTGTGCGCAAATCAGGTGAGCCCTATATTCTGCATCCACTCGCTGTTGCAGATATATTGGTGAATATGCAGATGGATGTCACTTCGGTGATTGCCGCGCTTCTGCATGATGTGGTTGAAGACACGACAGTTTCATTGGAAACTGTTTTAGATAAATTCGGGAAAACCTGTGCGATGCTCGTTGATGGTTTGACGAAGCTGGAGCGCATTAAGTTCAAATCCAAAGAAGAGCAACAGAATGAGAATTACCGCAAAATGTTCGTTGCTATGGCGCAGGATATTCGGGTTATTCTGATTAAGCTTGCGGATCGTCTGCATAACATGCGGACACTCAAGTATCAATCGGAAGAAAGCCAGCGCCGCATTGCGGAAGAAACGCTGGAGATTTTCTGCCCGATTGCCCATCGGCTCGGTATTTCCACAATCAAATGGGAGATGGAGGACATTGCCCTCCGTTATTTGAATCCGCAGCAATACTATCGGATCGTGAATCTCATGCAGAAGAAACGGACTGAGCGTGAGCAATACATTGAAGATGTCATTCACAGCATCAAAGAGAAGTTAGATGAGATGGGAATTCAGGGGGATATTTCGGGAAGGCCGAAGCATCTTTACAGCATTTACAAGAAAATGAGCTCCCGCGGCAAGCAATTTAACGAGATATATGATCTCATGGCTTTGCGCGTCATTGTTGACGGCATTAAAGATTGTTATGCTTCTTTGGGTATCATTCATACGTTATGGAAACCGATGCCTGGCCGCTTCAAGGATTATATTGCGATGCCGAAGCCGAATATGTATCAATCCTTGCACACGACCGTTATTGGGCCGAAGGGTGAGCCGCTAGAGGTTCAGATCCGGACGTGGGAAATGCATCGTACGTCCGAGTTCGGGATCGCCGCACATTGGGCTTACAAAGAAGGCGGCACTGTTGTTCCATCCGGCACCTTCGAGGATAAAATGAGCTGGTTCCGCGAAATTCTGGAGCTTCAGCATGAAACGAACGATGCGTCTGAGTTCATGGAATCCATGAAGATGGATTTCTTCTCTGATCTTGTTTTCGTCTTTACGCCAAAAGGGGAAGTTATCGAGCTTCCAGCAGGTGCAGTTCCGTTGGATTTTGCCTATCGGATTCATACAGAAATCGGCAATCGTACTATTGGTGCCAAAGTCAATTCACGGATCGTTCCGCTCGATCATAAGCTCAAAACCGGTGATATTATTGAAATCCTAACTTCTAAGCATTCCTATGGGCCAAGTCAAGATTGGATCAAAATCGCCCAATCCTCCCACGCACGCAGTAAAATCAAGCAGTGGTTTAAGAAAGAAAAGCGTGAAGAGAACGTTGAAAAAGGTAAGGATATGATTGAACGTGAGCTTAAACGCTTAGCCATCGATCCTCCGACCTTAATGAGCGATGATAAAATGCTGGAAGCGGCGAAGAAGTTTAATTTTAGCGATATTGAAGACATGCTCTCTGCGGTTGGCTTTGGTGGCATTACGGCAGCGCAAATATGTACCAAGCTAACGGAGAAGCTGCGTAAGGAAGCGGAAGAAGCTCAGATTATTAAGCTGAGCAGTGAAGTGAAAGAGGTCAAAGCACCCCCATCCACGGAGCGCAAAAGCCGTCCTACAAACGGTGTACGCGTCAAAGGTGTAGATAACTTGCTAGTCCGATTCGCTCGTTGCTGCAATCCAGTTCCAGGGGATTTCATTATTGGCTATATTACTCGAGGACGCGGTGTTTCTGTTCATCGCTCGGACTGCACGAACATTCCGACGAGTATGGGCGAGGAAGAACGGGTAATTGAAGTGGATTGGGCAGAGGCTGTTGAGTCTAATTTCAATGTGGAAATTGAGATTACAGGCCATGATCGCCGCGGCTTCTTAAATGAAGTGCTGCAAGCTGTATCCGAGAGCAAGACGATGATCTCAGCTGTTTCTGGGCGTTCCGATAAGAACAAAATGGCGACGATTCATATGACGATTTTGATAAAAAATATTGATCATCTTCAATCTGTTGTCGAAAAAATAAAACGCGTCAAAGATATTTATTCCGTTCAAAGGATTATGCAGACCTAGCTAGTAAGGGGATTTAGGAACGATGAGAGTTGTTGTTCAACGTTGTAAGAGCGCGGAAGTAACGTTCAATAATCAAACGATCGGTCGCATTGAGCAGGGGCTTATGCTGTTGGTTGGCATYACCCATGAAGACACCGAACAAGATGCGAAGTATCTTGCGGATAAAGTGGCCGGGCTTCGAATTTTTGAAGACGAAACAGGTAAAATGAATTTGTCTGTCCTTGAGACAGGGGGAGCCATTTTGTCAGTGTCACAATTTACGCTATATGGGGATTGTCGCAAAGGCAAGCGGCCTAATTTCATGTCAGCAGCGAGGCCAGAACAAGCAGAACCATTGTATCAGGAATTCAACAGAATGCTCAGAGAGCAGGGGTTACAAGTTGAAACGGGTGCATTTGGTGAAATGATGGATGTTTCCCTGACGAATTGGGGACCTGTTACCTTGATGATCGATAGCAAATAAGCTACTTGGGCGAAGGATTCAGGATAGGCAGCCTAGTCACTGGTTATACTAGACAAGTATAAACTAGCGGTTAGGAGCCTACAGATGCGTCAATCCATCAAAGAAAAGATGATGACTGCCCCGATACAGCAATTGTTCCATTCCTCTATGGCTGAGCGGATGAGTCAAGGAAATGCCTTTGCGGATGTTGAAATCAGTGCAGAATTCACTTCTGATCAGGAAAAAATGAAGAGTATCCCAAAGAAATCGTTCCGGTAATTCATAAAACCACGTGTGTGCTGTTCACCAGCCCTGCGTGGTTTTATTTGTACCAAAGGTAGAATTTCTCTCCTCCATCAAATTGTGGTAAACTAGCCTATGKAATTATTGTAAGACATGCAGGAGATAAGGTGGGTGCTTAAAGTCGTAATGGCAAATTCAAATCGTAACAAATCCACATCCAGAGGTTGGCTATGGTTAATGGTAGTATTGATTGTACTTACGCTGGTTGCTGCAACAGCCGCCATGTACTATCAATATAATCACCATAAGAACGGCGCCAAAGGACATAGTGATCAGCAACAAGCCCTTGAAGAAGTGAAATCGGTAAAAAAGGCGAAAGAAGCCTATGATGTCATTGTAATTGGTACGGACCCGGAGGGCATTGCCGCAGCGGTTTCGTCAGCTCGGAATGGATTAAGCACGCTGCTTGTTGATGGTCGGGATCGTGAGATCTTTGGCGGATTGATGACGCTCGGCTGGATTAACTCCTTGGACATGAATTATTCCACGAGCAAAACGTTGCTCGGCAAGGATGATGTATGGAATAAAGGGTATTTCTCGGAATGGTATGCCAAAACGGAAGGCGATTCCTTCGATGTGAATACAGCGGCCAATGCCTTCTACGATGCCGTAAAGAATGAAAAGAATATCGATGTCTTGATGAAAACGAAGAAAATTGATCCGCTGCTATCGCAAAATAAAAATGCGGTGCAGGGGGCGACGATCACACTTGAGAATGGCAGTACGCAAGTTGTCAAAGCCGCGTCCGTCATTGATGCGACACAAGATGGTGACTTCGCAGCAGCAGCAGGGGTTCCTTTTACCATGGGACATGAGGATATCGGAGATCCAAAATCGAAAATGGCCGTCACACTGGCGTTTCGATTGAAGAATGTCACACCTGAAGTATGGAAATTGATGGCCAACCGTTTGAATGGGGATGACAATTCGGGTACGGGTGTTACAGATGTGAGTGTATTTGGATACAGTGAAATGAGCAATTATCCTGCACTTAACAAGGATAGAGCCAAAATGAGAGGCCTCAATATGGGGAGGCAAAATAACAATACGGTGTTAATTAATGCCTTACAGATTTTTGGCGTAGACACCTTTGATCCGAAGTCGGTTCAAGAAGCATTCGACATTGGGAAGAAGGAACTGCCGAATATTGTTGCTTATATGCAGAAAACGTTCCCGGAATTCTCAACCGTTGAGCTCGATGGTTCAGCACCCGAGCTTTATGTGAGGGAGACCCGACATATGCAGGGTGAATACCGATTGAGTATCGTCGATGTTTGTACAAATGCAGATCAGTGGGATCGCATTGGCTTCGGATCTTATCCCGTTGATATCCAGCGTATAGCGCCTACAGACTCAGGTAATGTCGTGTGTAAGCCGAAACAATACGCAATTCCATTCCGCAGTATCGTTCCACAGAAGATTGATGGTTTACTCGTTGTAGGCAGAGCGGCAAGTTATGATACACTGCCACATGGAAGTGCTCGTGTTATGCCGACGGGCATGGCAGAGGGTGAGGCAGCTGGAGCTGCGGTGAGTTTGGCGAAAGCAGAGAATATGACGTTCCGTCAGATTTCTGCATCCAAGGACATGATAGCGAAGCTGCAGGCTCAGTTGAACAAGCAAGGCATGGAAGTTCAGCCGATGACCATTAAACCTCAGCCATTTATGGAACATAAGTCATTCGAAGGTTTGAAAACGGCAATGATGCTTGGATTGGCATCTGGTGCTTATGATAATAACTTCCGTCTAGACGACGCGGCCAATCCGAAGAGAATGGTCAATGTGGTTGGTGGCGCAAGGAAGATGAAGCCGGATGCATTTGTAGGCGATGTTAACCAAGCCATCGCGAAGATGGACAGTGCGGACAAAATTCCGTTGACTCTCGAGCAAGCTAGCTATACCTTCACGCAAGCACTTGGCATTAAGGGCACGGCTGCTGAAGCGCAAGCGAAGCTCGTTGAGGGGAAACTGCTAACAGCAACTACGATTAATGGCATTGCAGATAAGCAAAAACTGACCAATGCAGACATGTACATGATGATTCGTGACGTTAAGATTGGTTTGACAGGTAAGCCTTAGCCTACATCAATAAAGAGCCTTATTGCCGCAGGAGATGTGGCTGTAAGGCTCTTAGTTTGTAGTTGGCGATGAGTGTAAAGATGATGACGGTTACATTTCTTAGTCTTCCTCGGCAGCTTCTTCGTCCGCTTCTGCTTCAGCGGATTCCTCTGATTCTTCTTCGTCGGCAGCTTCTGCCTCCTCGTCTGCGGATTCTTCGCTTTCAGCTTCCTCTGATTCCTCAGCTTCTGCTTCTTCCTCATCAGCCGCTTCTTCTTCCGATTCTTCAGCATCCGTATCTAACTCTTCAATGGCCTCTTCTTCGGCTGCTTCTTCGTTAGCTACTTCATCGTCAGCAGTTTCGGCTTCGGTTTCGGATTCTTCAGAGAAAAGCACCACGAGATCTTGACGTTCCTCTTGAAACTCGTTTTGTAGTGTCATTGTTACAGCCTCCAGATGTTATATTCAAGGCCATCCGCCTTGTTGTACATGTATATGTGAAAATAGCCTGAATATACGAATGAAACGAAATGAAAATGCTTGAAAGTAAACGATATTTTGGTGTAATCAAATTGTAATACGAGCTTCATGTTCCTTTAATCTAGGAGGGATATACTAATAGTCGACCCCCTTTAAAATATAAACTTTGAAAGCCTGCTGCCCCGTGCTGCAGGCTATTTTCTTTGTATACAAAGAAAAACCGCCACAGTCTAAGCTGGACGGTTTACGAATTTATTTATTACATAAGTGCATCTATGGAATAGTCACCAGCACCGATTAAGGCAACGCCAAGCGCAATGACTAGTAAAGCTAAATTATATTCAAATCCATTGGAAGTTACCCAGTAGCCGTTTTTGCCATGAACTTTAATAATAGCCATGATCATTGTAATAATAATAAGAGCTGCGCCAACTTCAGTCCATAAACCAGCGGCGAAGAGCAGACCGCCACCTAATTCGATTAAACCAGCAACAACCGCCATCATGACACCTGGTTTGATCCCGATGGATTCGAAGAATCCGCCTGTACCTTTGGGTCCATAACCACCGAACCAACCAAACAATTTCTGTGTACCATGTGCCGCCATCGTTAACCCAATCACCAAACGAATAATAAGAAGTCCTAATGCCATACTAACATCTCCTCTATTGATATATTTTGTTTAACAACTTACTTTATGTTAGTATATTATTACGAAGCACTTACTTTTGTCAAGCGACTATGTTAAAATAGTTATTACAGAAGTGGTTGGTGCCGTAATCGGCAAGAACTCGAAGGAGATGATTAAGATGGAAAATGATCAACTATGTCCCAAATTCGAGCATGCATTCGAACTTCTGGGAAAACGTTGGACAGGACTTATCGTGAATGTATTGCTATCCGGGCCTAAGCGGTTTAAAGATATCTCCGTATTAATCCCAAGTATGAGTGATCGCATGCTCTCAGAAAGATTCAAGGAGCTCGAGGCTGCCGAGATTATTATTCGACATGTTTATCCAGAGACGCCGGTACGGATTGAGTATGAATTAACGCCTAAAGGGAAAGGACTTCAGCCTGTTATGGATGAAGTACAGAAATGGGCGGACACTTTTAACTAAATATAGGTTGAGGGCGCATAGTAAGTATGGTTGTCTCTTGACTTTGCCCTTACCAATGTTTACAATAACCATAATGTAATTCCATACGAATGTGATCCATTGAAGGGACACAGTAATTCGCCCCCACATGTACAGAGAAGGAAGCCTAGGCTGCAAGCTTCCCATGATGAGTGAATGAACAGACCTCCCCGAGGACCAACTGGGAACAGCCATGAGTTAATGTGCTAAGTAGTAGTTGTGCGAATAGCGGGCGTTAACCGCAAAGAGCAAGATGTGTTTGATTGCGTAAGCAAGCAACATAGCATGCTGAATGTGGGTGGTACCACGGGTGAATTTGTTAATCAAATCTCTCGTCCCTGACGTAAGTCGGGGATGGGGGATTTTTTGCTTTTAGAAAGGCATGTAAGTAGAGAAAAAGGGAGGTTACTTCGATGAGTATTCAGAAGCCGAAAGGTACACAAGATCTGCTTCCAGGCGAGGTGGAGAAATGGCAGTACCTAGAGTCCAAAGCGAGAGACTTGTGTCAACGTTTTAATTACAAAGAAATCCGTTCGCCAATTTTCGAGAGTACTGAGCTTTTTTCGCGCGGGGTTGGAGAAACAACAGATATCGTCGAAAAAGAAATGTATACCTTTCTGGATAAAGGTGACCGCAGCATGACACTTYGCCCTGAAGGTACGGCGGGGGTCGTTAGAGCGTATGTGGAAAACAAACTGTATGGTATCCCTGATCTGACAAAGTTGTTTTATGTGGGACCTATGTTCCGCTATGAACAGCCGCAAGCGGGGAGATACCGCCAGTTTCACCAGTTCGGTATTGAAGCTTTCGGCTCCGTGGATCCAAGCATTGATGCAGAAGTGATCGCGCTTGGCTACACGTTCTATAAAGAGATTGGACTCAAAGAGGTAACCGTGGAGGTTAACTCCGTGGGCACACCTGCGGTTAGAACGGCTTATCGTGAACAGTTGCAGGCTTTCTTTGCTCCAGTGAAGGATCAGCTATGTAAGGATTGTCAGTCGCGCTACGACCGTAATCCAATGCGTATTCTCGATTGCAAAATCGATCAAAAGCATGGTGTAGGCGCACCTGACATCCTGGAGTTCTTGGATGAAGAGTGCAGCACTCACTTTGCACAGGTACAAGAGCACTTAACAGCGATGGAGATTCCATTCCGTATTAACCCTCGTCTTGTGCGTGGTCTGGATTACTACACGCACACTGCGTTTGAATATAAGGCAGCAGGTATCGGTGCGATCGACACGATTGGTGGAGGCGGACGCTACAATGGTCTAGTCGAACAGATCGGTGGACATGGTACAGATCAACCAGGTGTAGGTTTAGGACTTGGTCTAGAGCGTATTCTTCTCGTATTGCAAGCGCAAGGGGTTGAAATTCCGAAGCCTGAGCCGCTTGATGTGTACTTGATTGGTCTAGGTGAAGCCGCGGAGAAAGAAGTTACAAAACTTCTGCACCAGCTTAGAGTTCAAGGTTTAAAAGCAGAGAAGGACTATCAGGGCCGTAAGATGAAGGCTCAAATGAAGTCCGCTGATCGTTTCCAAGCTACTTATGTGGCGATTCTTGGTGACGATGAGTTGGCACGCGGCGAAATTACGCTGAAGAAGATGGAAACAGGAAATCAAATCACGCTAAGTTTAGTGGATCTTGCTTCAAACGCTGCAAAGACACTATTCGAATAAACAACTACACCAATATGGACACTACGAGGAGGAAATAACAATCATGATGCTCAAAACACATCATTGTGGGCAGCTAACAAAAGCCCATGTAGGCGAAACGGTAATACTTAATGGGTGGGTGCAAGTAAGACGCGACTTTGGCGGCCTTCTTTTCATCGACCTACGCGATCGCAGTGGCTTAATACAAACGGTGTTTAACCCGGATTTCTCTGGCGACGCATTGGCGATTGCAGACCGTGCACGTAATGAATACGTGCTTGCAGTTAAAGGGAAAGTCGTAGAACGTGATGCTGAAACAGTGAACAAAAACATCCCGACAGGTGAAATCGAAATTCAAGTAACCGATATTGAAATCATGAACGCAGCGAAAACACCTCCGTTCTTCATCGAAGATGGCGTGGAAGTGGATGAAGCGGTTCGTTTGAAATATCGTTACCTTGACCTACGTCGTCCGGAAATGCAACGTACGTTGATGCTGCGTTCCAAAGCATCCAACGTGTTCCGTAATTTCTTGGACTCTCAAGGCTTCATTGATGTGGAAACACCGATTTTGACAAAAAGTACACCAGAAGGCGCTCGTGATTACTTGGTACCAAGCCGCGTGCACCMTGGTGAGTTCTTTGCACTTCCACAATCCCCACAAATCTTTAAGCAATTGTTGATGGTTAGTGGTCTTGAGCGTTACTACCAAATCGCTCGTTGTTTCCGCGACGAAGATCTTCGTGCAGACCGTCAGCCTGAGTTCACACAAGTCGACATCGAGACTTCCTTCCTATCTCAAGATCAGCTTCTTGATATTCTCGAAGAGCTTGTTGTGAAATTGATGCAAGAAACAGCTAACGTTACAATCGAGCGTCCGTTCCAACGGATTACCCATGCGGATGCAATGGCGAAATACGGATCCGATAAGCCGGACCTTCGTTTCGACCTTGAGTTGAAAGATGTATCCGATATCGTGTCCACTTCCGGTGTTCAAGTATTCGCGAGCGTAGTGAACGGTGGCGGTCAGGTTAAAGCTCTTAATGCCAAAGGCTGTGGGACTTGGAGTCGTAAAGAGATCGACGATCTTCTTCCATTCGCAGCCCGTTACGGCGCGAAAGGTCTTGCTTGGATTCAAGTGAAAGACGGCGAATTCAAAGGGCCTATCGTGAAATTCTTCAACGAAGCTGAAATCGCAGCGTTGACCGAGCGTTTGGGCGCAGAAGAGGGAGATCTACTTCTATTCTCTGCGGATAAAAAGAAAGTCGTTGCTGATGTGCTAGGTAACCTTCGTCTGAAAATCGGTCGTCAACTAGGTCTTATCGATGATTCCGTATTCAAATATGCTTGGGTCGTAGACTTCCCACTTCTTGGGTATGATGAAGACGCGAAACGCTATGTGGCTGAACATCACCCGTTCACTCGTCCGAACGAAGAGGACATTCATTTCTTCGATACAGATCCAGGTCAAATTCGTGCGCAAGCTTACGATCTTGTCTTGAATGGTTACGAAGTAGGCGGCGGATCCATGCGGATTTACCAACGTGATGTGCAAGAGAAAATGTTCACAGCGCTAGGTTTCTCCAAAGAAGAAGCGTATGAACAATTCGGCTTCTTGCTGGAAGCATTTGAATACGGTACGCCTCCACACGGTGGCTTTGCCTTCGGATTTGACCGCTTGGTAATGTTAATCACAGGCCGTACGAACCTGAGAGAAACGATCGCATTCCCGAAAACAGCTAGCGCAACAGACTTGTTGATGGACGCTCCGGGAACTGTTGACGACAAACAACTAGAACAACTATCGATTCGCTTAGCGCTTAAGCAGCCTGCTGCGAAAGCCTAAGAACTTTGAAGAGGAAGTGTTCCCATGCTTCACCAATTTTCGCGCACTGAACTATCGATTGGACCTGAGGGTCTAGAAATAATGAAAAATAGTACCGTTGTTGTACTCGGTATTGGCGGTGTCGGCTCCATAGCGGCTGAAGCTTTGGCAAGATCTGGCGTTGGACGCTTAATTCTAATCGACAAGGATGTTGTCGATATCACGAATATTAACCGTCAGATCCATGCGCTTACGACAACTGTAGGTCAGCCTAAGGCTGATCTGATGAGAGACCGTATCCTTTTGATAAACCCCGAGTGTGACGTTATTTCTCTCCGGATGTTCTATACAGAAGAAACGTATGAGCAAGTATTCGCTTATCCGATCGACTATGTACTCGACGCAAGTGATACGATTTCCTACAAGATTCATCTGATCAAGCAATGTCTTGAACGCAAAATTCCGATGATTTCTTGTATGGGTGCAGCCAATAAAATGGACCCTACGCAATTTAGAATTGCTGATATTTCGAAGACAAGTATGGATCCGATCGCCCGCGTGATTCGTCAACGATTGCGCAAGGAAGGCATCAAGAAGGGCGTGAAGGTCGTATTCTCGATGGAAGAGCCAATGAAGCCACGGGAAGACGTTACAGAGCAAATCGTGCCTGCAGATGCACCTGATAGACGTAAGGCGCAGCAGCCGCCTGCGAGTAATTCTTTTGTACCTCCTGTAGCGGGGCTTATCATGGTGAGTGCAGCTGTGAAGGATTTGCTTGCGATTGGTGGGAAGAAGTAATCTTAGCAATGAGGGATGCCCGTGAAAATGGGTGTCCCTTTTTTCGCATTGGAAGGAGTTTTTTATTTGACTAGACATGACATGCCAATCCAGGCAAGGTATAATGGACAGACCAACTTTTAGCACCAAGTAAAGGAAACTAATCATGGATTTGTTTACATATGCGTCATCCCAAGATCCAGTGGGCAAGCTGCTCGCCGACCGGATGCGGCCAACGACATTGGATGAATATATCGGCCAAGAACAAATTGTCGGCAAAGGCAAGCTCCTCCGACGGGCGATTGAAGCTGATCAAGTGACTTCGATTCTTCTCTACGGACCTCCAGGGACAGGGAAGACGACGTTAGCGAACATTATCGCTAATCGGACCCAAGGCGAATTTATGAAGCTCAATGCAGTGGATGCTTCCGTGAAGGATGTTCGTGAAATCATTGAGCTGGCCAAAAGCACTAAAGCGATGTACGGGCGTAAAACGACGCTGTTTCTGGACGAAGTACATCGCTTCAACACCTCGCGGCAGGATGCGCTGCTTCCTGCTGTGGAGCAGGGCATCCTCATCTTCATCGGGGCGACCACAGAGAACCCCTTTCACCATGTGAACGGGGCCCTCTTGTCGCGCTCGACGCTGTTTCAGCTCGAGCCGCTCACGGCGGAGCATGCGCTCATCGCTATGCGAAGAGCGATCGCCGATCCCGTGAAGGGGCTCGGCTTCATGCGCCTCCACGTGGACGAGGAGGCGCTGCAGCATATCGGGCAGATGGCCAATGGCGACATCCGCCGATCCCTGAACGCGCTGGAACTCGCAGCGCTGACGACTTCACCTGAACCGGACGGCACGGTTCATATCACGCGCGAGGTGGCGGAGGAGTCGATCCGCCGCCCGATCGTGAAAGCGGACGAGTCGACGCAGTATGACGTCTTGTCCGCCTTTCACAAGAGCGTGCGCGGCTCTAGCGACGCCGCGCTGTTCTGGTTCCTCTATGCCGTCGAGAAGCTCGGCATGGATCCTATGACCTTCTTGCGGCGTCTCATCGTCGCTTGCAGTGAAGATATCGGACTCGCCAATCCGCAGGCGATGGTTCAGTCGGTTACGGCGATGGATGCCTACCATAAGATCGGCTGGCCGGAATCGAAGTACATCATTTCCCAGGCAATTTTATTCGCTGTGGAAAGTCCGAAGTCCAACTCGATCCCGCTCGCCATCATGCGTGCACAGGAGTTGATGGAGCGGGTGAAATCAGCGGAAGTTCCGCTGCATCTGCGTGATACACACTACAAAGGTGCGGAAAAGCTCGGTCATAAAGGCTATATGTATCCGCATAATTACCCAGGGCATTTCGTACGACAACAATACTTGCCGGATGAGATTCAGCATGAAGTGATTTTCGCGGCAACCAATCAAGGCACAGAAGAGAAGATGAAGCTTAATCAGCATAAAAGAAGAGGGACGCCTACAGATTCATAGAATCCGTAGAGTCCCTCTATTTTCTTGCTCCATAAGAATGGTAAATACCTTTTCTGTAACGGGATCATAACGAATGGAGACGATGAGTGGGAATTCAGCGCCATTCTTTTTGACCCAGAAGCGGAACTGCTGTTGTACGACACCTGGTGCCACGTTGGACTTTCCGATATATTTGTAATCTAGCAACGTGTACACCTTACCAGCTTCGTGAAAAGCAAGACGGCTCCACTTGGCATAAGAGGGGTCCTGTATAGGCGCCCTTACGGTCTGACCGCCATTGCCATGTTGGTTGGCGTCTACTGCAAGTGCAGATGAAGATCCTACCCAGCTGAAGCCAAACATGAGTAAAATAGCTATGATTTTGCTCAGTATCGCTCACACCTTTCGAGCTTAGCGTGTGCGACAGGCGGAGCTTGCATGCGCCAAAGTGAACGGTAAATAACAGCAAATACAAAGTTGTAAAGCCTGGTATTTTAGCTCGAAATCCGAACCTGTTGCGTGGCTCGATGATATGAAATTCCTTTGCTTATCCGCTACTTGCATCGATTAACTGTATTTTGTACAGCTAATTCTTGGGAAAATCCCCTCAAAATCCAAATAGCTGGATTTCCTCCAGTTAATTCAGAGCATTTACTCTGAAGCCCCCTAATTGGATTGGAGTCATCAATATGCAATAAGGTACAATATCGGTGAGGGGGAATGAAATGTATGAAAAGCAATATCCTTTATGATGAGCAACGCATCAA